>DATIFW010000098.1:0-9498 GCA_035455045.1 Thermoanaerobaculia bacterium | reverse complement strand
GTTGTCCCAGAGGAAACGCGAGAAGAAGACGGTGTCGACCGGCGCGTCCGGCGCCGTGACCTGTCCCGCGATTCCCACGGCACGTGCGCCCGACTCGTCCACCATGAGGGACGCCAGGCCGACACGCCCCAGGTCGCCCTGCCGGACGCGCTCGAAGATCTTCCCCTCCTCCTGACCCCAGTCCACATTCGAGTCCGAGAGAATCGCCGGGACGCCGGCGGGACCTCCGCAGAGGAGATTCCCGAACGAGATCTCGCGGCCGAGCCGAAGCGCGGCCTCGCACGTCGCGGCGAGGACGACGGCAGCGAGCGCGATCGCGAGCGTCCGGCGTCGGCGAAGGTGCGTTCGGAGCACCCCCGCCGCCGCCGCGATGGCGAAAGGGACCACGGGCAATGCGTGGCGGACGCCGATGTTCACGTTCGAGGCGCACGCGGCGAGGAGATAAGCCCCGCCGAGCACGGCCGGAAGAAACGTGCGTGCGGCGAGAAGGCTCCGGAAGCGCGGGCCCCGGGCGGCGAGAACGACCGCTGCGACGAGCGCCGCGAGGACGAGAAGGACACTCGCCGTCGTGAGCTTGATTCCCAGGGCGACGGGAAAATAGAGCGGGTGTCCCCGGCCCGAGAGCTCACCGAAGAGGTAGTTGAAGCGTTCGCCGGGGCCGGCGACGCCCCGCACGAAGAGCAGTCCCGCGCCGTACGCTGCGATCGACTTCGGGAACGTGAGTGCCAGCGCGACTGCGGCGCGCTCCTGCGGCAGACCGGCGAACCCGTGCGCGATTCCCGCGCGAAACGCGGTATCACTCGTGCCCGAGAAGGTCAGAAGTTGAACGAGAAAAAGAGCGCCAAGGGCGGGTCCGACGAGAAATGCCAGAACAGAAGGAGATGTTCGAAGAGAATTTCTTAGAAGGTGAAGAGGGCCAAGTGGCGCCTCGGGCTGTGGCGAGTGAGCTTCACGCGCGGCGGAAAGGCGCTTTTTATTAGAAGGAGAAGAAAGAGAAGAGCTGCCGGTGCGCGGCGGCGTCGCCCGCGCGGCTCCAGCCCGGCCCGCCAATCCCTCCTCATTCCCTTTCAAAGAAAACTTTCCTGTGCTCCCTGTCGCAAGCCGAACCACAGCAATTGCAGCGAACACCGCGAGGAACGGGAACGCAGAGTATTTCGACGCCATCGCGAAGCCGTAGACGACGCCGCTCGCGACGAGCCACGCGCGGTGCGCGCGCCCGCCCGGCGCACGCGCTGCGCGCTCCAGCGCGAGCGTCGCGGCGACGAGGAAGAACGTCACGAGGACGTCGCTCTGGACGAGGGCACCGTGGCCGCGCAGCGTGGGCTCGACGGCGACGAGCGCGGCGGCGGCGAGGCCTGCGAGGTCTCCCGCGAGGGCGCGCGCGAAGAGGCCGGTCACGAGGGCGAGGCCGGCGAACACGAAGGGTATGGGCGTGCGGCCGGCGCGTGTCTCGTCGATCTCCATGGCGGGGACCTCGCGCGGGAGGAAGACTCCCGCGAGGACCTTCATGAGGACCGGGTGCTCGAAGTTCGAGACCATGCCGGGCCCGTAGCGCCACTCGCGCGCGGCCGCGAGGTGCGCGGGCTCGTCCGAGGTCGTCCAGAACGAAAAGCGCGCGCGTTCGGCACCGAGCAGAGCGAGAAGGACGACGGCGGCGAGCGCCGCCGCGAACCGCGCGCGCGACATTCGGCCGATTATGCGTGCACGCCGGGGGCCTCGTGGCCCGTGCGCGCCACCCACTCCACGTAGGACCCGCCGTACGCGTGAGGGGAGGCCGTGCCGTCCTCGCCCGTCAGCTCGAGGACGCGGTTCGCGAGGCCGCGCAGGAACGTGCGGTCGTGCGAGACGAAGAGCATCGTCCCGTCTAACTTCGAGAGGGCCTCAACGAGCATCTCCTTCGTGGCGAGGTCCAGATGGTTCGTGGGCTCGTCGAGGACGAGGAAATTCGGCGGGTCGAACAGCATGCGTGCCATCACGAGGCGCGATTTCTCGCCTCCGGAGAGGAAGCGGACTCTCTTGTCCACGTCGTCGCCCGAAAACTGGAACGCGCCGACGAGCGCGCGCAGCACTCCCAGGCCGGCCGCGGGGAAGTCCTTCTGGATCTGCTCGAGCACGGTCAGCTCGGGGTCGAGGAGATCCAGGGCCTGCTGCGAGAAATAGCCGAGCTTCACGCTCGCGCCGATGCGCACCGTGCCGCCGTCGGGAGGGAGGACTCCCGCGACCATCTTCAGGAGCGTCGTCTTTCCGGCGCCGTTGACGCCCATGACGCACCAGCGCTCACCCCGCCGGACGAGGAAATCGAAATCGTCGTAGAGGCGCCTCGCCCCGTAAGCCTTCGACAGATTCTCGAGGATCGCCACGTCGTCGCCGGAGCGCGGCGGCGGCTCGAAGTCGAATCGCACGACGGCGCGCTTTTTCGGCAGCTCGATCGTCTCGATCTTCTCGAGCTTCTTGACGCGGCTTTGGACCTGTGCCGCTTTCGCAGCATGCGTCTGGAAGCGGTCGATGAAGCGCTGCTCTTTCGCGAGCATTGCCTGCTGCCGGGCGAAGGCGGCTTCCCGCTGCGCGTCTCGCAGGGTCCTCTCCCGCTCGTAGAAGTCGTAGTTGCCGGAGTAGGTCACGAGCTCGCCGGCGTCGATCTCGACGACTTTCGTGACCACGCGGTTCATGAAGTCCCGGTCGTGGCAGGTCATGAGGAGAGAGCCCGGGAAGCCCGCGAGGTACTCCTCGAGCCAGATGATGGATTCGATGTCGAGGTGGTTCGTGGGCTCGTCCATGAGGAGGACGTCGGGCCTGCCCAGGAGGACCTTCGCCATCGCGACGCGCATCTTCCAGCCGCCGGAAAGGGAGCCGACGTCGCCGTCGATGCGCGCGTCGTCGAAGCCGAGCGCGTGAAGCACCTCGCGGGCGCGGGCTTCCAGCTCGTACCCCCCGAGCGTCTGGTATTCGGACTGCACGTCGCCGAACCGCGTCAGGAGGACTTCCGCCTCGTCGGCGCGGGAGGGGTCCGCGAGGGCGTGCTCGAGGCCGATTAGCTCGTGGTGGAGGTCGCCGAGGCGGCCGCTGCCCGCGATCGCCTCGTCGAGAACGGGCCACCCCTCCATCTCGTCGATCTCCTGCTTGAAGTAGCCGATCGAGAGCTTCTTCGGCACGGACACGTCGCCGTCATCGGCGTGCTCCTCGCCCGTGATGAGCCGGAAGATCGTCGTCTTGCCGGCCCCGTTCGGGCCGACGAGACCGATCTTCTCGCCAGCGTTGAGCTGGAAGGAGGCGTCGACGAAGAGGACCTGGCGGCCGTACTGCTTGTTGATGCCCGAAAGCGCGATCACGGGCGGCGGACGATAGCAGGGCCGCGCCCCGGACGGATCATTCGATCATCGCGATACGGCGGGCATGGCGACCGCCGCCGGCCCCCGGCTCGAACGGCGTCTCGAGGAAGATCTTGACGATCGCGAGCGCCGTCTCGAGGGGAATCATCCGTTCGCCGAGCGAGAGGACGTTCGCGTCGTTGTGCTCGCGGCAGGCTTTCGCGGTGGCCTCGTTCCAGCACAGAGCGCAGCGCACGCCCCGGACCTTGTTCGCGACGATGGCTTCGCCGTTTCCCGAGCCGCCAAGGACGATGCCGCGAGCGCATTCGCCGCGGGCGACCGCCTCGGCGGCTGGCCGGACGTACACGGGGTAGTCCACCATGTCCGCCGAAAACGTGCCGCAGTCCTTGACCTCATGGCCCATGTCGAGAAGGTGCGCCTTGATTTTCTCTTTGTACGCGAAGCCGGCGTGGTCGCAGCCGAGAGCGATCTTCATGGCAGGGAAGTCTAGGGCACGAGCGTCGCCGGAAAGTAGCTGCCGTCGTTCGTGCGGTTGTCGATGAGCGTCGCCCAGGCCGTTGCGGAGCCGCCGTCGAGAACGTCGATGAGGAGCGACGCCTGCTCGAGCGGCGACGTCGACATCTCGGCGAAGACGTCGTTCCACTGGATCGCCTCGTTCGGGCCGAGGGCGAGCGAGCGGGCCGCGACCGCCACACCCGACGAAGTCAGAAGCGAAACGCGAAGGCTCGTCGGCGCCCCCGCCGTCTCGACGAACCCGACGTTCGTGCGGCTCAGCGCGGAGCCCGACAGGAACGTCAGCGCGAGGGTTCGCCCGGGACCGGCGGCTCCTGCCCCGGAGACCGGGTCGACCGCGACTCCGTAGCTTCGGGCGCCGTCCAGCGTGTACGTGCGGCTCGAGGCGAAGATGGCGGCGCCGTCGAGCGCGGTGAGGCGCAGCGCGCCAGAGACGTCGGTGGTTGGAGAGAAGAGCTGTCCGAGGGCGTCGTCCAGAAAACGCGTCTCGCCGCCCGCGAGCGTGACGAGCACCGGAGAGAAGGCGCCCCCTGACGTCGGGAAGAAGGACGCTTTCACGCGCGCCGGAGAGACTCCCGCGTTCGCGATCTTCAAGTCGGTCACGTAACGCGCCCCGAAGCGTCCGTCAGCGCGCGCGACCGCGGGAAGCAGGACGTCCGTGTCCGCGAGCGACGCTCCCGAGAAAGCCCCGTCGTTCGAGGAGTCGTCAACTGGCGTCGCGAACGGAATGACCCGCCCTGCGCCCGAGACGACACGGATCTCGAATCGGTCCGCGGCGTCGGGCAGTAGGTTCGCGGTCGCGTAGATGTCGTTCACCTGCCTGAGTCCCCCCGCTGGAACCGTCTCCGGAAGGACGGCGCGCACCGCACCGTGCGCGTCCTTCACCACGATCTCGACAGGGGCGTCCTGACCCGTGACCTCGGTGAGCCCGACGTTCACGCGGAAGCCGGTGCTGCGGAATACGGGGACGAGGGTGAGCGGCGCTCCTGAGCCGGCGGCCGCGGTGCGAGGCGACGCGGGAATCGAGAGTCCGAACGAGCCTCCGCGCACGGCGGTCGTGGCCGTGCGGGACGAGGCCACGACTGACGCCGGTCCCGAAAGGAACAGCGGTCCGTAACCCACGGCGCGAAACGTGTTGCCGAGGACGTCGTCGAGCGCGCGCGCCGAGAGCGGCGGGAGCGTCAGCGACACGGTGCGTGCGGGCCCGGCGTCGGCCGGCTGGAATCTCACGGAGACCGCCTGGGGATTCGCCGGATCCGCGTTGAAGAGTCTGAGGTCCGTCGTGAAGAACGCGCCGAGCCTCCCGATCGTATGGGCGGACGTCGGGATCACTGCCGTCGCGCCCGAGAACGGAGTCTCGGCGGACGGCGCCTCCGGCTCGACGAGGAGCGCCCACGAGACGAGGCGTCCGCTGCCGGCGCCTGGAACGACGTCGAGCACCCGAAGCCGCCACGTCCCGGCGGCCGGCCGGCCAGCGAAGCTCGAGAGAGGCTCGAGAGAGTCGCGCGTCCGTCCGAAGACTTCACGCAAGGCGTCGCCGGGGCGGCCGCTCCGACTCATGAGCTGGATGCTCGCGCCGTCCGGGCCGCTCAACGACACGATGAGCTGCGTCACGTCGGGATGCTCGATCGACAAGGCGACGGCCACCGAGGACACGCGCCCCGTCAGCGCAGATATGGCCGCCTCGCAGACGAGCTCTCCCGAGCCGTCCGGAATGGCGGCGCCGCCGCAGGAGCCGATCGGAGTGGTTGCGTTCAGGGCCGCGGAAAGGTCGAGTCGGGGCGTGATCCGGCCCGTGCGGTTGTCGAGCACGGGGACGCCGGTGGCGCGAAGGAGGTCGAACGCCAGGGCGGGGTCGGCGAGCGGCCGTGTCTGTCGTGTCAGCAGGACGGCGCCGGTCGCCGCCGGCGCCGAGGCCGAGGTGCCGGAGAAAATCGCCGTCCGTCCACCGCCCGCAGCCGTCGTCGTCCATCCGACGCCCGGCGCGAGCATCGAAAGGCCGGGGCCCGACGAGCTCGCGCACGGTACGACGTCGGGTCCGGACAGCGCGTCTTCGCACGAGGGAGGACCGTTCCACGCCACGGCGCCCGAGGAGGCGGAGTACACCATCCCGACTGCGGCGACGTTCGAGAGGCACGCGGGCCAGGGGAGGCCGGACGACTTGCCGTCGTTTCCCGAGGCGGCCACGGCGGCGAGACCGGCCGCACGCACGGCGGCGAACGTGGCCGCGCCGGCAGGATCGTCCGCATCGCAGAAGGCCCTGTGCAAGGAATCGTCGGCGAGGCTCAGGTTGACGGCGTCGATGTTCCAAGCTTCGCGGTTCGTCACGGCCCAGTCCACGGCGGCCAGGACGTCCGATGCGCGCGCGCTTCGACATCCGTCGTTGAGGCTGAAGACCTTCAGGACGACGAGGCCGGCCTCCGGGGCAACGCCCTGAGGTCCCGCGACGACGCCTGCCACCTCCGTTCCGTGGCCGTTGCAGTCGGCGAGATCCCCGCTGTTGTCGGCGAAGTTCCACCCGGGCCAGCCCGAGCTCGACGGCGGTTTCAGGTCAGGATGGGCGAGGTCGATTCCGCTGTCCACGATCGCCACGCTGCGACCCCTTCCCGTCACGCCCAGTCCGAGCAGCCTGTCCGCGCCCATCTGGGCCGTTCCGATCTGCCCCGCGGGCCGTACGAGCCGGTCGAGTCCGACGTGGAGAACGTCAGGGCGCGCCGCGAGCGCTGCGATGTCGGCCGCCGTCGCCCAGCCCGCGACGACGGGAGCGTTCACGAGGCGGCGCGTGACGGAGAAGCCGGGGCGAACGGCGCCCGTCCGGAGCGACAGGACGACCGGGATCCGCGCCTGCCCGGACCTCGCGCGCGCCTGGACCTCCGGCGACACGACCGCCGCCCGCGCCGAGAGAGGCGCCAGGATGAGGGCGGCGACCGCCGCGGATCTGAGAAGCGCCCGAGCGTTCATTCGGAGGACAGCGAACACGACGGTCCGTGCAACTGGCGTGCCCGAAGTGATCTCAGCCGGTAAGATCTCACCGTGACACGCTTTCCTCAACCCCTGAAGGTCCCGGGCGGCGTGGCTGTCTTCGCCGACGCCCATCTCGGCCAGGTGGAACGGGATGCGGAGGATTTCCTGGAGGCTCTCGAAGGGGTCAGGAAGCGCGGTTTTTCGACGGCGGTCCTCCTCGGAGACATCTTTCACGTCTTCATCGGCGATCCGAAGCTCGAGACGCCGCTTCTCAGAAGGACTCTGCGGGGTCTCGAGGGAGTCTCTTCACGCGGACTTTCGCTCCGGTACGTGGAAGGGAACCGCGATTTTTTCGTAGCCGGGTCGCCTTACGCGGCGCCTTTTGCGTCCTGGGCGCTGTCCGACGGCCTTTGCGTGGGGGAGTCGAGTTATGCGTTCGTCCATGGCGATCGCGTCAACACGGCCGATCTCCCGTACCGGTTCTGGCGCATGGTTTCGAAGAACCCGGTCTCGCGCGCCGCACTGAAAGCGATCCCCGGTCCCGTCGCGCGCGCGATCGTCGCGCGAACCGAAGCGCGGCTTTACCGCTCGAACTTCAAGCACAAGGAGAGGCTCCCCGAGGCCGCGCTCCTCGCGGAAGGCCGCGCGGCGCGCCAGGCGGGATACGACGCCCTCCTCGTCGGCCACTTCCACGTCGCACGGACGCTGAGCGGCGACGGGGCCGTGACGCACGTCCTGCCCGCGTGGCTCGAGGAGAGAAAGCACGGCGAGATCTCGCCGGACGGCCGACTCACCATCGTCGAAGAGGAGACCGCCGGCCGCGCGGTACGCCGAGGGTTCGGGGCGCTCGAGACGGGCAGTGCGGGCCCGGCGGCCGCAGCGGGATCTTGAGCGCCCCGCGCCCGCTGCCGCGAGGCCGTCTCGCGGGAAGTCTCCGGATCCCGGGCAGCAAGAGCCTGACGAACCGCGCGCTCGTCGCGGCGGCGCTGGCGGAGGGCGAGAGCGAGCTGCTCAACCCTCTGGATTCGACGGACACCCGTGCGCTCACCGATGCGCTCAGGCTCTTGGGAGCGGATATTTTCTTAGAAGGTGTGATGTGGCGGGTGCGCGGACCGCTGCGTCCCCGCGGCGATGCTGCGCCGGAGCTGAACGTCGATGTCGGAGATGCCGGGACACCCGCGCGCTTTCTCGCCGCCCTCCTCGCCGCGGTGCCGGGACGGTACGTTCTCGACGGCAGCGTCCGGATGCGGGAAAGGCCGATGTCCCCTCTATTCGAAGCAATCAGGGGCCTAAGTGGAGATGTGAAGTGCCTCGCGCGAGAGGGCTTCCTCCCCGCCGCAATCCGCGGCGGGTCGCTGCGCGGCGGTCGCGTGAAGATCCGTGGCGACGTTTCCTCGCAATTCCTCTCGGCGCTCATGCTCGTCTCGCCCGTCGTCCCGGGCGGCATCGAGCTCGGCGTGGAAGGACCGCTCTCGTCGGCGTCCTATCTCGCTCTGACGCGGCGCGTCCTCGACGGGTTCGGAGCTTCCCCGGGCGGAGGCTATCGGCCCGCGCGGTTCCGCGTCGCCGGCGACGATTCGGCGGCCTGCTTTCCCGTGGCGGGCGCGCTCGTGTCCGGAGGACGCGTGACGCTGCTCGGCCTGGCGCGCGAGCCGGAGCAACCGGATGCGACGTTCCGCGCGTGGGCGGCCGCCGCGGGCGGAAAACTCGAGTGGGAGAGGGCGGCGGATGGAGAAGAGGCGCTCACGGTCACCGGACCGAACGGCGGCGCGCGCTCCCTTCTACCCCTCGATGCCGACGTCGACCCCGCGCCGGACGCCGCGCTCCCGCTCGCGGCGCTCGTGGCGTTCGCGGCCGGCACGTCGAGACTCTCGGGCGTCGCCCGCCTGCGCGACAAGGAATCCGACCGGCTCGCGGCCGCGCTCGACCTCCTGAGACGCGCGGGCGCGGCGGCGCGGGAGGAGAGAGACAGGCACGGCCCCGTCCTCGTCGTGGACGGCCCGACGGGATTTCCGCGAGCGGCGGAGTTCAAGGCGCATGGAGATCACCGCGTCGCAATGTCGGCGGCAGTCCTGGCGCTCGCGCTGCCCGCAGGCTCGACGCTGGACGATCCTGGCGTCGTCGCGAAGTCCTGGCCTGGATTCTGGGAGGAGTGGGAGTCGCTCCTGATGTGAAGACGCCCTCACCATTCCTGACCGCTGAATGGCGCGATCTGGCGCTGATGAATTTCGAGATCGACCCGAGAGTGCTGTCGCCGCTCGTACCCGCCGGAACCGAGTTGGATGGCTGGCGGGGCCGGACATGGGTGAGTGTCGTCGGATTCCTGTTCCTCGACACGCGCGTCCTCGGCGCGGCGATTCCCTTTCACCGCGATTTCGAAGAGGTGAATCTCCGTTTCTACGTGCGACGGATGGCGAGCGACGGATGGCGCCGAGGGGTCGTGTTCGTGAAGGAGATCGTGCCTCGCGTGGCGATCGCGTGGACGGCTCGGCTTCTTTATGGTGAGAATTACGTTTCCGCGCGAATGGGTCACAGCTTCGAGCGGGAGAGCCATGCGGCCGGAGGAGCGCGCACGGTGTCGTACTCCTGGCGTTTTCGCGGGCGGGAGAATCGATTGAAGCTTTCTGCTCCTGGCGAGGCGGCCGAGCCACCCGAGGGAAGCGACATGGAGTTCATCACGGAGCACTACTGG
>DATIFW010000097.1:0-33925 GCA_035455045.1 Thermoanaerobaculia bacterium | reverse complement strand
GAGCGGCCTCGAGCGGGCGGACGCGGCGTACGACGTCGCACACGCGGCTCTCGACGGCGGGCGCCTGGACGTCGCGGCGCGAGAACTGGATGAGGCGCTCGCCTTGTACGCGGCGGCCCGCCACGAAGGACGCTATCTGTCGGCGCTCGGCAACCGCATCGACCTCCTCCTCAAGGCCGGCGATTTCTCGGCCGCGCGCGCCGTTCTCGCGCGGGTCCTCTCGCACGAGCGGGCGAGCGGCCGAAACCACCAGATCCTGTTCGCGATCCCGAGCTTGCAGGAGCTCGCGCTTCTCGACGGGGACGACGGCGAGGCCGCGGCGGCGTTCCGCGAGGCCGAGGAGCGCGGCTCCTTGGACCCGTCGCACCCGGCCTGGCGGGAGATCCTCCTTTTCGAAGCCGAGCGCCTCCTCGCGGCGCCGGACGCCGAGGCCGCGCTCGCGCTTCTCGCGCGAGCCGGAGAGATTCCGGACAACCGATCCCGCACCGAGGGACGCCGCCTGCGAGTCCTGGCCTCCGCATCACGCGATGCCGGGCGGCCCCTCCGGGAGGCGCTTCCCGCGCTCAGCGCCGAAGAGCGTGCCCTTTTCGACGCCGAGACCGCACTCGCCTCGGGCCGGGCGCCTTCGGACACCGCGAACGCGGCGCTCCAGCGCCTGGCCTCTTCCGGGACGGGCGCCGGTCTCGCAGTCCGACGCGTCCTCGAGTGGCGGGGCCGCTTTCCGTCCTTCTTCGCGACGTCGGCCTCCGGGCCCCTCGTGCGCCTCGCCCGACGCGTCGCGGCGCGGGCGGGTCTCGCGCGCGCGGAGCAGTGCTTCACCCGGTTGCTCGAACACGGAGTCCCGGCCGAGGTCCACGTGCCTCCCCCGGCGCCTGCGGCTTTTCCGATCGTGGCGGAAGACCCCGCCACACGCGACGTCTTCGAGAAAGCCGCGCGCGTCGCCCGCTCGACGATCTCGGTTCTTCTCCTCGGCGAGAGCGGCACGGGCAAGGAGATCGTGGCCCAGGAGCTCCACCGGCTCTCGGGACGGCGCGGGCCTTTCGTCGCGGTGAACGTCGCCGCGCTGCCGGGGACGCTCGCGGAAGCGGAGCTGTTCGGCCACTCCCGGGGAGCCTTCACCGGAGCCGATCGGGACCGCAAGGGGCTCGTCGAGGAATCCTCCGGGGGCACGCTCTTTCTCGACGAGATCGGAGACCTCCCGCTCGCGCTCCAGGGCAAGCTGCTGCGCGTTCTTCAGGAGAACGAAGTGCGGCGACTCGGCGAGACCGCCGTGAGAAGCGTGAATCTGCGCGTGCTCGCGGCCACGCACCGGCCGCTCAAGGAGATGGCTGAGGCAGCGGCGTTCCGGGCCGATCTCTATTTCCGCCTCGCCGGTCTCGAGCTGGAGCTGCCGCCGCTCCGCGAGCGGCCCCGCGACCTCGTCCGTTTCGTGGACCTGGCCCTTCGGGGACGCGCGAGGCTGACGCCCGAGGCCTCTTCTGCACTCAGGGCATGGCCCTGGCCCGGCAACGTGCGGGAGCTCCTGGCCGCGCTCGAGGCGGCGGTCGTGCTGGCGCCGGGGCGCGTCGTGGGCCTCGAGCACCTTCCGCGCGCCCTGCGCGAGAGGAGCGCGGGGACGCGTGCCGCGCGTTCCTACCGCGAGGCGGTCAATTGCGCCAGAGTCGAGGCGATCCAGGTTGCCCTCCTCGAGACGAAGGGGAATCGGACCCGCGCCGCGCGCCAGCTCGGGATCTCGCGCCAGTCGCTGCTGTACGAGATGAAGAAGCTCCGGATCGGAGGCGATTCGCACCGCTCGAGAGTCCCGTGAAATCGCCGGGCGATCGGAAAGAAGGAAGAATCCATGTCGAGAATAAGAGATCGAGCGGTCCATTTGGGAATCAAGACCTCGATACGAGTAGCCATCGGCGGTACGGTCGCGGAGAAGATCAGGGATGCCTGGGAGAAGGTAGATCAAATCCGCCTGGCCGGGAATTGCGATGACGAACTGGCGGCCGTGGAACATTACCTCTACACCAGATTCCTCGTGGCGACGTACGGTCCACCGATGTATTTCGTGATTTTCGGAATGGACTCTTTTTATCGGGTCTTGAAGATTGCCCACGAGATCAACCCCTACGTACCGCTTCTGCAAGAAGGTGCTTGCCCGCCGTCACCGACATCGTTCGCGGACTGGAGGTGGACCCAGACCGGGATGGAAGACGGCTGGGACGATTTTTGGGGCCTCAGTGATCTTTCCATGCTGGCGGACGACGCTCCACAGCATCCGCGTCCTCTGCTGTAGTACCGGCGCGGTGAACGAGACGTCTGCGCTCGCCGATCGGCTTGATATCGTCAGGGTGCGGCCGGCGGCGGCGCCGCAAGGGCCGGCGCGGCCCACCCATCACAGAAGGAGATCGAGATGACGGCACGGTTTCTGATCGAGGTCCCACACGAGCCGAACCCGGTGCCCTGTGCTCGGGCGGTCGAGGTCTTCCTCAAGTCCGGCTCCCATTTCCTCACACATGCAGATTGGGGATGCAGGGACGGGGAACATAAAGCATGGATGGTGGTGGAGGTGGGCAGCAGGGATGAGGCCCGAGGCATCTTGCCGCCTGCATTCCGATCCCAAGCGAGAATCGTTCAGCTCAACGCCTTCTCGATGAAGGAGATCGAGGACATCCTCAGTCAACACGCACCCTAGATCGAAGAGCCCCGGCTGAACGCTAGACTCCGCGCGTGTCGCTCCGTCGGCGTCTGGGTCTCGCGCTCCTCGCGCTGCTCCCGTTCCTGAACGCGCTTCCGTACGATTTCACGTACGACGACAAGCTCATCATCCGCGACAACGAGCGCATCGCGACCCCGGCGAAGGTCGGCGAGGTCTTCACGACGCAGTATTTCGGCGGAGAGCTCACCTCGGCGCAGAACTACCGTCCCGTCCTGCTCCTGACGTACGCCGTGCAGGAGTGGATCCATGGGAACCGGCCGTGGCTGTTCCGGGTCGTGAACCTCGCGCTGCACGCGGCCGTGACCGTGACGTTCGCGTCCTGGCTCGTCGCGCTCGGCTTCGCGGTGGGGGAGGCCTCCGCCGCGGCCGCGCTCTTCGCGGTCGCCACGATCCACGTGGAGGCCGTGACGTCCCTCGTCGGGCGGGCGGAGCTCCTTGCCGCCTGGGGCGTCTTCGTCGTGGCTCTCCTCTGGCTTCACGCGACGCGAGAAAGCCGGCTCGCGAGGCGTCCTTATGCGGCGGCGCTGGGCGTCTTTCTCCTTTCAGTCTTCATCAAGGAGAACGCCGTCGTGGCGCCCGGCGTCATCCTCCTCGGCGAGCTCTTCCGCGGAGGCAGCGGGCGGTCCCCTCGGGAGGCGTGGAGGGGCCTTTCGGCGGCCGGAAAGTGGGGCCTCGTGGGCTTCGCCCTCCCACTCGCCGCACTCTTCGCCGTGCGGTTCGTCGTCATCAAGGGTTTCCTCATCTCGAAGGAAGCGGGCATTTTCGAGCTCGAGAATCCGCTCGTCGTGATGTCCTTTCCCGTGCGCGCGGCAAACGCCCTGAACCTCGCGCTGCGCTATGCGGGAAAGGCGTTTCTGCCGATCCATCTCTCCGCCGACCACTCCGCATACGCGCTGCCGCTGGTCCGGTCGCTGCGCGAGCCGGCGGCCTGGGTGGGTCCCGCGGGCGCCCTTCTGGCCGCGATCCTCGCGCTCGCGCTGTGGAAGAGGCGGCCCCTCGCGGCGCTCGGGATGTGCCTCTTCTGGGGCGCGCTCTTTCCCGTCTCGAACCTGCCGTTCGTGATCGGGACGATCTTCGCGGAGCGGCTCGCATACCTTCCGTCCGCGGGGCTCTTCTGTCTCGCGGTGGGCCTCCTCGCGGCGCCGATGCGCGCGGTCCCGCGGCCTGCGCGGCCCTGGCGCGAGTCGATGCTCCTCACGGTCGTCGTCGCCTACGCGGCCGCGACGGTCGTGCGCAATCGTGTCTGGAAGGACGACGAGACGCTGTACGCCGACATGGTCGTGAAGGTGCCGCGCTCGGCGAAGGCTCATTACAACGTGGCCTGGGACGCGCAGCGCGAGAGCCGAAGGACCACGGCCGTCACGCATCTGCGCGAGGCGGTCGCGATATTTCCGGGCTACTACGATGCGTGGGCGCTCCTCGGCAAGCAGCTCTGGGACGACAAGAAACTCGACGAGGCGATCGCGTGCTACCGCAGGTCCGTGGAGATCTTCCCGTCCTACGAGAACGGGAACTGGGGTCTCGCGAAGACGCTCGAGGAGTCCGGCCGCACGGAGGAAGCCCGCAAGGCGTTCGAGGTCGCGAAGGACCGCTTTCCCGACTCGTATCCCGTCGCCTACCACCGCGCGGCGTTCCTGGAGGTGCACGGGACGCTGGAGGAGGCCGAGGATGCCTGGGACGACGCGGTCGAGAACGGCGACGGGGCCGTCTCGGCGCGGTTGGGGCATGCGCGTGTCCTCCGGAAGCTCGGACGCGAGGAGGAAGCCTGGGACGAGGCGCGCTGGGCGCTCGTGAACGATTCCGCGAACGGCGAAGCCCGGCGGTTTCTCGCGGAAGGCTACGAGCGCGCGGGGCGGACGATTGCCGCCGGGGCGGAGTGGACGCGCGCCGTGCGCGCAAACCCTCAGGATCAGGTCCTCGCGTCCGAGCTCCTCGAATACGCCGTGCGCCACCCGGAGACGCGCTTTCGGGCGCGCCTGCGTGTGCCGGGCATCCTCCGGAGCATTCCGAAGCCCGACGCGCGTCTCGCGAAGGCGCTCGCCGCGTTCACGGCGGCGGCGGGCTGAGCTCGGCGCGCGCAGCCTCTTCCCGGTCGCCCTGAGTCCCGTGGGCCGCGGCGAGCTTCGCGCGGTGGTGGCGGATCACGTTCACGAGGATCACGTACGTGAGCGCGCCGACGATCACGGCGAGAAAGAACATGCCGACCGCCATCTGGAGGCCGATCGCCTTCATCGCGGGTCCCGCGTTGGTCCAGAACGAGCGCCGGAACATGTCGTGCCAGGGCAGATGCGCGATGGCTTCGCGCCGCGCCCTGAGCAGGAGGCGTCCGATCGGGATCGCGACCGTGGCGACCGCCGGAAGCGTCAAGGGGTTCACGACGAGGGTGCCGAGCAGGATGTCCACCTTGTTGAGCTTGAGGATCACGGCGATGAGAAGCGCCATGATCCAGTGAAGCCCGAACAGCGGTGTGAAGGAGATCGCGACGCCGATCGCGAACGACGCCGCGACGACCTCGGGCGGGGAATCGCTCCCGAGCATGTGGAGGAACCTGCGCTTGAAGTCAGGCTGCAAAGTGGTCGAAACCCGCATCGGCAAGAGGCGCCCGTTTCCCGTCGCGCACGAGTCGGACGCCGGCGCCGTCGTCGATCAGGCCGATGCGCCGAAGGGCGAATCGGCCGGAGAGAGCTTCGACCGCGGCCAGCCTTCGCCGCGGCACCGTGAAGAGCAGCCCGAAATCTTCGCCTCCGTAGAGAGCCGTGGCGAGCGGGTCGAGGCCGAGCACGCCGGCGAGGGTGGACAGCGCGGAGTCGGCCGGCAGAAGCGAGGCCTCGACGGTCGCTCCCACGTCCGACGCGCGGCAGATGCGGTACAGATCGCGCACGAGACCGTCCGAGACGTCGAGGGCCGCCGAGGCGAGCCCCCCAGAGGCGAGAGCGGCGCCCAGCTCGAGCTGCGGGCGCGGATCGATCTGATGTCGGATGAGCCGACCCTTCTCGGGTGCGCGGGAGGCCGGGACGCGGCGTCCCTTCGGATCGAGAACGTCCTTCTCCGCGGAAAGACGGTATCCGGCCTCGAGCAATCTCAGGCCGGCCGCCGCCGCGCCGAGCGTTCCGGAAACGTAGAGCGCATCTCCCGGCTCGGCCCCCGAGCGCAGAAGAGGCTTTTCCGGGGCCTGTCCGAGCGCCGTCACGGTGACGAAGATCTTCTCGGACGCCGACAGGTCCCCCCCGACCACGGCCACACCGTGCTCGGCCGCCGCCTCGCGAACGCCCGAGACGAGCGCGTCGAGCCAGTCGGGGCGCGTTTTCTTCGGAAGCCCCAGCGCCAGGACGGCCCAGAGAGGTGTCGCCCCCATCGCGGCGAGGTCGGAGAGATTCACGTTGATCGCCTTGCGCCCGAGGCGGCGGGGATCGGCGTCCCGGCGGAAGTCGTGATCCTCGAGGAGCACGTCCGTCGTCACCGCGAGGCGCGAGGGAGCGGAAACGATCGCGGCATCGTCGCCGATGCCGGTCTTCACGTCGCGCCGGCGCGTCGCGAAAGCCGACGCGAGGCGTTGGACGATCGCATCCTCGGGCGGCAATCCCGCTTTCATGCCGTCTTTTTCCCGTTCTCGGGGGTCTTGGCGAGCTTCAGGGCCCTGGGCTCTCCGAGCGCAGCCTTGAGGACGTCGTCCACGCGCGAGGCGAAGATGAACTTCAGGTCGCGGCTCAGCTCTTTCGGGATCTCCGTCAGGTCGCGCGCATTCGCCTTCGGCATCACGACGGTGCGAATCCCCGCGCGGCGCGCCGCGAGCACCTTCTCCTTCAGGCCGCCGATCGCGAGGACGTCTCCGCGCAGCGTGATCTCGCCGGTCATCGCGACGTCGCGGCGGACGGGACGCCCCCCGAAAGCCGAGATCATGGCCGTGGCCATCGTGACGCCCGCGGAAGGCCCGTCCTTCGGGATCGCGCCCTCCGGAACGTGAACGTGGATATCGTGCGTCTCGAAGTAGTCGGCTGGCAGCCCGAGTGCGTCCGCCCGCGAGCGCGCGAACGTCAGCGCGGCGTGCGCCGACTCCTTCATGACGTCGCCGAGCTGCCCCGTCAGCTGCAGGCGGCCCTTGCCGCGCACGGCGCGCGCCTCGACGAGGAGGACATCCCCGCCCACCGCCGTCCACGCGAGGCCCGTCGCCGTCCCGATCTGGTCGGTCCTGAGGACCTCGTCCTGCTGGAATTTCGGGTTCCCGAGGAAGGCGCGGACCTGCCGAGGCGTCACCGTGACGCTCTTCCTGCGGCCCGACGCCCAGCGCACGGCAACCTTGCGGCAGCACGAGCCGATCTCGCGCTCGAAGCTGCGCAGTCCCGCCTCGCGCGTGTGCCCTTCCACGATCGCGCGAAGCCCGGCATCCGTGAACGCCACCGCCGACGCCGGAAGGCCGTTCTCCCGGAGCTGTTTCGGCACGGTGTGCGCCTTCGCGATCGCGAGCTTCTCCTCCAGCGTGTAGCCTGACAGCCGGATGACCTCCATGCGGTCGAGGAAGGCGGGTTGGATCGTATCGAGGACGTTCGCCGTGGTGATGAAGAGCACCCTCGAGAGGTCGTAGTTCACGCCGAGGTAGTGGTCGCGGAACATCCTGTTCTGCTCGGGATCGAGGACCTCGAGGAGCGCGGACGACGGGTCACCGCGAAAATCGGCGCCGATCTTGTCGACCTCGTCGAGGATGTAGACGGGGTTCGACGTGCCGGCCTGTGCGATCCCCTGCACGATGCGGCCGGGCATCGCGCCGACGTACGTGCGGCGGTGGCCCCGGATCTCGGCTTCGTCGCGCACGCCGCCGAGCGAGAGCCTCAGGAATTTCCGGTCGAGGGCGCGCGCGATCGATCGTCCGAGCGACGTCTTTCCCACGCCGGGCGGCCCGACGAAGCACAGGATCGGGCCCTTCGACTCGGGCGCGAGCTTGCGCACGGCGAGGAACTCGATGATCCGTGCCTTGACCTTCTCGAGGTCGTAGTGGTCCTCGTCGAGGATCTTCCGCGCGCGTTGGAGGTCGAGGTTGTCCTTGGAGACGTTTCCCCACGGCAGATTCGCGAGCCAGTCGAGGTACGTCCGCAGCATCGCGTTCTCGGCGGAGTCCGGGTTGCCGCGCTCGAGCCGCTTGACCTGCTTCTCGATCTCCTGGGCCGCCTCCTCGGGGATCTTCTTGTCCGTGATCTTGTGGCGGTAGGCCGCGATCTCCTCGGAGATGTCCTCGGTCTCGCCGAGCTCCTGCTGGATCGCCTTGAGCTGCTGCCTCAGGAAGTACTCGCGCTGGCTCTTGTCGATCTCTCCCTTGGCCGCGCCCGTGATCTCCTGCTGGACGGTCAAGACGCGGATTTCACGGCGCAGGATCTCGAGCACCATGCGGAGCCGGTCGACCGCGGGAATGGTCTCGAGGATCTTCTGGGACTCGTCGATCTTCAGCTCGAGGTTCGAGGCCGCGAGATCGGCGAGCCGCGCGGCGTCTTCGAGGCCCGCGGCCACGACCATGACCTCGGGCGAGATCGATTTCCCGAGCGTGACCGTCTTCTCGAGGGCTTCCTTGACGCTGCGCGTCAGCGCTTCGGTCTCCTCGGAAGGAGGGGTCGGCTCCTCGGGCTCGGCGAGGCGAGTCACCTTCGCGCGGAGCGCGGGCGTCTCCGCGAGGAAGGATTCGATTCTCACGCGCGCGAGACCCTGTACGAGAAGGCGGATGCGGCCGTCCGGGAGCTTGAGCATCCGCATCACGGCGGCGGCCGTCCCGACCGTGTAGAGGTCCTCCGGCTTGGGCTCCTCGACCGAGGAGTCCTTCTGGGCGACGAGAAGGAGGACGCGCTGCTCCGCGAGCGCCGCGTCGACCGCGGCGATCGACTTCTCGCGCGAGACCGAGAGCGGCACGATGACGTACGGGAAGAGGACGACGTCCTTCAGCGGCAGCGCCGGGAGGATGTCCGGGATGACGACCTTCTCGGCCGACGGGGATTCCGCGCTCATGCGCCTTTCTTTCCCTTCACGATCGGGATGGAGTGGCCGCTCGTCGAGGATCGCTTCGGCACTTCGAGCACGAGCAGGCCGTCCTCGTAAGTCGCGCGGGTGCGCTCCGGGTCGGGGTCCTGCGGCAGCTCGAGGACACGCTCGAAGGCCCCCGCCGCGCGCTCCACCCTCAGGAAGACACCGCCGGCGCGGTCGGTCCCGCGGCGGACCCCGCGCAAGGTCAGCACGCGGCCCTGCACGTCGACGGAGATCTGGTCGGGATCGGCCCCCGGGATCTCGAAGACGAGCCGCCAGCCCTTCGCGTCCTCGACGACGTCGACGGGGGCCTCGGGAGCCGGACGGGCGACCGGGAGGGAGGCTTCCGTGCCGAAGACGAAGACGGGCCTCTCGCGATTGCTCATTTCGCTCTCCCGGTTCCGGGCAGGCGCCCGAGCAGCACTTTGAGCTCGTCCACGAAATCGCCGAGATCCTCGAACCGGCGGTAGACGGAAGCGAACCGCACGTACGCCACCTGGTCGAGCTCCTTGAGCTTCTCCATGACTTGGGCGCCGAGCTCGGCTGTCGTCATCTCGCGCGGCTCGCGCGAAGAAAGTCCCGCCTCGATCTCGTCGCAGATAGCCTCGAGCGTCTTCGTCTCGACCGGACGTTTCTCGCACGCCTTCATGAGGCCGCGGAGCAGCTTGTTGCGGTCAAACGGCTCGCGCCGGCCGTCCTTCTTGACGACGAGAAGGGGGATCTCCTCGACGGTCTCGTAGGACGTGAAGCGGCGCTGGCAGGCGTTGCATTCACGCCGCCGGCGGATCACCGCTCCTTCGCGGCTCTCGCGCGAGTCGACGACGCGGTCGTCTCCCGCGCCGCAGTAGGGGCAGCGCATGGGGCGGAGCCTAGCAGGAACGACGGGTCCGGCTCGCGAGGCCGCGGGTTGAAGAGGCACCTTCCTCAGGGCGCGGTCGTCGAATAGTCGGACGCGCCCGAGAGGTCGGCAGGCCGTGTCGCCCCCCAGGCGACCTGCATGTCGTTGCTGACGATCCGATAGCGCGCGAAAACCGTAGGGATCGGAGAGCCGTCAGGCCGGAGGTCGAATGTGCCGGAGTCGGGCGTCGCAGATGGTTGCAGCGCGACGATCGCACCGCTCTGCACGATTGCGCCGAGGACGTTACGCAGAGTGTAGCGGTAGTCGGTCGTATGCGGATCGAGCCGCGTGAGCTCGAAGACCGCGGGGAGCGATCCGCTGATCCTCGTCCACACCCGAGTGAGCGGGAACGTGACCGCGATCGGATTGCAGGGGAACGGCTCCGCCAGTTCCTCCTCGTAAGCCGCGGTTTGCCAGAGGAAATCGAACAGGGCGAGACTCGGAGCCGTCAGATAGCTCAGCGGACAAACGCTGCCGGTGCTTCGGTCCAACCCGAAGTGTGTCGCGTTGAAGGGGCCGACGTCGCCCGCAGGACCCAGCGCCTGCCCGGCGACCACGCTCGCGTCGACCGCGATGCCCGGTCCGAGCGCGCCGATGTGATCGTAATGAGTCCTGTACCCCGGGCGGTTCTGCAGACGGATGTTGAACTGACCGGGGAACTCCGTCGTGTCGACCTCGATCTCGCCCACGACCCCGTCTGCGGCCGCGAGCACCATCCTTCCGGGCACGTACTCGAAATCCCACCCCGGATGGCCTTCGGGATGTCCCCCGCCGTGAACACCAAACGGCCAAACCCCGTACGCGATGCGCGTAGCGTCGCCGGCCTGGATCGGCAGTGCGATTGAGAATGGCGCCGCATAACCGTTTCCCTTGAAGACGATCCGACGAGCCTCGCGCCCGATCCAATAGAGCTGCTGCTCGCCATCGAACGTGCTCGTCAGGTCGAGGACGGATGTCCGGGTCCCGCCGGCGACGGGCACCCCGGTGACAGAGAGATGCCACTCGAGACGAGGCGAGGAGATGGCCTTCGGGTTCGTCTCGGCGTCGGCGAAGGTCACGATCTGCCGCACGGCGTCGATCGTGACGCGGAGATCGTCGAAGGCCGCGTACATCGCCGCGAGCTGTGCTTGCCAGTCTGCCTTGGTCTTCCCGTCGTGGAGATACGTGGACGCGAACGCGTCCGCCGCTGCAGGCGACTCGGCTTCGATGCGGTCGCCGAGATCGCGCAGAAGACCGAGCGCGTCGAGGATATCGACCGTGTCCGTGAGCCCTTCCTTGCCGCCGAAGAAACGACCACCCGGGGAAGGAGGAGGGCAGCTCGCCGTCGTCGTGTACGTCCCGTCCACGAGTAACGTTGCGGCGTCCCAGGTTCCGGCGAGCGCCGAGGTCGAGGGGCAAACGCCGCTGGAGTCGGTGAGGATCGTGTGGGCCGTTCCCGCGACGGTCCACGACGTGATGCGACCGCCGCAAGCGAGAAAGCTGCAATCGGTCAGGCCGACGAAGCCCCCCGTCACGAAGCGACCCGCATTGTTCTCCACGCGGATCGCGCGGTTGAGAACATCAGCGCCAATCGAAGGGCCCATGAGCCAGTGCGTGACGGTGCGCGGAGCGTGCACCTCGTCGAGCGTCACCGAGGTCGTTCCCGTGCCGTCGGTAAGCGTCCCGGCGATACGAGATCCGCGGCGGATCCCGGTGATCGTACCCGGATCGGAGAAGAGCATGGGGTCTCGGGCATCGAGGTTGACCGTGACGGTGCTTCCGATGCGCTGGCCCCCGACGACCCAGGAACCCGGAGAATATGGCGTGTATCCGAGCAGGCGCCCGTCGGCCCGCTCCACGAGGGCGATCATGTGGGTATTGCCGGCGAGAACGGTCTCCCAAATCCCGTCGATCGGACTTGCTCCGGCCTGCGTCATCGTCGTCAATGAATACACCGCCGCGCCGATCCAGACTCTCGGCGACTTGGTTTTCATGACTGTCTCCCGCCGGGTCAGACGCGGCCGAACGGGAACGGAATGACGTCCCCGTCGCCGGGCGCCTGGGGCTGCTCCACGGCGGAGGGACGGTCGGCGCGCGCGCCGCGGCGCACCTCGAGGATGAGGTCGCACAGCTCGCGTACGGCGCCGGCGCCGCCCGGTTTCGTGAGCTGGAGAGCCGCCGCGTCGCGCACGATTCCGACCGCGTCGACGGGTGCTGCCCCGACCCCCGCGCGCCGCAGCATGCCGAGGTCCGGGAGGTCGTCTCCGACGGCCACGATCTCGATCGCGTCGAGCCCCCAGCGCTTCGCGAGGAGGTCGAAGGAGGCCACCTTGTCGCGCTCGCCCTGGAGGACGAACTCGTCGGGGATCTTCAGCTCCGCGCAGCGGTGCGCCACGACCTTGGACGTGCGGCTCGAGACGACGCCGATCCGATAGCCGAGGTCCCGCAGGAGGACGAGGCCGAGGCCGTCCTTCACGTCGAACGTCTTCGTTTCGTTCCCGTTCTCGTCGAACGTCATCGAGCCGTCCGTCAGGACGCCGTCCACGTCGAGGACGATCCCGCGGATGCGGGCGAGACGACTCCTCAGGTCCTCGGGGACGATCGGGGCGGCCGGCATGTCGGGGAATTATGCGCGTGAAGACAACTGTCCGAAAGGGCGCGCTCAGTAATCGCACGGGTCTCCGGCGCGAGGAAAGGTGCAGGGAAACCCGGGCGGGGTTTCCCTGCGAAATGACTGATGCGAGCGCGCACAGCTCCGGTGGCGGGCGAAGCCCGCGGCGCGCGAGTGCTAGCCTGTCAGGTGCCGATGCGCCTCGCCGACGACGTGTTCGCGCACGATTTCCCGAGGGGCGGCATGCGCGGGCTGCTCGACGCGGCGCGCGCTCACCGTTCCGCCGGACATCCGCTCGTCCTCGCGGCCGTCATCGATACGGAGGGCTCGACCTACGTCAAGCGCGGCACGTTCGCTCTCTTCGGCGAGAGCGGCCTCCTCGCCGGCGCGCTCAGCGGAGGCTGCCTCGAGCCCGAGCTCGAACGACGTGCCCGGGCGGTGCTCGAATCCGGCCGGGCGGCGCGCGTTCTCCTGGACACGACCGAGCCCGGCGACCGCGTCTTCGGCTCCGGCCTCGGGTGCCGCGGGCGACTGGACGTCCTCCTTCTCCCCGCTCCGCCTCCCTCCGGAGGAACGCTCGGAGCGCTCCTTCGCGCGGGCGACGAGAGGAGCGGCCTCTCGCTGACGTTCTCGCTCGCGGCCGAAGCTCTCGGCGCGGGAATCGCGTCAGCGGCAGGCTGGAAGGAGGCGTTCGGCCCCGACGGCCGCCGCTCGGACGCGGGTGAGCCGGAACCTCCGACAGCGCGGCTCGACGTGCCGCCGCCCGTGACGCTGCTCCTCCTCGGCGCTGGACCGGAGACGCCGGCATTTCTTTCCCTCGCGAGAAGCCTCGGCTGGACCACGGTCGTCGTGGATCACCGGGCGCGCTGGAGCGAGCCCGCGCGGCACGCGGGAGCCGACGAGGTCCATGCGGTCCGTCCGGCCGAGGGCCACGCGGCCCTCTCGATGCGGCGATTCGACGCGATCCTCTTCGCGAGCCATTCCCTCGAGCTCGATCGCGAGCACCTCGCGGCGTGGAAAGACACAGCGGCGGAATACGTCGCCCTTCTCGGGCCCGCGGCGCGCGCCCGGGACCTCCTCGACGAGGCCGGGATCGCGGAGTCCGAGCTCGCGAGGCGTCTCCACGCTCCGGCGGGCATGTCGCTCGGGACGTACGGCGCCGAGGCGGTCGCGCTCGCGCTGGCCGCGGGATTCGAGCGCTTCCTCGGGGAGCGGCGACGGCCGTGAGAGCCGGCGCGCCGCACGGCGTCGTTCTCCTCGCGGCGGGCCGCTCGCGGCGCCTCGGGGTCGCCAAGCAGCTCCTCGAGATCTCGGGCGAGCCTCTCGTGAGGCGCGCCGCGCGCCTCGCGCTCGCGACGTCGCCTCTCGATGCGGTCGTCGTGACCGGCGCGGATTCGGCCTTCGTCGAGAGAGCCGTCCGTGGCCTCGCCGTCCGCTGCGTTCGCGCGGAGGACTTCGAAGAGGGGATGGGCCGGTCGCTCGCGGCCGGTCTGACGCACCTCGATCCCGCCTGCGCGGGGGCGCTCGTCGTCCTCTGCGATCAGCCCGCGCTGACCGCTGAGCACCTCGCGCGCCTCGTCGAAGTCTGGCGGGCGGCGCCTGACTCCGCGGCGGCATCGGGCTACGCGGGGACCGTCGGCGTCCCCGCTCTCCTTCCGCGGGCGTGGTTTCCGCTGCTCATTGCGGCGCGCGGCGACCGTGGCGCGCGCGATCTCCTGAGAGAGAGCGCAGGAGGAATCCAAATAGTCCCTGACGAGCGCCTCGCGCAGGACGTGGATCACCCCGAAGAAGCGGCCGGACTGGAGACTCGTTCTCAGTGAAGTTGATCTAGACTCCCCCCGCGAGGTGACCGCATGAAGCTCACCGTCAACGGGAAGCCCCACGACGTCGCGATCCCCGAAGACATGCCTCTCCTCTGGGCTCTGAGGGACGCGCTCGGGCTGACCGGGACCAAGTTCGGATGCGGCATGGCGCAATGCGGGGCCTGCACCGTGCTCGTCGACGGAGAGCCGGTGCGCTCGTGCGTGAGGCCGGCCGCATCCGTCGCGGGAAAGTCGATCACGACGATCGAAGGCCTGAGCCTCGCCGGCGACCACCCCGTGCAGAAGGCATGGGCGGAGCTCGACGTCGTGCAGTGCGGCTTCTGCCAGTCCGGCCAGATTCTCGCGGCCGTCGCGCTGTTGAAGGCGAAGCCGCAGCCGACGGACGGCGACATCGACGCGGCTCTCAGCGGCAACATCTGCCGCTGCGGCACCTACCAGCGCATTCGCGGCGCCGTGCACCAGGCCGCGGCGCTCATGAAGGGCTGAGCCATGCGCGCGCGCTCGCCTTTCACGACCCCCGTCTCCCGCCGCACCTTCCTGCGCACGTCCGCCGCGCTCGGCGGCGGCCTCGTCATCGGGTTTTACGTGCCCGGCGCCGGCAAGCGGCTCTTCGCCCAGGCGGCCGCTCCGAAGCCGCTGCCGAACCCGAACTCGTTTCTGAGGATCGGATCGGACGAGAGCGTCACCGTCCTCCTCGCGCACTCCGAGATGGGGCAAGGCATCTGGACGACGCTTCCGATGCTCATCAACGAAGAACTCGGCGCGGACTGGAGCCGGATTCGCGTGGAGCACGCTCCTGCGGCGCCGGCTTACGCGCACGCCCTCTTCGGGATGCAGATGACGGGCGGGTCCTCCACGACGTACTCGGAGATGGACCGGTACCGCCAGGCGGGCGCCGCCGCGCGCATGCTGCTCGTCGCGGCCGCCGCGAAGCGCTGGGGCGTCGCCGAGGACTCGTGCCGCGTCGAGAGCGGCTGGGTGGTGAGTGGCGCGAACCGGCTGAGCTTCGGCGCGCTCGCGGAGGAAGCGGCCGCGCTGCCGGCGCCCAAGTCGGTGACCCTCAAGGATCCGTCCAAGTGGACCGTGATCGGCAAGGACACGCGCCGCCTCGACACGCCCGAGAAGATCACGGGAAAGGCGATTTTCGGGCTGGACGTGAAGCTGCCGGATCTCGCGACCGCCGTGATCGCCCGTCCGCCCGTGTTCGGCGGGACGTTGAAGGGCTTCGACGGCAGCAAGGCGAAGTCCGTGCCCGGCGTCCGGGCGGTCTTCGAGGTTCCCTCCGGTGTCGCGGTGGTGGCCGACGACTTCTGGTCCGCGAGGAAGGGCCGCGACGCCCTGACGGTGGATTGGGAGAAGGGGCCGAACGCCAAGCTCGACAGCGCGAAGCTGCTCGAGGAATACCGCGCGCTCTCGCAGACGCCGGGGCGGACCGCGAAGGCCGAAGGCGACGTCGCGGCCGCGCTTTCTCGCGCCGCGAAGAGCCTCACCGCAACGTACACCGTGCCGTTCCTCGCGCACGCGCCCATGGAGCCCCTGAACTGCACCGTGAAGAAGACTCCAGGCGGCTGCGAGATCTGGACCGGCACGCAGTTCCAGACGAACGACCAGCGCACCGCGTCGAAGATCCTCGGCGTCGAGCCGAAGAACGTTCTCCTCCATACCACGTTCCTCGGAGGCGGCTTCGGCCGGCGCGCGACCCCGACGTCGGACTTCGTCGCCGAGGCCGTGCACGTCGCGAAGGGCTTCGACCGGCCGGTGAAGCTCGTCTGGACGCGCGACGACGACATCCGAGGCGGCTATTACCGGCCGATGACGGTTCACAGGATCGAGGGCGCGCTGGACGCGGACGGGAAGCCGTCGGCCTGGCGGCAGCGGATCGTCTCGACGTCCATCCTGGAGGGGACGCCGTTCGCGGAGCACATGATCAAGAACGGCATCGACGAGACGTCGGTGGAGGGCGCGTCCGACTCGCCTTACGTCCTCGCGATCCCGAGCCACGTGGTCGAGCTCCACACCGCAAAGAAGAGCGTACCCGTCCTCTGGTGGCGGTCGGTCGGGCACACGCACACCGCGTTCGCCGTGGAATCGTTTCTGGACGAGATGGCGCATGCGGCCGGAAAGGATCCCCTGGAGTTCCGGCTCGCGCTCCTTTCGAAGGCTCCGCGCCTCCATGCCGCGCTGAAGCTCGCGGCCGAGAAAGCGGGCTGGGGCAAGCCTCTTCCGAAGGGCCACGGCCTCGGCCTCGCCGTCCACGAGTCGTTCGAGAGCATCGTCGCCGAGGTCGCGGAGGTCACGGTCGAGAAAGGTCGGATCCGGGTTCCGCGCGTCGTGTGCGTCGTCGACTGCGGGACGGCCGTGAATCCGCTCGCCGTGCGCGCCCAGATGGAATCCGCGATCGCGTTCGGCCTCGGCGCCGCGCTGAAGAGCCGCCTCACGTTGAAGGAAGGGATCGTCGTCGAGAGCAACTTCCACGACTACGAGGTCCTGAGGATGTCGGACATGCCGCACGTCGAAGTGCACATCCTGGACAGCCACGCGAAGACCGGAGGCGTCGGCGAGCCCGGCACGCCGCCGATCGCCCCCGCCGTCGCGAACGCGCTCTTCGCGGCGACGGGGAAGAGACTGCGCGACCTGCCGTTGAGGCTCGCGTGAGAGCCGCGCCGAGAGCGCTTGCGTTCCTCTCGGCGGGTGCGCTCGCCGCGCTTCTTCCTGCCGCGTTGCGCGCGCCGGCTGCCGAAAAGGCGGCGCCACCGCGCGCCAAGGGGCTCGCCGCGTTCGACACGGTCGCGAAGGTGCTGCAGCACCCGCGCTGCCGGAACTGCCACATCCCGGGCGACGCGCCGCTCCAGTTCGACGAGGGACTCCCGCACGCGCAGAGCGTCGTGCGCGGATCGGGGGGCTATGGCGTGCCGGGGCTGCCTTGCGCGACGTGCCATGGCGCCGCGAACCCGCCCGCGAGCTACGGGTCGCACACGCCGCCCGGGGCGCCGGGCTGGCAGCTTCCACCGCCGGGCCTCGAGATGGTCTTCATCGGGCTGTCTCAAGGGGAGCTCTGCGAGCGCCTGAAGGACAAGTCCCGAAACGGCGGGCGCGATCTGGTCGAGCTCGTCCACCACATCGACGACAAGCTCGTGCGTTGGGGATGGGATCCCGGCGTCGGCCGCGCGCCGGTGCCGATTCCCTACGAGGAATTCGTCGCGAAGTTCAAGACCTGGGCGGATGCCGGCGGGCCCTGCCCGGCGGTCGCCTCCAAGTAATCGCACGGGTCTTCCGCGCGCGCCCTTCTCCGGTTGCGGGCGAAGCGCGCGGCGCAGCGGCTAAATCGATTCGATCCCCCACAGGTCGTGAAGGTGGAGGATCCCCGCGGGAGCGCCCGCCCCGTCGAGGACGAAGAGCGACGTGATCTTGCGCTCCTCCATGAGCCGCAGGGCCTCGGCGGCGAACGCGGCCGCCCCGATGGTCTTCGGGCTTCGGCTCATGGCGTCCGCGGCCGTGTCGCCCATGATCTTCGGCCCGTCGCGCTCGAGCAGGCGGCGGAGGTCGCCGTCCGAGACGACGCCGACGAGCTTGCCGCGCGGGTCCGTGACGCCCGTGATCCCGAGGCGCTTGTGCGACATCTCGTAGACGACGTCCTTCATGGCCGCGCTCTCGGAAACGAGAGGGATCGCGTCGCCCGTGTGCATGAGGTCCGCGACCTTGAGGAAGCGCTTGCCGAGCTTCCCCCCGGGATGAAGGGCGGCGAAATCCTCCGGCTGAAAGCCCTTCTCCACGGAGAGAGCCATCGCGAGCGCGTCCCCGAGGACGAGCTGCGCCGTCGTGGAGGCCGTGGGCGCGAGGTTCAGCGGGCAGGCTTCTTCGCCGATGAGGACGGACACCACGATGTCCGCGCCCTTGCCGAGGGTCGAGTCGCGGCGGCCGGTCATCGCGACGAGCGTCGCGCCCCGGCGCTTGACGTGCGGGATGAGGGCGACGACCTCCTGTGTCTCGCCCGAGTGCGAGAGCGCGAGGACGACGTCGCCTTCGAGAATCATCCCGAGGTCGCCGTGGATCGCCTCGGACGGGTGCAGGAAAAACGCAGCCGTGCCGGTCGAGGCGAGCGTCGCGGCGATCTTCTGGCCCACGATTCCGCTCTTTCCGATTCCCGTCACGACGACGCGGCAGGAGGTCGCGGCGGTCGCCTTCATCGCTTCCACGGCGCGGTCGAAGCCCTCGTCGAGCCCGGCGGAAAGGCCGCGCACGGCCTCCGCTTCCGCTTCGATCACGCGGCGCGCTTCCCGACGGGCAGCCGTGGTCATCGGGCGGATCTTAGCGTCTGCCGCCGAGGAGGACCTCCTGCTTCATCGTCGTGGGATCGAACCGTACGAGCGCCCCGGACGCGTCGAGGAAGAGCCTGGAGGCGGGGGAGCCCGCCTCGGCGGGCGGCAAGAGGGGGGAGAACCACCACGTGAATCGGTCCGCGGGAACGAGGCCGTCGAGAACAGGAGAGACCGCGACAGGAGAGACCGTGCCGGCCGCCACGTCCACGAATGCGAGCTTCCAGGCCGACTGCGGCGAAGAAGTAGACGAATTCCTCAGAAAGGGGTTCAGGGAGACCGCGACGTGATCCGGGGCGATCTCTCCTCCGAGCGCGACGGCCCCCGCCGGACCCAGGTCGATCGTGCGCGCAGGTGCTGCACGCCCATATTCACCTTCTAAGAAAATCTTCAAAACTCCTTTTCCCTCCGCGACGCCGGCTACGGCGATGCGTCCGCCCGAGATGAAAAGAGCTCTTGCGCCCTTGAGATCGCTCTCGAGAGACCGCAACTCCGTGCCCGTCCGGCCGTCGTGGAGGGTGAGGCGCTGGCCCTTGGCTCCGACGAAATATCGCCCATCCGCGCTGAGGCGAAGATGAGGAAGCGCTTCGCGCTCGAAGCGGCCGGTCACGAGAGATTTCTTCGAAAGAAGCGAGATCTCGACGATTTCGCAGGCGGACGTGTCGGGCTGCCCCGGACGCCAGCCCCAGTAAGTCCGCGGAAACAGCCTCAGGAGATCCTCGTCGACGAAGGAGAGCGCGCGGTCGAGGTCGAGCTCGCGACCGTGGACCTGAACGCCGACCGGAACGAGCCTCGGCGCCACCGTCACGGCGACGAGCTGTCTCGCATTCGAGGGATCGGAGACGTCGTACACCGTAGCGATCCCGTCGTCGAGGAGTGCGAGCCTCCGGCCCGAAGCGGACAACGCGAGGCGGGACCACGTGCTGCACGTGAGGCCCGTTTCGACGGCCTTCGCCGAGGCGAGGTCGGCGACGTAGATGTCTGTCTTTCTCCTCTTTTCGGAGAATCCGAATCCGATCCTCTCCTGCGTCCACGCCGCTCGTGCACCGTTCGCGGAGAAAACGGCGTTTCCAGACCGGACTCGCACCGACCGGCCGCCTTCGGTGTCGAAGAGGAACTGCCCCGCGCCGCGGCCTGCGCGCAGCGGGCCGCCGACGGCGACCCACGGGCCGCGGGGCGCCATCAGGACTCCGCGTTCGATTCGCGCAAGGTCCGTCGCCCGAGCGGACGACGCCCACCATGCGAGACCTCCGAGAATCGCCGCGGAAACGGAGGTCAGTCCCCAGAGCGTCGCCGAGAGCGCTCCGTGCGAGCGTCGGGTGTCCGTGCGCCCGTCCGTCACCTGCACGCAGCTCGCGGCGAGAAGCACCCCGACGAGCGTGGCGATCAGCCATCCCGCGAGCCGATCGGGGGACTGCCGCATCTCCTCGAGATTCCAGAAGCCGGCTGAGAAGAGGCTTCGAAGGGAGACCGCGATCGCCACCACGAGGACCACGGCCAGGATGAAATCCAGAACGATCCAGGCCGAGCGCAGCCGCGCCATCGAGGCCACGACGTGCGCGAGAAGAACGAGAAGAAGAACGCCCGGAAGGACGAGGGCGAGAAGACCACGCGAACCGAAGCCGCCTGTCTGGGAAGAAAAGGCGCTTTCACCTTCCACCAGGAAAACCGGAGCCGCGACCAGGAAGGTGCAGCCAATCGAGATCACCAGCGCGCCGAGCAGCTTTCCGGCCCAGATCGCAGCGGCGGACAAAGGCCTCGAAAAGTAGAAGCTCAGGCGTTTCTGGACGATGTCCGAAGCGAGGATCGTGGATCCGAAGGCGAGCGGGAAGCCCACCGCGATCGCGGCGGTCAGGAAGAGCACGGCCACGGATCGCGCCTCCGGCGAGTTTTCCCGCAGAACGGGAGCGAGCGGAAATCCGAGCGGGAGGAGTCCCACGACGAAGGCGCCGAGAAAGAGCAGCTTCCGTTCCGCGATCTCGCGCGCCGCGACGGCGAAAGTGCCGATCATGGATTCCCCTTTGCTGCGGGAGATGTTTCCCCCACGACCGTGATGAAGATCTCCTCGAGGGAGAGCGCCGACGCCTCGGCGTCCACGACGCCTTCGAGGGCGCAGAAGCGCGCGAACGGTTCGACGCCGAAGTTCGAGACGACCGCTTCGATGCCCCAGCCGCGCACCTTGACCTTGACGGCGTCGAAGGCCGAAAGCTCCTGCCCGTACAAGGCCGGGTCGTCCATTCCCTCGTTCCCGTAGCGCAGCCGCCGGAAGCGCAGCTTGAGGCTCTCGAGGCTCTCGTCCAGGACGAGCCTGCCGCCCTTCAGGATCCCCACGCGATCCGCCATCCTTTCGACACCCGCGAGGTCGTGCGACGTGAGGAGGACCGTCGTCCCGCGGTCGGCCAGCTCGCCCACGAGCTCGTCGAAGAAAGCTGCGCGCGCGACGGCGTCTAGCCCAAGCGTGGGGTCGTCGAGGACGAGGAGGTCGGGCGAGGAAGCCAGGGCGAGCGACAGCGAGACGAGAGCCTTCTGGCCCTTCGAAAGGCTGCCGAACGGCGTCGTCGCCGGAACCTCGAAGCGCGCGAGCCGCGCGGTCACACCCGCCCTGTCCCACGAGGGATAGAGGCGCGCACAGAAGGCCGAAAGCTCGCGGGCCGTCATGGACGGCGGCGCATCCGGGTCCTCGGGGACGACGCCGACCTTCGCCATGAGCCGCGCGCGCCGCTTCCAGGCGTCCTCGCCGAAGAGGGAGCACCCGCCCGACGTGGGCTTCTGCTGGCCGAGGAGGCAGCGCACGAGCGAGGACTTGCCCGCGCCGTTGCGCCCGAGGAGCGCGTAGACGGACCCGCGGGGGACGGAGAAAGAGACTTCTTCGAGAGTGGGCTTCGGGTTGCCGCCGTAGCGCACGAGAAGGCGGTGTACCTCGACAGCCGGCGCTTTCGGAGCTTCGAATGATCCCGTGCCGGCACGCGGAGCTCGTGCCTGGTCCGTCTTCAGTGGAGCGGCCGGTGGCGGCGCCCCCGGACCGGGGATCGCGCTCATGGCGGTCCTCCCTTTCTCTTCCTCTCTGCGACGAACGTTCCTTCTCCGCGCTTGAGGCCCGGTTGTCAAGGCCGGTATTCGGAGTTTGTCCGTCTAGCCCGGAGCCCGCCCGGCCGCGAGCCGCGACGCGAGGTCGTCCGGATGCGACGCGCGGAGGCGGGCCTCGGCTTCGGAGATCGTCCCGGCCTGCACGAGCGCGGCCAGCGAGTCCTCCATCGTCATCATCCCGAAGCGCTTCCCGAGCGTCAGCTCCGTGTGGATCTGGTGGAAGGAGCCCCGGCGGATGTGGGCGCGGATCGAGTCGGTCGCGACGAGGACCTCGACGGCCACCGCGCGACCCGAGCCGTCCTTCTTCGGGACGAGCTGCTGGCAGACGATGGCCGACAGCGCGAGCGAAAGCTGGTGCTTCACCTGCGCCTGCTGCTCGGGCGGGAAGATGTCCAGGATCCGGTTGATCGTCTGCGGGACGTCGTTCGTGTGGAGCGTCGTGAGAACGAGGTGGCCGGTCTCGGCGGCCGTCACCGCGGCGCGCGTCGTCTCGAGGTCCCGCATTTCGCCGACGAGGATCACGTCCGGGTCCTGGCGGAGCGCGGCGACGAGGGCCGTGGCGAAACCGGAGACGTCGACCCCCACCTCGACCTGCTCGACGAGCGATTTTGCGTGCGCGTGCTCGTACTCGACGGGGTCCTCGATCGTGACGATGTGGCGCTTCTCCGTCCGGTTCATGCGATCCACGAGGGCGGCCAGCGTCGTCGTCTTGCCGGAGCCCGTCGCGCCGGTGACGAGGATGAGGCCGCGGGAGGCCTTCGTCAGGTCGTAGAGCATCTCCGGCAACCCCAGCTCGGAGAGCGTCGGCACGCGCTTCGGGAGGAGCCGCAGGGCCGCGGCCGTGCCCCCTCGCGTGCGGTGGAGATTCACCCGGAAGCGGCCGAGGCCCGCGAGCCTGAGCGAGAGATCCACGACGCCCGACTCCTGATAGCGGCGGCGCCGATCGCCCGAGAGCGACGGCGACAGGAGGTCGAACACCGTCCGGGCCGAGATCGCCTCGCCTTCGCCGGCTTTCTCGAGCGCGCCGTTGACCCGCACGACCGGCGAGGCGCCGGGTACGAGGAGGAGATCCGTGGCCCCCCGGCGCACCGTCTCGGACAGAAGAGTCACGAGGCGGGGGGGGAGCTCGTCCTCCGAGGCCGGCGGGAGCTTCGCCGTCGCGTCCAGGTCGGGAGCGGACTCAGCGGACTCCTCCCCGCGCACGAGCTCGAGCTCGGGCGCCTCGCGCCGGTCGGAGGTCGCGCCCTGATTGAGCGACCGGATCAGCTTGTTGAGCTCGTCCGTATCCACGGGAGGATTTTACGGACGAGGGCCGTCTCCCGTCTCGTCAGGAGAGCGTCTTTCGCCTGAGCTCGTCGAAAGTGAGGAGGTCCGAGAGGAACTTCGGCAGGCTCGCGAGCGGAAGCTGCGTCGCCCGGTCGGACTTCGCGCGAGCGGGATCGTCGTGGACCTCGAAGAAGTAGCCGTCGACGCCCACGGACGCCGCGGCGCGCGCGAGGGCCGGTGCGTACTCGCGGGACCCTCCCGTCTCGTTCCCGAGGCCGCCGGGAAGCTGAAGCGAGTGTGTCGCGTCGTAGATCACGGGCACGCCGAGGGCGCGCATCATGGGAAGCCCGCGGAAATCCACGACGAGGTTGTGGTACCCGAAGGTCGTGCCGCGCTCGCAGAGCATGACGTTCGTGTTCCCGGCGGCGTGGCATTTGTCGACGATCTGCTTGCAGTCGTCGGGAGCGAGGAACTGGCCCTTCTTCACGTTGACGGCCTTCTTCGTGGCGGCCGCTGCGAGAACGAGGTCGGTCTGGCGGCACAGGAACGCGGGAATCTGGAGGACGTCCGCCACCTCCGCCACGATCGCGCACTGCTCGGGCTCGTGGACGTCCGTCAGAACCGGGAGGTCGGTCTTCTCCTTGACCTCCGAGAGGATCGCGAGCCCCTTTTCGATGCCGGGTCCCCGGAAGCTCGCCCGGGCGCTGCGGTTCGCCTTGTCGAAGGACGACTTATAGACGAGCCGGTCGGCGACGCCGCATTCTGCGAAGACCTGCTTGATCGCCTTCGCCATCCTGAGGGCATGCGCGCGAGACTCGATGACGCAGGGGCCCGCAAAGAAGACGGGCCTGCAGCGGTCGCCGACGGAAAGGTGCGGCGTGATCGAGGCGAAGACCTTCACTTCGCCGATGTTACAGAATGAGCGAGCAGGAGGTCCGACCCGATGGCGATCCGCATCCTCGTGACGGGCGGGACGTTCGACAAGGAATACGACGAGCTGACGGGCCGCCTCTTCTTCAAGGACACGCACATCCAGGAAATGCTCCGGCTCGGCCGCTGCCGGGTGCCCGTCGCCGTCGAGACGCTGATGATGATCGACAGCCTCGAGATGACGCCCACCGACCGCGAGAAGATCGTCAAACGCTGCCGCGAAGCGCCCGAAAGGTGGATCGTGATCACGCACGGCACGGACACGCTGGTGGAGACCGCCGCCGCTCTCGCGGCCGAAGGGATGGGGAAAACGATCGTCTTGACGGGCGCGATGGTGCCATGGGCGTTCGGCAGTTCCGACGGGCTCTTCAACCTCGGGAGCGCCGTTTCCTTCGTCCAGTCGCTTCCACCCGGCGTCTACGTCGCGATGAACGGCCGCTGGTTCGCCTGGAACAACGTCCGGAAGGACCGCGGCTCGGGGTTTTTCGAGGCCATCCGATGAGCTGCGTCACCGGGATTGGCCACGACGCGGCGCGGGTTTTGCGTCGAGCGATCCGAGAGGTGAAAGAAGTCACCCTGAGGAGAGACCCATGCAACGTCGTCGTTCGATCCTGATGCCCTTGATCGCGTCCACGCTGCTCTCGGCGACGAACCTCGCCCGGGCCGCGGATCCGAAGCCCATCGAGACCTACACCGCGTTCGCGGCGAGCCTCGGCACCGGAAGAACCGCCATCGTCGACCTGACCGTCACCCGCTGGTCGTCGGACAAGGAGCGGGACGAGCTCCTGGCCACGCTTCAGGAGTTCGGCCGCGACAGGCTCGTGAAGGCGCTCGAGAAGCTCCCGCCGGTCGGAACCATCCGCACGTCCAACTCCATCGGCTACGACCTCTATTTCGCGCGCGAGCACAAAGCAGCGGACGGCAGCCGCCGCGTGATCCTCGCGACGAACCGGCCGGTGTCCTTCCGCGAGCTGATGAACAACACCCGCTCGAAGGATTACCAGTTCACGCTGATCGAGCTCCGCCTCGGCCCGGACGGAAAGGGCGAAGGAAAGCTCGTGCCCGCGGCGAAGGTCACCTGGGACAAGGACGAGAAGAGGATCGAGATCGAGAACTACAGCGCGCTTCCGGTCGAGCTCCTCCAGGTCACCGCGAAGAAGCCCTGACCGGGGGTCCGCGTTCGGCCTCAAAATGGGGCCGTGCACAAGAATCCCGCGTCTCCTTTCGCGACCCTCGGCCTCGACGGGCGCCTCGTGCGCGCGCTCGTCGCCCTGGGCTATGAGGAGCCCACGCCGATCCAGAGCGCGGCGATCCCGCCGCTCCTCGAGGGGCGCGACGTCTTCGCGCAGGCGGCGACCGGCACCGGGAAGACCGCAGCGTTCGCGCTCCCGATCCTCCACCGCATCGGGGCGGAGGCCGAAAGGGGAGTCGCGCCCTCGGTCCTCGTCCTCGTGCCGACCCGCGAACTCGCGATGCAGCTCGCCGAGGCCGTTCACCGGTACGGTCGGGAGATCGGCATCCGCGTCCTCCCCGTCTACGGCGGCGCGTCGATGGAGACGCAGCTGAGGGCCCTGAAGCGCGGGGTGGACGTCGTCGTCGCGACGCCCGGGCGCGCGCTCGACCACGTGAACCGCCGCTCGCTCGCTCTCGGCGGCCTCCGGACGCTCGTCCTCGACGAGGCCGACGAGATGCTCGACATGGGGTTCGCTGAAGACCTCGACGCGATCCTCGCGGCGACTCCGAAAGCGCGCCAGACGGCGCTGTTCTCCGCCACGCTCCCGCCTCGCATCGCGACCCTCGCGGCGCGCCACCTTCGGGAGCCGGTCCGCATCGCGATCGAGAAGGAGAAGACGGCGCCCGGGAAGATGCCGAAGGTCCGACAGACGGCGTACGTCGTCGCGCGCGGGCACAAGCGCGCGGCGCTCGGCCGCATCCTCGACCTCGAGAGTCCCGCGGGAGCGCTCGTCTTCTGCCGTACGCGTCTCGAGGTCGACGATCTGACCGAGACCCTCAAGGGCCGCGGGCTTCGCGTGGAGGCGATGCACGGCGGGATGTCGCAGGAGCACCGCGACCGCGTGATGAAGAAGTTCCGCGCGGGGACGCTCGAGCTTCTCGTCGCGACCGACGTCGCAGCCCGCGGCCTCGACATCGGGCACCTCTCGCACGTCGTCAACTACGACGTGCCGTCCTCGCCCGAGCTCTACGTCCATCGCATCGGCCGGACCGGCCGGGCCGGGCGCGAAGGCGTCGCCATCACGCTCGCCGAGCCGCGCGAGCACTGGCAGCTCCGCAACATCGAGCGCCTGACGAAGCAGAAAATCGAGGTCGCGAGCGTCCCCACCGTCGCCGACCTCCGCGCCAGGCGCCTCGAGCTGACGCGGGCGTCTCTCCGCGAGTCGATCCTCGCGGGCGGGCTGGAGGACTATCGCGTCGTCGTCGAGTCGCTCGCGGAGGAGTTCGACCCGATGGACGTGGCTGCGGCCGCCGTGAGGCTGGCGGACCCCTCCGCGGCGGGCTCGGGCTCGGTCGCGGACGAACACGAGATCCCCGCGATCGCCGCGCCTCCGCCGCCGCGGGCGGCAAGAGCCGGGACCAAATACAGGTCCGGGGGCCGGGAGCCGGGCAACTCCGCGAGCATCTTCGTGGGCGCGGGTCGGGCTGCCGGGATTCGCCCGGGAGATCTCGTCGGGGCCATCGTCAACGAAGCCAAGGTGAGCTCGCGCGATGTCGGCTCGATCCAGATCGCCGAACGGTTCTCGCTCGTGGAGGTGTCGGAAAAAATCGCCGAACCGGTCATGCGCGCTCTCCGAAGCACGATGATCCGCGGGCACAAGGTGGTCGTCAGGCGCGACAAGGAAGCGGGGCGCTGAGGCGGCGATGGCGGCGTCTTCCATCGCTGCGGCCGGCCTCGCCTTCGCGATCGCTCTCGCGGACGGCGGGAAGTCCGTGCCGATCGACCGCTTCACATTGAAGGTGCCCGGCGCCAAGGGAGCTCTCGTGCTGTCGCTCGAAGGCGTCGATCTCATCGGCGGATCGTTCGTCACCCCCGTGCGCCTCGCGAACGAGACGGACTTCGACGTCCTCTCGCCGAGGATCGACCTCGTCTCCGTCACCGAGACCCGGCGCGAGGGCGGACGCGAAGTGACGCACCCGATCGACGCTTCGGCGGGCGCGGCGCCCGCCTGGGATGTGCTTCGCAGCAAGGCGGACGTGGCGGGGCAGCTCTTCCGGGTCTCTCCCGTCGCATTCTCGCCCGAGACTTCACTCATCGTGGTCCTGGGGGCCGTGAGCGGCGTCGCGGCCGTGGGGTCGTTCGAGGTCGAGGGCGCGAGGAATCCCGCCCGGCTCGACGTCGATACCGCCTCGCTTTTCGTCACGGACGCGTCGGGACGCATCGTCCGGTGCGCGCTCGACGGGCGCGGTGCGGCGGAGGTGAAGCAGCAGCCCGCGCAGAAGCCCGATTCCCCGGGCGGTCCCTGCGCACGGGCGCGCCTTCAGGCCGTCGCGTGCCGCGCGGCGCCCGGCGGCGGCGCCTGGGCGATCGAAGGGCGCGAATTGACGCAGCTCGATGCCGAGGGAAGGCGGGTACGTTCGATCCGTCCGGGAGGCGAAGGCCTGCCGGTCGCGCTGGCGTTCGGCCCTGACGGCCGCCTCTTCGTCGCGACGGCGGGCGAGGACGGCCGCAGCGGTTCCGTGCGGGTCTTCAGGCCCTTCTGACGCACCACGCGTTCTCCCTCAGATCCTCTGTCCTTTCGCCGGCTGTCCGGCGAGCAGGAACGTCTTCGGGTACCTTCCTTCACCGCAGACTTTGAACGTACCAAAGTCTTTGAACCAAAGGCCGTCCGGGGCGTCGGGTTCGGATTCCCGCCAGAGCTTCAGCTGATAGAGATCTTCGACGGCGATCTTCCGCTCCCGCAGCCGATCGAACAGGTGGTCTCGGAGGGCCGGAGGCAGATTGTTCCATTGGATCCTCGGCATCAATCGCCGAAGGTCATGCGGGCGAGGTCTTCCTTGAGCCGTTTCTGCTCCGCCGGAGTGGATGAGCGCGCCAGCCGATCGGCCAGATCGAAGAAGAGCGTTCTCTCTTTTTCTCTGGCCTCCAGGCCCGCCTCGATCAGGTCGACCACGACACGGTTCGCGCTCGTCTTCTTCGTTCGCGCAAGGGCTTTAACGCGGCGGGCAACACGTGGCGGCAAACTGACGCTTTGGCGGATCGCCTTTTCCGGATGAGCCATGGCATCACGATACACCATTATGAACCAGAACGCACCACATCAGGACCGGATGCCCGACGTCCGCGCCTATTTCTTCAGGAGCAGGTTGAAGTCCGCGCGGAAGAACGTCCGGCCCTGCCCGTCGCGGCGCGTCGGAGTGACGAAGAGCGGGAAGCGGCCCATCCTCTCCTGCTCCACGGTATAGGTCCCCTCGGCAAGACGCTCGCCGCCGGGCGCGACGAACGTCAGCGAGAACTGGTGCGTTCCGTTCGAGGCGGGTCTCTCGTCGAAGGTCTCGAGGACGACGTCGATCGATCCCCTTCCATCGCCCGTCTGCACGCGAAACGTCTTTCCGACGAGGCCGCCGAAGTTGCGGGCGACCGATGCCGGGCCCATCGCGCCCACCGGCACGTTCGCCGCCGACAGCGGACGCATTGCCGCTCCGGCGAGGCCGGCCGCGACCGTGAAGAGGAAGTTCTTGCGGGTGGTTTTCATCGAAGACCTCCGGGAACGGTTTGTGCCACGATGCGGCACATGCTCGAGAGCCTCACGTTCGGAGATTTCTCTGGAAGGATCGGAGAAGGGTTTCGCCTCGAGGAGCGCGCCGGCGTCGCCGAGCTGACGCTGATAGAGGTGACGGATCTCGCGCGGCGCCAGAACCCGGGTCCGCGGCGCTCGCCGTTCTCACTCGTCTTCCGCGGCCCGCTCAGCCCCGTCATGCCCCAGCGCACGTACGCGCTCGAGCATGCCTCTTTCGGGCGCCTCGAGATCTTCCTCGTTCCGATCGGCCCCGACGCCGAGGGCATGCGATACGAGGCGGTCTTCAACTGACCGGTGCCTCGACGGCCTCGGGCCGCCGCTCCATCAGCAGATAGACGCCATGCTCTTCGACGGGCGTGAACCCCAGTCGCTCGTAAAGACGTCGCGCGGGATTCGACATCTCGACGTGGATCGTCAGGGGTACGCCGCGTTTCTCTGACTCCGCGATGAGCTCGGCCACGAGGCTCGTTCCGATTCCCGACCCGCGGAACCGGGGAAGGAGAGCGATGTCCACGAGCCGGATCTCCTTCGGCCTCCGGTGGAGGGTGAGCCGCCCCGCGGGCACGCCGTCCACCTCGATGACGTCGTACGTCGCACCTTCATGGTGCGCGCGGTAATGCGCGTCCTGCGCGTCGAACTGCATTCTCAGAAACGCCCCCTTCTGCTCGTCCGTCCACGGCACCGGCGCAAGCTCTTCCGCACGCGTCGACGCGTACACGGAGAGCAGGAACTCGCGGTCCTCGGGTCGGGCAGGGCGGAGCGTCGTCATGCGGAGACGGACTTCAGGTCCGCGGCGGGAAGACGCCCTGGAGAGCGATGTTGAAGTAGAAGGTGAGGTACGGCTGCATGTTGTTGTGGGCCTGGTCGCCGCCGGCGGGAGCGAGGGCCTGAACCGACATTGCGACCAGACCGCCGCCCGAATTGGTTTGATAAAGGTTCGTATTCTGGGACCGGGCGAGGCTACCGTTCGGCGACGGAAGCTTCACGAGGGCTGGATTGGGAACGCCCTGCAGGGCGTGACTGTGCGAGGGGATTTCCGACTCCAGCAGCGTCACGGTCTCGGACCCGCCCGTCTCGCCCAGATCGTGAAGCGACAGGCCCGGGCCTTGACCGGGATGCATCGGGGCGTTCCCCTGCATGTTCGGCAACGCGAAGTTCGACTTGCCGTCGCCGCCATAGGTCGTCCCCAGGAGCGAGAAGAGGGCGGTATTCTGGGAGATCGGCATGAGCTGACCGTCGCAGAAGGCCCAGCCCTTCGGAGCGAAGTTGAACGGGAAAATCCGTATCTCGGCGACGAACGGATCCATGTTCTCTCCTAGGTCTGGCTCGGGAAGATCCCGAAGAGTGAGATGATGAAGTCGACGCAGAGATACGGTTGGAAGTTGGTGTGCGGCTGGCTACCGCCGACGGCCGTGATCGAGGTCGCCGCGAGCTGAGTTGTGGCGCTGCTCTGGAAATACGCCTTCGCGACGCTCGGCTGCGCGAGCAGCTCGCCCGACGGTGACGCCTGGCTCGCGATGGCCTGACTGGCCAGGAGCGGATGGCTGTGAGCGGAAATCTGGTTCACGGTCAGGGTGATCTCCTCCGCTCCGCCCGTCTCGGCCTGGATGAACCCGTTCCCCATGTGGAGAGGCACTCGGCCGCGCAGATCGGGTAGCGCGAACGTACTCTGTCCGTCGCCGCCGTACGTTGTCCCAATGAGGTTGAAGAGAGTCTCCTGCTCCGAGATCGGCAAGAGCTGTCCCTCGCAGAACATCCATCCGGCGGGCGCGAAGTTGCCCGCGAACATCCGAATTTCACCAACGTAAGGTTGTGCCACGCGACCTCCTCAGTTCGGACTCGGGAAGATGCCTTGAAGGGCAATGGAGAAGTTCAGAACCAGAAACGGCTGCATGTTCAGGTGGGCCTGGCTTCCGCCCACGTTCGTCACAGAACTCGGAGAGAGGGACGTCAGGTCGGTCGCGGGTCCGAACACCTGGGTCGCACCGGACGCGGCCAGAATGTTGCCTGCGGGGACGGGCGTGTCTCCGTCGGACGAGGATGCCCGCAACAAATGAGTATGAGCAGGAAGTTCGGCGATCGAAAGCGTGTGCGCCTGTTCGCCGCCCCGATCCCCCAGCGTGTGGCCGCTGCCGACGTGTATGGGAACGCGGCCCCGGAGGTCCGGAAGCCCGAAGTTAACGCGCCCGTCACCTCCAAACGTCGTTCCGAGGAGCGCGAAGAGCGCCTGATTCTGGTTGATTGGAAGGAGCTGCCCGTCGCAGAAAGCCCACCCCTTGGGCGGGAATCCAAAGCTCATGATCCGGATTTCCGAGAGGAAAGGCTCAGCCATCGACGTTCTCCTTCTCTACTGCGTTTCGTTTCCGAGCGAGACGATGCTCGGGAACGTGACCCCGCAGCCGGCAGATCCCTGGACGGTGCCTCCGGCAAGGGTTGCAAGGGTCGCGGGGGTCGTGCTCGTGTTTACCGACGTGAAGAACGCTTGGATCTGCGCCGCGTTGTTCGCAGCGCCGGCATAGCCGACCAGGTTGCTGGTGGTTCCGCCAAACGCATCGAGATCGATGCTCGCAATGGCAGAGGCGGGCATCGTGACGGTGTTGGCACCCATGTCGAGGCAGAGCTGGCTGGTCTCACCCGGAGTCCCCGTACCGTTGTTGATGTGAAGGCCATATTGCGGATTCACCTGGGCGGGGTTTCCGTTGAACACGTTGTTATGCAGGAAAAGGTCGAGTTTTGAGGTCCCCGCGATCCCGGCGTCAAAGACGTTGCCGCTGTTGGCCCGAACCTGGTTGACGCTGTTGCCCGTCACGGAGGCGGTCAACGTACCCGCACCCGTGGTATCGAGCGCGATCCCCGCGCCGAGATCGGATCCGGAATTCGCCGTTCCCGCGATTCCGACCACGTTGTTCTTGACCGTTCCGATCATCTGCGTACCGGCCGTCGAGAGACCTCCAAGGAATATGTTGATCGACGTTGAGTCGTTCGCCCGGAACCCCTGCCGCATCGTGTTTCCGCTGACCTCGAAATTGAGCGTGGTGCCCGCGCCCTGGTGGGCGATGTCGACGTCGACACCGTTCTGGTTGGCGGCATCGCCGCCGGCGGCCGTCCCGCCGAAGATGCTGTTCATGACCTTTACCGTGCCGCTGGAGGTGTTGTTCCCTGCGTACTGGAAGCCGGTCGTCTTCGCGTTCTTGAACGTCGAACCGGTTGCCGTGATCGTCGTCACTGAACTGCCGCTGGCAATCATCGCAAACGCCGTGTTACCCGATCCGGCCAAAGAGGTGTCCCGGAACTCGCTGTTGGTAACCGTCATCGTGAGGGTCGAATTGTTGTTGCTGATCGTGAAGATGTCTTCGAGTGAGTCGAAGAAAAGGGAGTTCGCGGCCGTGGACGTGCCCGTTAGGTTGTCCAGCCGGACGTTCCATATGTCGAGGGCATCCACGCCCGCCGTTTTTGCGTTGGAGTGAATATCCACGTGCTGCAGGGCGAGGCCTGAGACGCCGCTGCCGAACAGTCCGTCGTTGCCGAGGTGACCGATAACGAGCACGTTATCCAGGGTCAGGCCCGTAACTGATTGGGCGTGGATGCCATCCGCCCCGGAGTTCACACCGCCGGCGTTGCCGGTCAGCGACACATTTCGCAGGGTGACGTTCGTCGCGGTCGTGAGGCTGATGGCTGGGCCGGTCGTATTTTGGATCGTGCCGCCTGAACCCAGGGTGATGCTGCCACCACCCTGCTTGGCCGTCGTTCGGCCGCGGGTCGTGTCGGCCGGGTCGGAGGCCCCGTCGCCGGTCACTGTGAAGCTCCCCGTCGTGTTCGTGAGTGAGATCCCGTTCACCGCTCCGTTCGACGCGATGCTCTTGAACAAGAAGGTGCCGCTGTTTCCGGATCCGCCGATCGTGACTCCCGTGCCGGTGGTCGTCGCGACGTTCCTCACGGTCACGGTGACTCCACTCACGCTCGTGCCCGCGATGCCGTTCGACGCATCCGTGTTCATGTCGATGCCCGCGACCGTCACATTGCCTGCGAGTGTGATGGTGCCGCCGATGGTCGGGGTATTCCCGTCGACGCCTGCAATCGTGACGAGGGGGCTGATCGTGGGCACGTTCAGCGTTGCGCCGGCGCCGATGATCTGCTGGCTGGGCTTCATCGTGTAGGCCCCCGTCGTCGTGCCCGAGCCCTTGAATACGTAGATGAAGTCGCCGTTGTTCGTCGCGGCGCCGTTCACGGCAGTCATCGTCTTGAACGGCGTGTTCGAGCGGCCGTCGTTCGTCCCCGAGGGCGTCGCGTTGTCGACCCACCAGACCATGTTCGTGAGCGTGATGTTGATCGCTCCGGTGGCCGCGATCGTGTTGCTCGTGCCCGTGTACGTGCAGTTGGCGATGCCGGTGAGGCCCACGGGCGGGGTGTAGATGAAGCGGCCCACCGTATCCATCGTGATCGAGCCGCCGATGCCCAGGCAGGCCGTCGTGCCGGCCGTGACGGCGATGCCGCCCGGCGTGTCGTTCGCGAGGACCGTCGTCGCGCTCGAGACCGCCGGAGTGGTCGGAGCCCCGGCGACGCCCGTGATGAAGAACTGCGTGTTTCCCACGCCGGAGTAGGCGTCGGTCCCGAGGTTCGGCTGCACGTTCAGGGTGTAGGTCTGGGTCGAAGAGCAGCCGTTGGCGTCGGTGACCGTAATGCTGAAGGCGAAGGCACCCGTGGCCGATGGCGTATTCGGCGAGACGGAGCCGTTCGAGTTCAAGGTCATGCCTGTCGGCAGAGCGCCGCTCGCGAGGACGAAGGTGTAGGGCGCGGTCCCGCCTGTCCCGGCGAAAGTCAGCGAATAGGCGACGTTGAAGGTCGCGACCGAGAGGGCGCCGGCCGCCGGGGTGAAGGCCGGGATCGGATTGATCGGGACGTTCACGCTGTTCTGGGCCGAACATCCCTGGGCGTTCGTGACGACGAGCGTCAGCACGACGTTCCCGGAAGCGCCTGCCGTATACGTGATCGTCTGGATGTTCGTGGCGCTCGTGATCGTGCCGTTCGTGATCGACCAGGCGTACGTCGTGGCGCCGGCCGGTCCCGCCGCGGTATTGCCCGTCACGTTCGCGCAGAGCGTGGCCGGCGTCGGCGTGATCGCGGGCGTCGCGGGCGCGGCGTTGATCGGAACGTCGAGGCTGTTCGACGCCGGGCAGTGGCTGGCATTCGTCACGGTGAGATTGAGCGTGACGTTGCCGGAAGCGCCGGCCGTGTACGTGATCGTCTGGAGGTCGGTCGCGCTCGTGATCGTGCCGTTCGTGATCGACCAGGCGTACGTCGTCGCACCGGCAGGGCCGTCCGCCGTGTTCGTGGTCGAGCCCGCGCAGACCTGCGCGGGAGTCGGCGTGATCGTGGGCGTCGCCGGCACAGGATTGATCGGCACGTTGAGGCTGTTCGTGGCCGAGCAGCCGCCGGGGTTCGTGATCGTCAGCGTCAGGCCGACGTTGCCGGAAGACCCGGCCGTGTACGTGATGGTCTGGATGTTCGTCGCGCTCGTGATCGTGCCGTTCGTGATCGACCAGGCGTACGTCGT
>DATIFW010000096.1:0-29993 GCA_035455045.1 Thermoanaerobaculia bacterium | reverse complement strand
CGGGAAGCTCGTCCGGGTGGCGGTCGCGCGGCGGTACGTCCTCATGAACAAGCCGAAGGGGCTCATCGTCACGCGGGACGATCCCGGCGGCATTCCGACCGTGTTCGAGCTTCTGAAGGGTCGCGTCGGAGAGCGCGTCGTGGCCGTGGGGCGGCTCGATGTGGAATCCGAGGGGCTGCTCCTCCTCACCGACGACGGCGCGCTCGTGCACAAGCTCACGCACCCCTCGGGCGGCTGCCGCAAGGAGTACGAGGTCAAGGTGTCCGGCGTGCCGACGCCCGCGCAGCTCGAGAAGCTGCGGAGGGGTGTCGTGTTGCCCGACGACCGCGTGAGAACGTCGCCTGCGGACATCGAGCTCGTCAAGACGACTCCCGAGAAGAACGGCGCGGGCGGTAATGCCTGGCTCAAGGTGATTCTCGGCGAAGGCCGCTCGCGCCAGATTCGCAGGATGTTCGATCTCGTCGGCCACCCCGTCACGAAGCTGCGCCGGGTCGCGATCGGTCCGATCCGCGACGGCAAGCTGCCTCCCGGTGCGTTTCGCGACCTCTCGCTGGAGGAGGTCGCCGCGCTGCACGCGATCCGGCCCGCGACGCCGAAGACGCCTGCCCGCGGCCGAGTCCGGGCGTGACGGGCATCGTCGTCGCGATCGATGGACCTTCGGGAGTGGGGAAGTCCACGGTGGGAAAGGCCGTTGCCGCGCGGCTCGGCGTGCCCTATCTCGACACCGGAGCGATGTACCGCGCGGTCGGACTCGCCGTGAAGCGAAAGGGGATCGCGCTGCCGCTCAAAGACCCCGAGGCCGTCGTCTCGGTCGCGTCCCACGTGGACGTGCGCGTGACCGGGAGCGCCGCGGACGCGCGGACGTGGCTGAACGGAGAGGACGTCTCCCGGGAAATCCGGACGCCGGAGGTCTCGGCGTACGCCTCGGCCGTCTCCGCCGTGCCGGGGGTGAGGCGCCGGCTCGCGGGCATGCAGCGCAGCCTCGCGCTCGAGAGCGGCGGCATCCTCGAGGGGCGCGACATCGGGACGAAAGTCTTCCCCGAGACGCCGCACAAGTTCTTCCTCACGGCGTCGCCGGAGGTGCGAGCGCGCCGCCGGTTCGCCGAGCTTTCGGCGAAGGGGTCTCCTGAGACATTCGCCCAGGTGCTTGCGGACATGGAAGCGCGCGATCACGCGGACTCCACGCGCGCCGATTCCCCGCTGAGGGACGACGGGACCTACACCCGAGTCGACACGTCCGCGCTCTCGGTCGAGGAGGTCGTCGATCGGGTGCTTTCGGGCCTCGGCCGGGGAGTTCCGCCGCCCGGTTGACCGGTCTCCCCCCGCGCGTCTAACATCAAGGTTTCCGGCCGCTTAAGCGTTTGCCTCACGGCAGTTTAGGTGGCCCCATTTCAAGCCGCGAAGGAGCACGAGTACATGTCGCCCAGGGACCCGAAGAACGACGGTGGCCAGAAGGCCGAAGAGGGCGCCGAGAACGGAGAGTTCGCGCGTCTTCTCGCCGAGAGCGAGCGCTCTCTCAAGGAGGGAGAGCTCATCCGGGGCCGCGTGCTTCAGGTGACGAACGACGAGATCCTCGTCGACATCGGCTACAAGTCGGAGGGGATGATCCCGCGCTCCGAATTCCATCACGTCCCCGCCGACCGGCTCCCCCACCCCGGACAGGAGATCGAGGCCGTGCTGGAGCGCACCGAAGGGCCGAACGGCTACGTCGTGCTCTCCTGGGAAAAGGCGCGCCGCGGGAAGGCGTGGGATCTCGTCGAGCAGGCCTTCGCGACGAGTGCACCCATCAAGGGGCGCGTCCTCGAGCGCGTGAAAGGCGGACTGTCCGTCGACATCGGCGTGCGGGCCTTCCTGCCGGGCTCCATCGCCGACTCGCGTCCGCTCAAGAACCTCGACGTGCTCAAGGGCCGCGAGCTGGAGTTCCGCGTCGTCTCCCTCGACAAGAAGCGCGGCAACATCGTGCTGTCGCGGAAGGCGATTCTCGACGAGGCGGCCGAGGTCAAGAAGAGGGAAGCCGCGGCAGCTCTGGCGGACGGCCGAATCCTGAAGGGGGTCGTGAAGAACCTCACCGACTACGGCGCGTTCGTGGACCTCGGAGGCATCGACGGCCTTCTCCACGTGACCGACATGACGTGGGGCCGTCTCGCGCACCCCTCGGACGCGGTGCACGTGGGGCAGGAAGTCGAGGTGAAGGTCCTGCGGTTCGAGGAGGCGACGGGCCGCATCTCGCTCGGCATGAAGCAGCTGAGGCCCGACCCGTGGCACGACCTGCCCGCCCATTACCCGGTGGGGGCGCGGGTGCGAGGGAAAGTCGTGTCCCTGACGGACTACGGTGCGTTCGTGGAGCTCGAAGAGGGCGTCGAAGGGCTCATCCACGTGAGCGAGATGTCGTGGACGAAGCGGGTCAAGAATCCGTCGAAGCTCCTGAACGTGGGCGACACGATCGAAGCAGTCATCGCCGACGTGAACCCCGAGACGCGCCGTCTCTCGCTCTCGCTTCGCGCCACCGAGCCGAACCCGTGGGAGCAGCTCGCCGAGAAGTACCACATCGGAGATCGCATCCACGGCACGGTCCGCAACCTGACCGACTTCGGGGCATTCGTGGAGATCGAGGAGGGCATCGACGGCCTCATTCACGTCTCCGACATGTCCTGGGGCCGTCGCGTGAAGCACCCATCCGAGGTCCTCAAGAAGGGCGACGAGGTTCAGGCCGTGCTCACGGCCATCGACGTCGAGAACAGGCGGATCAGCCTCTCGATCAAGGAATTCCGGCCCAACGAATGGGAGGAGTTCGCTGCCAAGCACCAGCCTGGCGACGTCGTCGACGGCACGGTCGCGAAGGTGGCCGAGTTCGGCGTGTTCGTGCGTCTCCCCGAAGGGCTCGAGGGCCTCATGCACGTTTCCGAGACTCCGCTCGGCCGCGGAGAGAAGCCGGCCTCGCACTACACGGAGGGCGACCCGGTGCGCGTGCGGATTCTCCGGATCGAGCCGCACGAGCAGCGTATCGGGCTCTCGTCTCGCGACGTCGAGCAGCCGGCCCGCGAGGCGGCGGCGCGAGCGGACGTTCCGGCGGGACCCGCCGAGGCGGCGGCGAAGGAGACGACGCGGGAAAAGTCCGGAGAGTCGCTGGCAGAATCCGTCGAGACGGACGAGAAAGCCGTTCCCGCCGGAACGGATCCGCACGAGTAGCTGGAGAACGGCCATGAACGGCGTCCGGGAGGAGAACGCGTGAAACGTTCGACCGTCGCATGGGTCGTCGCGGCCGGCGCCTTCGCGTTTCTCGTGCTGCTCGTCTGCGCCGCGGCCCTCGTGTTCGCGCCGCGCGGCGGCGCGCCTTCTCTCGCCCTCGGCGGCCGCGTTGGCGTCGTCGACCTCGAGGGGATCATCCTCTCGGCGGACCGCTTCCGCGACATGCTGAAGAGATTCCACGACGTCTCGAACGTGAAGGCCGTCGTCGTCCGCATCAACTCGCCGGGCGGGGGCGTGGCTGCGTCGCAGGAGCTCTTCAGCGAGCTTCGCCGCTTCCGGCGCGAGACGGGAAAGCCGGTCGTCGTCTCGATGGAGTCGGTCGCCGCCTCGGGCGGCTACTACGCGGCCGTGGCCGCGGACCACATCGTGGCGAATCCCGGCACGATCACGGGATCGATCGGCGTCATCATGCAGTGGATGAACTACGGGGACCTCCTCGACTGGGCGAAGGTCCGGACGGTCACCCTCAAGAGCGGCGCCCTCAAGGACGCGGGAAACCCGACCCGTCCGCTCACGGACGAGGAGCGGAAGTATTTCGAGGACCTCATCGTGAAGCTCCGGGCCCAGTTCCAGACGGCCGTGGCCGAGGGCCGGAAGGGCCGGCTCAAGCCCGACGCGCTCGAGCGGATGTCGGACGGACGCGTCGTCACGGGCGAGGAGGCGCTCGCCCTCGGGCTCGTGGACGAGATCGGAGATTTCCGCGACGCGGTCGACCGTGCCGCGAGGCTCGCGCATCTGGCCGTGCCGGCCGAAATCTGGCACCCGCGGCCCAGGCGGCCGGGACTCATCGAATTGCTGACGGGACCTTCGGAATCGACATGGACGGGGCGCCTCTTGTCTGGCGCACCGGTGGGGGGCGGATGGAACGTCTTCTTTCTGTGGTAGGCCGCGCGGAAGGCACGACGACGAAGGCGGACCTGGTGGAGCAGGTCGCGCACGCCACGGACGTGACCAAGAAGCAGGCGGAGGTCATCGTGGACTCGGTCTTCGACGGCATCATCGCCTCGCTGAGGTCGGGCCAGAAGATCGAGCTCAGAGGCTTCGGCAGCTTCCGTCTGCGTCAACGGGGCGCGCGGATCGCGCGCAATCCGAAGCGCAGCGGCGTGAAGGTGATGGTGCCGCCGAAAAGGGTTCCGTACTTCAAGCCGGGCAAGAAGCTGAAGGAGCTCATCAACCAGGCGACTCCCGCCGCACCTGCGGCCGCGGACGACCGGGTTCCGGGAGCCGGCCCGCGCTGATGGAGACCCTGTACACGCCGTGGCGCGCGGCGTATCTCGCCGGCGAAGGCGACATCGTCACGGGGTGTCTGTTCTGCACGCTGGCGGGCCGCCCCGACGAGGACGGCCTCGTCGTCCACCGGGGCGCCTCGGCGTTCGCCGCGCTGAACCGGTATCCCTACACGAACGGGCATCTCATGCTCGCGCCCTTCGCTCATCGAGGCTCTCTGGCCGTGATGTCGGCCGCCGAGCGGCACGAGCTCATCGATCTCGCCGCGATGTCCGAAGAGGTCTTGACCGAGGCGTACCGGCCTCACGGGTTCAACCACGGCCTCAACATCGGCCGCAGCGCCGGCGCGGGAGTCGCCGATCACGTGCACCTGCACGTCGTGCCTCGCTGGGAAGGCGACACGAACTTCATGACGGTCCTCGGCGCCACGCGGACGATTCCCGAGGAGCTCCCCATCACGCGGGAGAAGCTCGCCGCCGCGTTCGCTCGCCGCTCGTGAAGCGGTCGGGCCGAGAGCTCGCCCTCCTCGTGCTCGCGTCCGCCGCCGTTCCCGGTCTCGGACACTTCCTGCTCGGCCGCCGGGCGCGCGGGGCCGTCTTCCTCGCCCTGGTCCTCGCGACGGCGGTCGTTGGATTCTCGCTCGAGCCGTGGAACCTCTCGTCGGCCACGTGCGAATACGGACGCACGTACCTCCTCGTGGCCGCGATCATGCAGATCCTCCTCGTGCTCGACGTCTTCGAGCGGGCGTCCGGATGGCGGGCATGATCCTCTCCGACCACTTCCCGCTTCTGGTCCTGCTTTCGGCCTTCCTGGCCGCGTTCTTCGCGCTTCTCTGGAAGGAGGATCCCGCCGAGGGGCGCCGCTTCTTCCTCAAAGCGTTCTTCGGTCTCGTCGGCAGCGCCGTGGCCCTCGGATTCCTGTTCGAGGCGGTGCTGCGTTGAAGCTTCTCGTCGTGGCGGGAGAGGTCTCCGGAGACCAGCACGCGAGCGCGCTCCTGGCGGCCCTCGGAGCCCGAGTCCCCGCGCTCGAGGCTTTCGGTGTCGGGGGCGACGGCTGCCGTCAGGAAGGGATGCGGCTTCTCGCGCATCAGAAGGACCTCGCGGTCGTGGGTCTCGTCGAGGCGCTGGCGAAGCTGCGCTTCGCGCGCCGGCTCATCGGCTCGCTCGCGGCGGAGGCCGTGAGGCAGCGGGCCGACGGCGCCGTCCTCATCGACTCGCCGGATTTCAACCTGCGCCTCGCGAAGCGGCTCTTTCGGGCCGGGATTCCCGTCGTGTTCTACGTTTCGCCGCAGGTCTGGGCGTGGCGGAGTCGGCGCGCGAAGACGATCGCGCGGATCGGTCGCGCCGTCCTCGTCCTCTTCGGGTTCGAGAAGAGGTGGTACGACGCGCGCGGTCTCGGCGCGCGCGTCACGTGGGTCGGGCATCCCCTCGTGGACGCGGCGGCGCGCGAGCTCGCGCGGCCCGCAGCGCCGCCCCCGCCCGGGATCCGGCGGATGGTCCTCATGCCGGGCTCGCGGAAGGGCGAAGTCGAATCCATCCTCCCGGTGCTTCGTGACGCCGTCGAGATTCTTCGAAAGAAATGGCCGGACCTCGAGGTCGTTCTCGTCCAGGCCGACTCGATCCCACGGGCGCTTTTCGAGGAATTCGTCGGAGAGTCGCTGGCGGCGTGGCGCGTCGTGTGCGGCGACCACCTCGCCCTCCTCGCCTCCTCGGACGTCCTCCTCGTCGCGTCGGGAACTGCGACGATCGAGGGACTCCTCGCCCGGGTCCCGATGGTCGTCGTCTACAAGATCCATCCCGTGAGCTTCTGGATCGGCAAGCGCCTCGTGAAGGTCGCCCACGTTGCGATGGCGAACATCGTCTCGGACGACGGCACCGGCGCGCGCACGGTCCCGGAGCTCCTCCAGGGCGACGCGACGCCGGAGAACGTCGCGCGGGAGGCCGCCCGGTTCCTCCAGGACCCCGCGCTCGAGGCGGCGACTCGCGCGAAGCTCGCCCGCGGCGCCGCCGACCTCGGCCCACCCGGCGCGGCCGAGCGCACCGCGGACGCGCTCCTCCACGCGCTCGCCGAAGCAGGCCCGGGGAGGGGCGCATGAGCGACTTCCAGCGGCTCTTCCGTCTCTTCCGGCCGCACCGGGCCGCGGCTCTCGCCGCGGTTCTCGCGATGCTGGGCGTCGCCGTGTTCACGGGTCTCGTGACGTACCTTTTCGGCCCGCTCTTCGATCAGGTCCTCACTCCGGAAGCGCGGAGCGCCGTGATGGCCCACTCCGGCGCGGCACCGGGCCTCGGGTCCGTGGTGGGAGAGAAGTCCGTCGTGAGGCGGACGGCGGTGGCGAAGGCGCTCGACGGAGGGCTCGCCTCATTGGAGGCTTCGCTCGGCGTCACGGAGAAGACGCGCGCGTTCGTCCTGCCCGTTCTCCTGCTCGCCGCCTTCGTCCTCAAGAACCTCTGCGCGTTCGTCGCCGAGTACCGGTTCAACGCCGTCGGACTCGCGTTCGTGAGGGATCTGAGGAAGACGCTCTACGAGAGACTCCTCGGACAGTCCGGAGCGTTCTTCGCCCGACACCCTTCCGGCGACCTCATCGCCCGGGTGACGGGGGACGTCGACCGCGTTCAGAGCCTGTTCGGAACCGATCTCGCGGATCTCGTTCAGTCGCTCGCGACGCTCGCGGTCCTTCTCTTCGTCGTGGTCTCGCTCTCGCCTCAGCTCACGCTCGTCGCGCTCCTCATCACGCCCGCGATCGTCGTGCCGGTCATCCTCATCGCGAAGCGCCTCCGCGTCCTCTCGCGATCGGCGCGCGAGCGAATGGGGGACCTCACGGGCGTCCTGTCCGAGACGATTCGGGGGGCCCGCGTCGTCCAGGCCTACGGGGCGGAAAAATGGGAGAGCGGACGCTTCTCGGAAGTGAACGAGCGCACCTTCCGTCTCGCGCGGAAGGGGGCGCGCGTCATGGCTTTCTCGTCGCCCCTCGTCGAGACGGCGTCCGTCCTCGCGTTCCTCCTCCTCCTCGGCTATGCGACGGCGCGGATCACGGCGGGCAAGATGACGCTCGGAACGTTCATCTCGTACGGCGTGGGGCTGGCGATGATGTACCAGCCCTTCAAGCGCGCGACGCGCACGAATCTGGCGCTCCAGCAGGCTCTCGCTTCCGCACGCCGGCTCTTCGAGGTGCTCGACGCTCCGAACGACGTCGTCGACCGGCGCGATGCCAGGCCGATCACGGGCTTCTCCCGGGAGATTCTCTTCGAGAGAGTGTCCTTCGCTTACGGCGGGGGAGAGAGAGTCCTCGAGGGCGTGGACCTCGCCCTTCGCCGCGGCTCGGTCACCGCGCTCGTCGGCCCTTCCGGCGCCGGAAAGTCCACGCTCGCCGCGCTCCTCCCGCGCTTCATGGACCCGACGGCCGGCAGGGTCACGCTCGACGGGATCGACGTTCGCGACGTGACGCTCGCTTCCCTCCGCGCGCACATCGGCCTCGTCACCCAGGACGTGGTGCTCTTCGACGACACCGTCCGGCGCAACGTCGCCTACGGCCGGCCCGACGTGACCGACGCCGAGGTCCGGAGCGCCCTCGCCGCCGCGAACGCCATCGCGTTCGTCGACGCCCTTCCCGACGGCCTCGACACGCGGGTGGGCGAAGGCGGCGCACGTCTCTCGGGCGGCCAGCGCCAGAGGCTCGCGATCGCACGGGCCCTTCTCAAGGACCCCCCGATCCTCGTCCTCGACGAGGCCACGTCGGCCCTGGACGCCGAGAGCGAGCGAGCCGTGCAGGAAGCGCTCGAGCGCCTGATGGCCGGCCGCACCGTCCTCGTCATCGCGCACCGACTCTCCACGGTGCGCCGTGCCGACCAGCTCGTCGTGCTCGACGCGGGCCGAATCGTGGAGCGCGGCCGGCACGCGGACCTCCTCGCGGCCGGAGGGTTGTATCGTCGCCTCCACGACCTGCAGGTTTTCGAGCCGGCGCGCCAAGCGGCGGCGGCGGGGAGCAGCGGATGAAGTCCATGACCGGGTTCGGCCGCGCGGCCGCCGCGCTGCCGGACGGCACCGAGGTGAACGTCGTCGTCAAGGGCGTGAACCACCGCTTCCTGGACGTCTCCGTGAAGCTGCGCGACGAGTACGCGGCGGCCGAGCCGGCGATCCGCAAAGCGGTTGCGAAGGTCGCGCATAGGGGCCACATCGACGTTTTGATCCGGACGACCCGCCCGGTGGGCACCGGGCCCGGGGAGGGAGCCGCCGGGCCGGCGGCGAGGATCGACATGGAAGCGGCTGAGCGCTATGCGAGGTTCTGGAAAGAAGATTCTTCGAAAAGGGGGTTGCCGCCGGATCTCTCGGCGAAGGACCTCCTCGCGTTGCCGGGAGTCGTGCGCGAGGACGAGCCACCCGCCGAGGTCGATTCCACCTTCGAAGAATCTCTCGTCTCTCTGGTCGAAAAGGCGCTGCGAGACTTCGACGAGACGCGCGCTCGCGAAGGCGCGGCTCTTTCTCTTACCTTCGAAGAAATCCTCACGAGGATCGAGGCTGGAGTGACCCGACTCGACGCGGAACGGGTCGGCATCTCGGAACGTATTCAAAGCAGCCTCACGGAGCGCATCGCGAAGCTGGCCGCGGGCGTGGCGGTCGACGAGACCAGGCTCGCGCAGGAGGTCGCTCTCCTCGCCGACCGTGCCGACATCACCGAGGAGATCGACCGCATGAAGACGCACGTCGCGGAGGTCCGCCGCCTGCTCGCCTCGCCGGGCCCCGTCGGCCGGCGCCTCGACCATCTGACCCAGGAGCTTCACCGCGAGGTGAACACGTCAGGGGCGAAAGTGCGCGAGGTCGGCGCGACGAAGCTCGTCCTCGACCTGAAGTCCGACCTCGAGACCTTCAAGGAACAGGTCCAGAACGTCGAATGAGAGTCACACGATGAGCCGGGGCGACCTCTTCATCGTCTCCTCGCCTTCGGGAGCGGGCAAGACGACGCTCATCCACCGGGTGCTCGAAGATCCGCGCATCGGCGGCACGCTGCACTTCTCGGTGTCGCACACGACGCGACTGCCGCGGGCGGGCGAGCGCAACGGAGTCGAGTACTACTTCGTCGACGAGGCAGCATTCCGGGCGATCGAGATAGACGGCGGGTTCCTCGAGTGGGCCGTCGTGCACGGGAATCTCTACGGCACGTCGCGGGCGGAAGTCGAACCGCGCCTCGAAAAAGGCCTCGACGTCCTCCTCGACATCGACGTCCAGGGAGCACGCCAGGTGCGCTCCCACGTGCCCGACGCCGTGAAGGTGATCGTCTTCCCGCCGTCGCGCGAAGTCCTGGAGGCGCGCCTCAAGGCCCGGGCGCTGGACGCCCCGGAAGTCGTCCGGCGCAGGCTCGCGGCGGCCCGCAAGGAGATGGAAGAGTGGGGCGAGTTCGACTATGCGATAATCAACGAGGATCTGGAGGCCGCGGTGGACGAGCTTCGCTCGATCCTCGTGGCGCGGCGGGCGGGAAAAAGCCGCCGGCGCGAGCGCCTCGAATCGATCCTCAGGAGCTTCGCGCCCTGAATTTCACGGAGGACACTCACTTCATGTCGCAGCTTCCGCCCAACGTCGAGTCGAAGTTCCGCCTCGTCCACATCGCCGCCAGGCGCGCCGAGCAGCTCGTCCAGGGCGCGCGCCCGAAGATGGAGAGCAAGCACGCGAAGGTCACGCGCGTCGCGCTTCAGGAAGTGAACGCCGACCTCGTGCGCTGGCAGCTCGCGTCGCCCGAACCGGTCGTGGAAGACACTCCGACCGTCGATCTGCTCCCCACCGAGTGATCTCCGGGTGACCCCCGCGCGGCCCGGCCCCCGCTCCGACGCGCTGAGGGAAACCCTCGCCTACTACAGAGACCTGGGGGTGGCGGAGCTCTACTTGACGCCATCTTCAGAGCCTGTTGCGTTCGAAGAGCACGAGAAGATTTCTTTGAAAGTGAATAGGGAGGGGGGAAGCGCTGCTTCGCCAGCCGCTCGTCGCGCTTCTGCCCTGGAGCTGAAGTCTTTGGCAAAAACAGTCTCCTCCTGCGTCGCCTGCCGCCTGTGCAAGACCCGCAAGCAGACGGTTTTTTCCGACGGCTCGCCCGACGCCAGGATCATGTTCATCGGGGAGGCGCCCGGAGCTGACGAGGACGCCCAGGGGGTGCCTTTCGTGGGCCGCGCGGGGCAGCTCCTGACGAGGATGATCGAAGACGGCATGGGACTGCCGCGCTCGTCCGTCCACATCGCGAACGTGCTGAAGTGCCGTCCACCCGACAACCGGAACCCGGAGCCGGACGAGATCCGCTCGTGCCGCGGCTATCTCGAGCGCCAGATCGACCTCGTGAACCCGGAGGTGATCGTCGCGCTCGGCAAGTTCGCCGCCCAGTTTCTCCTCGAAACCGAGGAAGGCATCATGCGGTTGCGCGGGAAGTGGGGAAGCTACCGCGGAATTCCCGTGATGCCCACGTTCCACCCGTCGTTCCTCCTCAGGCAGCCGGCCCAGAAGAAGGAAGCGTGGGAGGATCTCCTCGCCGTGCTCGCGAGGCTCGGAATCGAACCTCCGGCCCGAAGAGGGAGAAACACGTGAGCGTCCAGCCTCGCCAAGTCATCTTCGTCCTGGTCGGAGCCGCCGCGATCGCCGCCGCGGCCCTCGTTCTGACGAAGCGCACCCCGAGGCCCGCCCGGGCGGCCCCCCCGGCCCCCGACACACGCGGCCTCGACGCCTCAGGCCGGACGAAGGCCGAGCGGCTCGCGGTCGAGGAGGCCCTCGTCGCATTCCGGAAAGAAGGGCTCCTCCTCGGGGCCGCCGAGGACGGGGACGCGGCCGAGTCCGACGAACACCGAGACCTCGAGGAGGTGTACGGCAGCTATCACCCCTTCTTCGTCCGAGGAGACCTCGACGGCGACGGACGGCTGGACTTCGCACAGGCGTTCGTGGAGAAGGGGCCGAGTGGTTCGTGGTTCCACGTGGCGGTTTTCTTCGGAACCGGGGACGGCACCTTCCAGAAGCCGCTCTGGGTCGAGCGCGCGATCTCGCTCGCCGCCGGCGACCTCTCGGTGGAGCGCTCGCTTCTCATCGTGACGCCCGACCTCGCCCTCGATCCGACGCGCCGCTGGCGCTGGGAGGCCGGGGAAAAGCGCTTCGTCGACGCCGACGACGTTTCCCGACGGGGCCCGGCGGACGAGGACGCGCCCGAGGAGACTCCGGACCAGAAACCGAGGACGCGCGTCTGACGCGCGTCGCGCTCCTCCTTCCAAACCGCTTTCCCGGCCTGCCGAGCTACCGGGTGCCGGAGGACGTGGGCCCCCTGGTCCCGGGAGCGCGCGTGGCCGCGCCGTTCGGAAGCGCTCTCGCGACCGGCCTCGTGGCGTCGCTGGACCCTCCGCCCGCACCCGAGGGCGCGCTGGAGCGTGACGTCGTGGCGGCGCTCGACGACGCGCCTTTTCTCACGGAGCGGCTCGTGAGCGTTCTCGTGCGCGCCGCCGCGTATTACCTCGTGCCGCCCGGCGAGATCCTGCGGTCCGCGGTTCCCGCGCGCCTCCTCGCGGCGTCCGAGGCGGTCTACGTTCCCACCTCGCGGGCCGTCGGCGCATCGGCGGAAGGTGTCTCCGGGAAGATCCTCGGGACGCTCCTCGAAAAGGGCGAGGCCCGCCTCCCGGACCTCGCCGAGCGCGCCGGACGGAGGGGTCTCGCCACCGCGCTCAAGCAGCTCCTCGCCGAGGGCCTCGTGCGGATCCGTTCCGAGAACCTGCGCGCCGCAGCGCCTCCGTCGGATCGAGCGTGGGTCGCGCGGGCCGCGCCGGCCGGCCACCCCGCGCTCCAACGTTCGGCGAAGCGACGCGCCCTCCATTCGCATCTCGTCGCGCTCGGTCGGCCCGCGTCGACGGAGGAGCTCCGCGCCGCCGGGGGCTCGTCCGCCGTTCTGGCCGCCCTCGTGAAGGCGGGCCTCGTCTCGGCCGTCGAAATCGAGCGCCGCGCCGACCTCGCGCGGCACGTCGGCGCTTTCTCCGCGGACAAGAGGCCGGTGCCCACGCCTGCGCAGCGCGCGGCGATCGACGCGATTGCCGAGAGCGTCCGCTCGGGAAGCGCCAGGGAGTTCCTCCTCGACGGCGTCACCGGGAGCGGCAAGACCGAGGTGTACCTCGCCGCGCTGGAGGCCGCCCGCGAGGCGGGGAGGCGCGGGATCCTCCTGGTGCCCGAGATCGCGCTCGCGCCGGCGCTCGTGCGGCGCCTCGTCGCGCGCTTCGGCGACCGGATCTCGCTCCTCCACAGCGGCCTTTCCGACGGCGAGCGCGCGGCGGAGTGGGAACGTGCGCGCCGGGGAGACGTGGACGCGGTCGTGGGCCCGAGATCGGCGGTCTTCGCGCCCCTCCCGGAACTCGGACTGATCGTTCTCGACGAAGCCCACGACGCCGCCTACAAACAGGGTGAGTCGCCGCGCTACGACGCTCGCGCCGTGGCACGCGTGCGCGCGCACGAAGAGGGCTCCACGCTCGTATTCGGGTCCGCGACGCCGTCGATGGAGCTGGAGCGCGCCGCCCGGGAAGGACGCTTGCCGCGCCTCGTCCTGCCGGAAAGGCCTGGTGCGCGGCCACGGGCGGCGGTCGAGGTCGTGGATCTCAGGAAGGAGACCCCGCGCGAGGGAGATCACGGGCGGATTCTCTTCGCCTCCCGCACGGCGGAGATCCTGTCGGAATGCTTCGGGCGGGGAGAGCAGGCGATCCTCCTCCTCAACCGGCGGGGTTTCTCGCCGAGCCTCCTCTGCCGCGCGTGCGGCGAGGACTTCCGTTGCGCGAACTGCTCGGTGGCGCGCACATACCACCGGCGTCACGAGAGGCTGCTCTGCCACTACTGCGGCGGCGAGATTCGCAGGCCGGCCTCGTGTCCATCGTGCGGGTCCGGAGTTCTGATGCCGATCGGCTTCGGGACCGAGCGTCTGGCCGAACGTTTCGAGGAGCGTTTCCCTGGGGTTTCCTACGCGGTGCTCGACCGCGATGCGGCGGCCCGCCGCGGGGGAGCCGCGGGCGTCCTGATGGACTTCGAGGCCGGGCGCTCCCAGGCCCTTCTCGGCACGCAGATGGTCGCCAAGGGCCACGACTTCCCGAATGCGACGGCGCTCGCGGTGCTGGACGCCGACGCGCTCCTCTCCTTTCCCGACTTCCGCGCCGCGGAGCGGACTTTTCAGCTCGTGACGCAGGCCGCGGGGCGCGTCGGCCGGGGCGAGCGGCCGGGCATCGTCGCCGTTCAGACGGCCCGGCCCGATCACGAGGCGATCCGCGCCGCGGTGAGCCAGGACCATCCGTCCTTCGCGGACGCCGAGCTGCGCTTTCGGAAGGCGTTTCGCTACCCGCCCTACACCCATCTCCTCCTCGCGCTCTTCGCCCACCTCGAGCTTCCGAAAGCACACGGCGCCGCGGGGTCGGCGTTCAAAGCGCTCGCGTCGGCGGAGGTCGCGCGGGAGATCCGCATCCTGGGCCCGGCCCCGGCCCCGCTCGAAAGGCTGAAGGGCTTCTGGCGCTACCACCTCGTCATCAAGGCCGAGCGCCGCGAGGCCATCGCGGAGGCCGGGCGCCTCCTCGCGGCGCTTCCCGACCCCCCGCGCCTCGACATCGACCCGCAGAACCTCCTGTGAACGAACGAGCCAAGAACTTCCTGACGCTCGCAATCTCGACCCTCCTGTCGTTCCTCGCGCTCGAGGCCGCGAGCCGGATTCTCGTCGCGCGGCGGACACCGCCTGGAATGCGGTTCGAGGGGCCGATCCTGTACACGTACGCGCCGCGCACCCGGATCCAGGGAATGGTGCTCAACGACGTCGGCTGCGTCGGAGACGACGCTGTCGCGGATCGAACCGTGGACGCCGGCGCCGAAACCCGCGTCCTGCTCCTCGGCGGCTCGACCTCGTTCTCCGCGCGGTACGTCCTTTCCGTCAAGGCAGCCCTGCAGGCGAAACATCCCGCTCGTTTTTTCCGCGTCATGAGTTGCGGCAGGCCGCGCTACACGTCCTGGGTGAACCGGGTGAACTTCGAGCGCAACGCCGCGATCTGGTCCCCTGACGTCGTCGTCTACTACGAGGGGATCAACGACAACATCTACAACTCCTTCCCATGGCTCGACGGTGCGCCTACGGTCGGGTATTTCGACGCGAAGTCCCTCGGATCCTCGGTCTTCCTCGATCTCCTGCGCTATCACGTGATCGACAAGGCGCTCCGGTCCGTCCCCGACTTCGAGAGCCGGCCGCTGCGGAGCCCGGCGATCTTCGAGGAGAACCTCCGGGGCATCGTGGCAATCGCCCGCAGGCGAAACGCCAGCGCCGTCCTGGCCACGTTCGCGATCGCGCTCCCGACCTCCGACGGGAGGCTTCTCGCGCGGATTCGCGCCGAGGAGGCCGTCATGCGACATTTCTGGGGCAACCCGAGCTCCACGGCGGCGGGCGTACGCGCGCACGATCAGGTCGTGGAGCGGCTCGCGACGCAATTGAATCTCCCGCTCGCGCGCGTCGCCGAGGCAGTTCCGCACGACTCCGCGCACTTCGGAGATATCTGCCATCTGACGGACGCCGGGAACGAAGTCCTCGGCCGGGTCATCGCATCGGCCGTTCCCGTACGGGAATGAGGCCGGCCCACTCCTCCATTCGCAGGAATCTCCATGGCACCCTGCCCCGGGAATCCGGAGGGGCGGCCGAGCGACCTCCACGCCCCTCTGCTACAGTCGCCGGGTGGCGAACGAGGCCCAGTTCGAAGAGCCGATCCAGCGCGTGCGGCGGCGGCTCGAGGAGCTGAAGAGCTTCGCCGAGAGCCCCGCGCGCGATCGCGAGGTCCAGAAGCTCGAGGAGAAGCTTCAGAAGCTCTCCCGCGAGATCTACGAGAACCTCACGCCATGGCAGAAGACGCTCGTGGCGCGCCACCCGAACCGTCCGTTCACGCTCGACTACGTGCGCATCCTCATCCGGGATTTCGTGGAGTGGCACGGGGACCGGTCCTTCGCGGACGATCCGGCGATCGTGGCGGGATTCGGGTTCCTCGGCGAGCGTGCGGTGGCCGTGATCGGGCACCAGAAGGGCCGGGACACGCGCGAGAAGATCCGGCGCAACTTCGGGATGCCCCGCCCCGAAGGCTACCGAAAGGCCCTCCGGATCATGAAAATCGCCGAGAAGTTCGGCAAGCCCGTCCTCTCGTTCATCGACACGCCGGGCGCCTTCCCCGGGCTCGAAAGCGAGGAGCGCGGCGTCGCGGAGGCGATCGCCCGGAATCTCCTCGAGATGTCGACGCTTCGCACGCCGATCCTGGCAACCGTCATCGGCGAGGGCGGTTCCGGCGGAGCGTTGGGGATCGGAATCGGCGACGTCGTCCTCATGCTCGAGCACTCCGTTTACTCGGTCATCTCGCCCGAAGGTTGCGCAGCGATTCTCTGGAAGGACCAGGCCCGCGCCAAGGAGGCCGCCGAAGCGATGCGCCTGACTGCGGCGGACTGCAAGGCTCTGGGCGTCATCGACGAGGTGCTGCCGGAGCCCCCGGGCGGCGCGCACGCGGACCCCGTTGCGACCATCGATACCGTCGGCCGGGCGATCGGCGAACGCCTGGAGCGTCTCGTGCGCCAGCCTGTCGAGGCTCTTCTCGAGGGACGCTACGCGAAGTTCCGCGCCATGGGGGCCTGGGAGGGCGCGTGAACGCCTGGGCGCGCACGCCGCGTCTCGTACGGCGCCATCTTCGACCCCAGCATCCCGACGCGGCGGGACGACTCTCCCGGGAGCTTGGGCTGCCGGCGCCTCTCGCGCGCGTCCTGGCCGCGCGCGGGTTCGAGGACCTCGAGGCCGCGCGGGCGCACCTCGCCCCGGCGGCGGACGCGCTTCACGATCCATTCGCGATGGCAGGTCTGTCCGCCGCCGTCGAGCGCCTCGCCTCCACGGCCCGGCGGGGCGGGCGCCTCGTCGTCTTCGGCGATTACGACTGCGACGGCGTGGGCGCGCTCGCGATCCTCACGAGGGCCCTCGGAAAGCTGGGCGCCGACGTGCGTCCCTTCATCCCGCATCGGCTGCACGACGGCTATGGCCTTCGCGCCCCGACGCTCCGGCGCGCGCTCGAGCAGCACGATCCCGAAGGAATCGTGACGGTGGACTGCGGCATCACGGCCGTCGAGACCGTGGCCGAGGCCACGGGCCGCGGCGTCTACGTCGTCGTGACGGATCACCACCTGCCTCCGGCCGCGCTGCCCGAAGGCGCGGTGCTCGTGGACCCGAAGCTGCCGGGCTGCCGCTACCCGTTCAAGGAGCTGTGCGGCGCCGGCCTCGCCTGGAAGCTCGCCGAGGCGCTGTTCATCCATTCCGGCGAACGCATCGGAATGGACGCTGCGGCCCGCCGCCGGTGGCTCGCGTCTCTCGCGAAGATCGCGGCGATCTCGACCGTGGCCGACATGGTGCCGCTCACGGGAGAGAATCGGGTTCTCGTCTCGTGGGGCCTTTCCGGTCTCGCGGATCCGCGCGCGCCCGGGCTCGCGGCGCTCCTCAGGCGCGCCGGCGTTCCCGCCGGGCGCGCTCCCTCGACACGCGAGGTCGCCTTCCGCATCGCTCCCCGCCTCAATGCCATGGGCCGCCTGGACCACGCGGCACGGGCTTTCGAGCTCCTCACGACGTCGGATGCCTCTCGTGCCGAGGTGCTCGCCGACGAGATCGAAGCCGCGAACGACGAACGGCGCGCCGTACAGGAGCGCGTCGTCGACGCCGTGTTGACGCGACTTTCGGCTCGCTTCGACCCGGCGCGCGACGCGATCGTCGTCGAAGCGGGGGAGGCGGCCGACGGCTGGCACCGTGGCGTGCTCGGCATCGCCGCCTCGCGCGTCGCGAAGGAGCTGGCGCGTCCCGTGCTTCTCCTCGCCCGGGAAGGAGACGTCGTGTCGGGCAGTGGGCGGACACACGGAAAGACGCCGCTCTTCGAGCGGCTCGCGCCCGTGGCCAGACGCTACACGTCCGAGTTCGGCGGCCATGCCGCCGCTCTCGGCCTCACCCTCCCGGCGGCGTCCTTCGACGCTTTTCGGGACGACCTGCGCACGGCCTTCGCCGAGGCACGGGACGAGGAGGAGTGGGCCGAAGAACTGCTCGTCGATACCGAGGTGGAGGCGCCGGAAGCGGACGACTCCCTCGCGCGCGCGCTGGAACGGCTCGAGCCGCACGGGCAGGAGAATCCGAAGGCGCTCCTGTGTTTCCGCGGGCTGGAATGGGACGGCCGCGGCCGGGCCGTGGGCGAAAGGGGCCTGCGCGTCTCGCTTCTCTCGAACGGGAGGCGCGTGGAGGCGGTGGGCTGGACGCTCGCCGACATTCCGCCCGCCGCCCGGGCCGGGCGCGTGGACGTGGCCGGAAATCTCGCGATCGACTCCTACACCGGACGCCCGGCCCTCACCGTCGTCGACCTCGTGCCGGCGGCGCCGGGATGACGCGCCGGCAGGTCGCTCGGGCGTCGGTCGCCGCGGCGGCGGCGGCCTTCACGCTCGTCGTCCTCCTCTCGTACCACAAGCCCGGCGCCCGCACCGAGGGCGCCCGCGATCCGGTGGCCGAGACGCTGCTTCGCGAGGCCGGAGGCAAACGCGACACGATGCGCTTCCGGGATTTCCAGTACGACGAGACCCGCGCCTCCGAGGGCCGCTATCGCGTGCGCGCCTCCGAGGCGGTGAAGTTCGAGGAGAGGGGAGGGAAGCTCTTTCGACTCAAGGACGTCGTCTTCGAGTCTCAGGAGGGCGCCCGCGCGCAGGTCGTGTCGGTGCGGGCGCCGCGCGCGGAGCTCGTGGAAGGCTCGCGCGCCTTCCGGATCTTCGACGACGTCACGATCGAGGGCGAGGACACGAGCGTGAAGGCGTCCTCGTTCCGTTACGAACCCGCGCTGCGCGTCCTCGCCTCGGAAGGCCCCGTGGCCGCGCTCCGCGGCGGCCTCGTGGCGCACGCGGCCACGGGACGGGTCGACGTCCGCGACGGGCATCTCGTCCTCGACGGAGACGCACGCTTGCGCGGCCGGGGTGAAGGCGGACGCGCCTTCGACCTCGCTGCGCCGCACGTCGTCCTCTCGCGCGAGGGGAGGATGGAAGCGACGGGCGGCGCCGTGCTGAAGACGGACCGTTTCGTTCTCCGGAGCGGTACGGTCTCCAGGCTCGAGGAGGCGGACGGAAGCCTCCTGAAAGCGACGATGAACGCGTTCCTCTTCGTGCTCCGCGAGGGGAACCAGCCTCCGGCCGCGCTCACGGTGCAGGGGAACGTCCTCGAGATGAAGGTGGACGGATCCGGGCAGCCCGCCACCCTCGCGGCGGAAGGCCTCGCGGGCCTCCCCGCCCAGCTGGATCTCGGACCCTCGCCCGAGTCGGGGGCCCGCCGCGCCCGCGCGCCCCGCTTCTCGGGACGATTCGAGCGAGGTCGATTTCGCGAGCTCACGGTGCCCGAGCACCTCGATGCCGCGGAAACCAGCCGTGCCGGGGGACCGCCCGGGTCCGGGTTGCGGACGCTCGCGGCGGGCTTCGCGCGCCTTCTCTTCCAGGACGACGGGCGCTCGATCGAGACGGCGACCTTCGAGAACGGCGTGGAAGCGGCGGACGGGACACGGGCGGTCCTGAAAGCGCCGCACGGCACGCTGCGCGGGCGCGACGAGACCGCCGTCTTTTCCGGCGAGGGAGACGACCCCGCCCGCTACCGCGACGAACGCGGCGCCATCGCGGCCCGGATGCTCTCGTGGAACGCCCGCGAGGATCGCCTGGACGCGACCGGCGCGGTGAAGGCCTCGTACGTGGCCGGCGCCGGCCGCCCCGGCTTTCTCGGCGGGGACGGGAAGAGCCCTTTCTTCTCCGAGTCCGAGACCCTGCTTTACCTCGGCCGCTCCCAGAAGCTCGTCCTCGGCGGATCGGTCCGGGCCTGGCAGAACGAGAACGTGCTGCGCTGCGGGAACCTGGAGGTGGACGACTCGGCGAAGACGCTCCGGGCCGAACAGAAGGTGCAGGCGTTCTTTCGGCGTCAGACGACTCCCGTCAAAGGGACTCGGCCGCCGCCGGGCGGACGCTCGGGCGAGACGGTCAACGCGACCGGCGACGTCCTCCTCCACCGCGAGGAGGAGCGGTTCGTCCGGCTCGAGGGGCATGCGACGATGACCTCCGGAACCTGGACGATGAGCTCCGACGTCACGGACATCCGCCTCGCGCCGGACCGGGCCATCGAGTACACGGAGGCGCGTGGCGCCGTCGTCGTGGAGGACCGAGCGCAGCACCGGCGGGGCGAGGGCACGAAGGCGATGTGGCGGCCCCAGACCGAGGCTGTCACGCTGGAGGGCTCGCCGGCGACCGCGCTGGACGGAAAGGGAAACCGCTCGACGGGGGCTGTCCTCACGTTCCGGCAGGGGCGCTCCCAGGTGGACGTGGAAACGGACGGGTCCGTGCCGACCGAGACGATTCTCAAGCCGGAGGGCTCGTGAGCTTCGACGGGCCGGTCCTGGACGCGCGCAGCCTCTCCAAGGCCTACCGGGGACGCACCGTGGTCGACGGAGTGTCGATCGTCGTGACCGCGGGAGAAGTCGTGGGCCTTCTCGGGCCGAACGGCGCGGGCAAGACGACGACGTTCTCGATCGTCGTCGGGCTCGTGGAGCCCGATGCGGGATCCGTCCTTCTCGACGGGGAGGACATCACGACGCTCCCGATGTACCGCAGGGCGAGGCGCGGCCTCGGCTATCTGCCTCAGGAAGCGTCCATCTTTCGGAAGATGACCGCGCTCGAGAACCTGCTCGCGATCCTCGAGACTCTTCCCGGCGAGCGCACGGCGCGGGAAGAGACCGCGCGAAGCCTTCTGGACCGCTTCAATCTCTCGCACCTCGCCCATGCCGTCGCCGACACGCTTTCAGGAGGAGAACGGCGCCGCCTCGAGATCGCCCGCGCCCTCACGCTCTCACCCCGCTTCATGCTTCTCGACGAGCCGTTCGCCGGCATCGACCCGATCACCGTGCTCGACGTTCAGCGCGTGATCCGGGACCTCGCGGCCGCCGGGATCGGCGTCCTCATCACGGACCATAACGTACGGGACACGCTCGCGATCGTGGACCGGGCCTATATCATCCACACGGGTGCCATTTTCCGGGCAGGCTCTCCCGCCGAGCTCTCCTCGGACCCCGACGTGCGCCGCGTCTATCTCGGCGAACGCGTCCGGCTCGACTGAGCCCCGAGGCGCGGCGCTAGAATCAACATGGCCCCCGGCTCGACGGGAGCTCCGGATTGAACATTTGGGACTCGAACAGAAACTCTCGCTGAGGCTCTCGCAGCGGCTCGTCATGACGCCGACGCTGCAGCAGGCCATCAAACTGCTGCAGATGACGCGCCTCGAGCTGCAGGATGTCGTGAACCAGGAGCTCGTCTCGAACCCGGTGCTCGAGGAGCAGGACCCGGAAAGCGCCGGAACTCCCGACGAGGATTCCGGCGCCGCCGAGACGCGTGAGCGGGAGCTGGCCGAGACGCCGGGCGCGGCTCCGGGGAGCGGCGAGACCGGACCCGAGGAGGCCGAGGGCGGGCCGGAGCCGGCAGCCGCCGGCGCCGCCGATCCGCCGGCTCCCGAACCGGTCGTCGAGGCCCCGTCCGAAACCTTGCAGGACGCTCTCGGCGACATCGACCTCGAAGCGTACTTCGGCGACTACATGGACTCGACCGCGACAGCGCCCCGGATGAGCGAGCAAGCGGAAGAGTTCTCGCTCGAGAACCGGGCCGACGCGCCGCCCGGCCTGGAAGCCCATCTCACGGAGCAGCTCGGCGTCTCGGATGCCCCTCCCGGCGTGCGGGAGGCCTGCGGGTTCCTGATCGGGAACGTGGACCCGGACGGGTGCCTGAGGGTGACGCTCGACGAGGTGTGCACCGCGGTGCCCTGCGCCATGGAAACGGCCGAGAAAGCGCTCGCGCTCCTCCAGTCGTTCGACCCGTGCGGCGTCGGCGGACGCGATCTCGCGGAGATCCTCCTCCTTCAGGCGCGGGCGGCGAACATCGCGACGCCCCTTCTCGTGGAGCTCGTGACGCACCGGTTCGCGGAGCTCGGCTCGAAGCCGGCGGCCCTTCTCGCCCGGCAGATGAACGTGCCGGTCGAGGAAATCCAGCAGGCGCTGGACTGGATCAGAAGCCTCGACCCGAAGCCCGGGCGGGCGTACGACTCCTCCCGGACGATCTACGTGGAGCCCGACGTCGCGGTCGTCAAGGTCGAGGACGAGTACGTCGTCCTGTTCAACGACGACGGGCTGCCGCGCCTGCGCGTGTCGTCGCTCTACCGGCGCATGCTGCTCGCGCGGGACGGCGCCCTCGACGGGGAAGGGAAGAGCTACCTGAGAGAGAAGATGCGCGCGGCGCAGTGGCTCCTGAAGAGCCTCGACCAGCGAAAACGCACGATCGTGCGTGTCGCCGAGTCGATCGTGAAGAAGCAGCACGAGTTTTTCGACTACGGCGTCGCCTACCTCAAGCCGCTCGTCCTCCGCGACGTCGCCGAGGACATCGGCATGCACGAGTCGACTGTCTCGCGCGTCGTGTCGAACAAGTGGATGGCGACGCCGCGGGGCCTCGTTCCGATGAAGTTCTTCTTCCACTCGGCGATCGCTTCATCGATGGGGGAGGACGTGTCCTCCCTCGCCGTGAAGGGCAAGATCCGGAGCCTCGTGGAAGCGGAGGACCCTGCGCATCCGCTCTCGGACGCGCGCCTCGCCGAGCTGCTCTTGCGCGACGGCATTCGCATCGCCCGCCGCACCGTGGCGAAGTACCGCGAGGAGCTGCGAATTCCCGCGAGCTCGATCCGCCGTGTCGGCGAGCCTCTACCCGCCGCCGAGGAACGCGAGGCGGATGCCGAGCCCGCCGACGAGCCGAACCTGGACGGCCCGCAGGAGGAATCATGAAGACGACTTTCACGGCCCGGCACATCCGGCTCCACCCGCGCCTGCGCGAGATCGTCCAGACGAAGCTCGCGAAGCTCGAGCGCGTTCTGCCGGGTCGCGCCGAGGCGCGGGTCGTCGTGACCGGGGGCCGCAAGGACGTGGGCGTGGAGGTCACCGTGGCCGGACGCCGCGGAACGCTCACGGCCACGGCGCGCGCGGCGGACCAAACGAGCGCCGCGCAGGACGTCATGGACCGGGTGGCCGCTCAGGTCGTCAAGACGAATACGAAGGTGAAGGGCGTGAAGAAGCGCGTGCCTTCCGCGATGCGGAGCCCCGCGGTCTGGCCTGTCGAGCAGAACCCGGAGCCGGGAATCGTGGTCGAGCCCCGGCGCGAGACGTTCGCACCTCGGGCGATGTTCGAGGAAGACGCCCTCACCGCCTTCGCCGCCTCGCGCCGCGAGATCCTCGTCTTCCGCGACCCGGCTTTCGACAACGCCCTGCGCTTTCTGTACCGGCGCCGGGACGGGACGCTCGGCCTGGTCGTCCCCGAGTAGATGATGCAGGAGCCGACGGGAACGAAGCCGTCGCTGCACGCGGAAGACCTGCAGTCGACCGCCCTTGCCTCGCTCGGTCTCAAGCTGGTCACGGGACACAAGGGTCTCGACCGGCCCATCGACTGGCCCCGCGTGCAGAAGCCAGGCCTCGCGATCGCGGGCTTCACGGCGTACGTGAAGCCGAACCGCGTCCAGATCCTCGGGGAGAGCGAGTTCTCCTTCCTGAAGACCCTTTCCGCGGACGTCGTCCGCGAGCGTTTGGAAGCCTTCACGGCGCTTCCGATGGCCTGCGTCGTCGTGACGAAGGGAATCGACCCGGGCCCGATTCTCACGAGCTTCTGCCGTCGGCGCCGCGTCCCCCTCTTCGTGACGTCGCGAATGACGAGCATCGTCATCGAAGCCCTCACGGCGTTTCTCGAGGAGTCACTCGCGCCGCGCGCGAGCCTCCATGGCGTCCTCCTCGAGGTGGGCGGCCTCGGAACCCTCCTTCTCGGCGAGTCGGGCGTCGGCAAGAGCGAGTGCGCCCTCGCGCTCGTCCAGCGCGGGCATCGGCTCGTGGCGGACGACCTCGTCGTCATCCAACGCTTCCCGAACGACGTTCTCATCGGATCCTCGTCCGGACTCATCCGTCATCACATGGAGCTGCGCGGACTCGGCATCGTGAACGTTCCGATGCTCTTCGGCGTGGCGGCCGTCCTCGAAAGGCACACGGTCGAGTTCGTCATTCAGCTGACCGACTGGGATTCGCAGCAGCAGGTCGATCGCCTCGGGCTCGACGAGGAGTTCGAGGACATCCTCGGCGTCGCCGTGCCGCGCGTGAGAATGCCGGTCGCGACGGGGCGCGACGTCGCCCTCCTCGTCGAGATCGCGGCCCGCAACCAGCTCCTCAAGCGGCGCGGCTTCAATGCGGCGCGCGAGATCGCGGCGAAGGTGCATGACGAGATCGCGCGGAAGTCCGCGTCCGATCGCTTCACGATCGCGCGGCGGACCCGGCGCAAACTCTCCGCCCGCGAGAGGGCGCGGTGACGGGAAGCGGGACGCGCCTCGTCGTCGCCACGGGACTCTCCGGCTCCGGAAAGTCCTTCGTCGCTCACGCGCTCGAGGACATCGGATACACGACCGTCGACAATCTGCCGCTCTCGCTGCTCGAGGAGTTCGCCGGAGAGGTCGCCGCGGGCCGGATGCCGAGGCAGAAGAATGCCGTCATTCTCGACGTGCGAAATCCGGATTTCGCCGAGCATTTCCCGGGACTCCTCGAAAAGCTCCGCCAGCGCCTTCCGATCACGGTGCTCTTCCTCGACTGCGACGATCGCACGCTCCTGAGCCGCTTCTCGGCGACGCGAAGGCCGCATCCGCTCGCTGAGGGGCGTTCTCTCGCCGAGGCCGTCGCTTTCGAGAGACGCCTCCTGGCCGAGGTGAAGACGAGAGCCGATCTCGTGATCGACACGACGGCCATGACGGTACACGAGCTCAGGGCCGCGGTTGCGCAGCACTTCCGCGAGCCCGGCGACCCCGGCGTCCTCGCGGTCTCGCTCGTCTCCTTCGGCTTCAAGCACGGGCACCCCGCGGCTCTCGACCTTTGTTTCGACGTGCGCTTCCTCGCGAATCCGCATTTCGACGCGCGCCTCAGACCTCGAACGGGACGCGACCCCGAGGTCGCGAAGTTCATCGAAGCAGGCTCACAGACGGAGCCCTTCTACTCGCACCTCAAGGAGTTTCTCGCGTTCTGCCTTCCGAATTACCGCCATGAGAACCGCGCCTACCTCACGATCGGCATCGGGTGCACGGGAGGCCGCCATCGCTCGGTCTACGTCGCCGAGCGTCTCGCGCGCGATCTCGTCACGATGGGCTATCCGGTGCGGGTCTCGCACAGGGACGAGGCGCTCGACTGAACATGCCGATGCCCGCCGGCCCCTTCGTGGGGCTCCTTCTCTTGTCGCACGGACCGCTCGCGAACGCGCTGCGCGAGACGGTGCACATGCTCGAGCCCGACGAGCCCGAGGATCTCGGCGCCCTGTCGCTCGCCTGGGACGAGTCGCCCGAGTCGTCGAGCCGGCGACTCGAGAAGGCCATTTCCGAGGCCAACCACGGAAAGGGCGTCGTGCTCCTGACGGACATGTTTGGCGGCACGCCGTCGAATCTGGCGCTCGCCTTCCTGGAACCGGGAACGGTCGAAATCGTCTCGGGCATCAACCTTCCGATGGTCGTGAAGGCGCGTGCCCTCGCGCGTGAAGGCAAGAGCCCGCGCGAAATCGCCCACACGCTCGTCGAACGTGGGCGCCGCGCCATCGTAGCCGCCGCCGAGCTCGTGGACGGTCCTCATGGAGGTCCCCGCCGGTGAAGGAGGCGACGCTCACGCTCAAGAACCGGCTCGGCCTGCACGCGCGCGCCGCCGCGAAGCTCGTCCACGCCGCTTCCTCGTTCGACGCGAAGGTCTCCCTCACGCGGGACGGCGAGGAGGTGGACGGCAAGAGCATCCTGGGCCTTCTGCTGCTCGCGGCGGGAAAAGGCACGCCGCTCCTCGTGCGCGTGGAGGGAAGCGACGAGGAACAGGCGCTCGCGGCCCTCCGCGACCTCGTGGACCGCAAGTTCGACGAGGCGGATTAGGAAGGGGGCGCGGGGAAACCGCAGGGCGGTTTCCCCCGGCTGAACGAATCCCCTTGGCGACCGTTACAATGGAAACGTGAAGCGTTCTCTTTCGCTGACCGGCATTCCCGTATCCCCCGGCATTGCCATCGGGCGTGCCGTGCTCTGGGTCTCGCGAGAGGATTCCTCGCCCAAACGCGCTCTCGAGCCGGAGGAGATCGAGCCCGAGATCGAGAGGTTCCGCCGGGCGGCCGAATCCGCGGCTCATGAAATCGAGTCCACCGCCCGTCACGTGAAGGAGAGCCTCGGCGCCGAGTACGCCGGGATCTTCCAGGCCCACGCCCTCTTCCTGAAGGACCGTACCTTTCTCGGCCCGATCGAGCGACGGATCGCGCACGAGAAGGTCAATGCCGAATGGGCGGTCGCCGAAACGACCGCCGACCTGTCGGCGCGCTTCCGGAGCCTGCCCGACGAGAATTTCGCGCATCACGGAGCCGACATCGACGACGTCGCCCGCATCCTGAAAAAGCATCTCGGCGGGGAGGAGTACTCGCGCCTGAGGATGGAGGACCTCGTGGGGGAGGCGATCGTCCTCGTGGCGGACGAGCTCACGCCGTCGGACGCCGTGCGCATCCCCCGCGACCGCGTCGTGGGTTTCGTGACCGAACGCGGCGGCCGCACGTCCCACGCCGCGATCCTCGCGCGTTCCTTCGGAATTCCCGCGGTCGTCGGCGTGCCTCAGCTCCTCGCGGAGGTCGGGGAGAGCGACCGTGTCGTGGTCGACGGCCGGGACGGACTCGTCTGGCGCGAGCCGTCCGAGAGCATCCTCGCCTTCTTCCGGGAGCGCCGCGACCAGGAAGCCCGACACGAGAGATCGCTCAAGGAGCGCAGTCACGACCGCATCACCCGCACGCACGACGGCTGCGAGGTCTTCGTGCGCGCGAACATCGGGCTCCTGAACGAGATCCGCGACGTCCTGGAATACGGGGCGGACGGGGTCGGCCTGTTCCGGTCGGAGTTTCTCTACCTTTCCAAGGAAGGCGACGAGTTTCCTTCCGAGGAGGAGCAGTCGCTCGCGTACCGCGAAGTCCTCGAGGGGCTCGCGCCGCGCCCCGTCGTGATCCGGACGTACGACCTCGGCGGCAAGAAGGGCGCCCACCATCTCGTCGGCTACGACGAGGTCAATCCGGTCCTCGGACTTCGGGGCGTGCGGCTGTGCTTCGCGCGGCCGGAGATGTTCTCCACGCAGCTCCGGGCCCTGCTGGCCGCCGCCGGTTCCGGCAACCTCCGTCTCCTCGTCCCGATGGTGTCGGGTGTCGAGGAGATCCGCCGGGTACGAATTCTCCTGAAGAGGGCGCGAGAGGACGTGCTCGAGCGGGGCATCGCCGTTCCCGACGACATCCCCCTCGGCGCGATGATCGAGGTTCCTTCGGCCGCGATGACCGCCGATCTGATCGCACCCGAGGTGGACTTCCTCTCCCTCGGGACGAACGACCTGATCCAGTACACGCTCGCCGTGGACCGTGCGAACGAGACCGTCTCGGACCTGTTCCGGCCGACGCACCCCGCGGTGCTGCGCCTCGTCGCGCGTGTCGCCGAGGCGGCCCGGATCGCGCAGAAACCGCTCGCCGTGTGCGGCGAGATGGCGGCGGACCCCACGCTCGTCCTGTTGTTTCTCGGCCTAGGGATTCGAGAATTCTCGATGGGGCCGCGCACGGTCCCGGTCGTGAAGGAATTCCTGCGCGGCGTTTCCACCGGGGACGCCGAGCGCGTCGCGCAAGCGGCGCTCTCGATGTCGACGGCGGACGAGGTCTCGTCTTTCCTCGCGCAGGAGCTGCGCGACCTCACGACGGTCCGGGCATGAGAGGGACGCTCGGAGCCGGCCGGCCGCGGATCGTCCCGAAACCGTGGGGCGAGGAACGCATCTTCGCCGAGACCGGACGGTACGCGGGCAAGCTGATCCTCATCCGGGCTGGAGAGTCTCTCTCGTATCAGTACCACAAGCGAAAGGAAGAAACGGTTCACGTCCTCGAAGGAACGCTCGGACTCGAGGTCGAGAGGGCAGGGGAGAAGGCCGATCTCCACCTCGGTCCCGGAGAGAGCTTTCACGTGGATCCCGGGACGCGGCACCGGATGTACGCGGGCGAAACCGATTGCCTCGTCGTCGAGGTCTCGACGCCCGAGCTCGACGACGTGGTCCGGCTCGCCGACCGCTACGGGCGGGAAGGAACGTCGACGCCATGAATCGAACTCCCCGTGAGACGCTGATCGCGCTCGCGGCCATCGCATCCCTCGCGCTCGCGGCGAGCGCCGCGCAGGAGCCCGCGCTGTCGGGTCTGACCCCGGAGCCGACCCCGGCCTCCGCAACGTCGCTGACCCCGGTTCCGACGCCGGCCGCGCCGGTTCTTTCCGGAGGCAAGACCCCGGCCTCGGGAACCGGGCACTCGCTCGCGGACGTCGTGAAGCGTTCCAAGGAGGCGCGCAAGGATCAGCCGAAGAAGAAATCCCTCGGAACGATCACGAACGAGACCCTGAGAAAAGGCGCTCCTCCGACCCCGACTCCCAAGGGTGCGGCCGGCAAGGGTCCTTCGGGCAAACAGGGAACTTCCCCGGCGGTCCCGTCGCCGAGCGCGCCGTACGTGGCTCGCGACGACAAGGGGCGAAGCGAAGACGACTGGCGACGCCTCGTGGATCGTTCAAAAGAGGCCGTTCAGAATGGCGAACTGCGCGTGCGCGAGCTGGAGACGAAATCAAAGCAGCTCGAGAACGACTTCTACGCGATGAGCGACGGCAACAGGCGCGACGCCGTCGTCAAGCCCGCCTGGGACAAGGCGCGCGAAGATCTCGCGAAGGCGCGTCAGGAGCTCGAGGACGCCCGCAAGGCGTTCGACGACCTCTCGGAGGAGGCCCGCAAGTCGAACGCGCCTCCCGGCTGGCTGCGGTAGAGGAACGGGAGAGGGAACCGAATAGATTCTCTTAGAAAGGGCCAGGGACAGGGTGTCCACTCGAGGCAGGGCGTGCCTCGTGCGCCGGCGTCACCCGCGGAAGACCGAAGGTTTCTTAGAAGGTGTCAGGGGCATTTGCACCGCCTGGCTGCGCTTCGGCGGCGAGTCGGGGGCCGCGCTCTCGTCCTCTCTTACCCTTCTAAGAATCTTCTATTTCTTCGTCCGCTGTTAAGCTCGCGACGTGAGCGATTCTCCCTCGAGCCGCCCGGCCCGAAGCGTCTTCGTGGAGACGTGGGGCTGCCAGATGAACGTGCTCGACGGGCGGCGCTTCGTCGGCCTCCTCGCTCGCGAAGGCTTTTCCGAAGCGGAGTCGCCCGAGGAAGCCGGCGTCATCCTCCTCAACACGTGCTCCGTTCGCGACAAGGCCGAGCAGAAGGTCTACGACCGCCTGGGGCGCCTCGCGAAGCTCAAGCGCGAGCGCCCGGAGATCGTGCTCGGCGTCTGTGGCTGCGTCGCGCAGCAGGAGGGGGAGACACTCCTCGAGCGACTTCCGCAAGTCGACTTCGTGCTCGGAACGGGGCGTATCGAAGCCCTGCCGTCGGTCTTGCGCCGCGTGGAGGAAGAGGACGATCGGCCGTGCGAGACGGGCTTCGACCAGGACGAAGTCGTCTACACCCCCGGCGCGATCGCACGCTCGGTCCCGTATCGCGCCGCGATCACGGTCATCGAGGGCTGCAACAAGAACTGCACGTTCTGCGTCGTTCCCCGCACGCGCGGGCGTGAGCGCAACCGCCGGCTCAACGACGTCGTGGACGAGTCCCGCCGCCTGATCGGCGAGGGGGCTTTGGAAATCGAGCTCCTCGGACAGACCGTGAACGCGTTCCGTGATCCGGAGACCGGCGAGGACCTCGCCGATCTCCTGCGCGCCGTCGGAGCGCTGCGGGGACTCGAACGACTTCGCTTCGTGACGTCTCACCCGCGCAATTTCTCCGCCCGCCTCATCGCGGCGATGGCGGATACGCCGGCGGTCGTCAACGCCCTGCACCTGCCGGTCCAGTCCGGCTCCGACGCCGTCCTGCGCCGCATGAAGCGCCAGTACACGCGCGCGCAGTACCTCGACCTCGTGGCGTCTCTCCGCGAAGCGATTCCCGACCTCGCGCTCTCGACCGACGTCATCGTGGGCTTTCCTGGCGAGACGGACGACGACTTCGCCGCGACGCTGTCCCTGCTCGAGGAGGTGAGGTTCGCCGGTGTCTTCTCCTTCACGTATTCGCCTCGCCCGCAGACGGCCGCGCTCCGTTGGGAGCAGGACGTCACGGCACGAGACGCGTCTTCACGCCTCGCGCGCCTCATGTCGATCCAGCAGGAGATCCAGCGGCAGGTGAACCGCGAGATGGAGGGCCGCACGCTCCAGGTGCTCGTCGAGGGCCTCGATCGAAAGCGGCGCCTCAGCTCCGGCCGCTCCCGCTGCAACCGCGTCGTGAACATCGCGGGAGAGTCCGCGCTGCAGGCGGGCACTCTCGTGAACGTGCGAATCGAGCGGGGATTTCCGAATTCTCTGCTCGGAAGAACGAGAGGCGAAAAGGAAACGGAAAAGA
>DATIFW010000095.1:0-9232 GCA_035455045.1 Thermoanaerobaculia bacterium | reverse complement strand
AGCTGACCTTCTCGAATCCGGGCGGCTCGAGCGCACACGTCGAGCTGACGCTCACCCCCGCCGATGGTCTCGGCGGAGGCTCGAGCTCCACCGTGAGCCAGGACCTCGGGCCCGGCACGCAGCTCGTGATCCCGGACGCTCTCGCGTTCTTCACTCAGCAGGGGGCTGCACGGACCGCGCTGAACGCCGCGGCCTCCGGCGGCGGGTCCGTGCGAGCTTCGTTCACGAACCTGCCTGCGAAGGCAATCGTCTACGGTGGGGCGCGCACGACCGCCCTGTCGGGCCTCGGCCGAGCCGGCCTCTCCTATGCGGCTCCGGCGGCCGAAGAGCTGTTCGACAGGCCCGTCGCGATCTACGGGCTGCGCGAGACGGCGACCGAGCGCACGAACCTCGCTCTGGAGAACGCGGGCACGTCGGGTCCGATCGATCTGCGCGTCACGCTCGTGTCGGGCGCGGGCGACACGCGGTTCGTCCTGCCGGACACGGTCTCCCTGCGAGCGGGTCAGTGGTCCCAGATCGGGTCGATCCTCAAGGCGGCGGGGTATTCGAGCGGCTGGGCTCTCGTCGAGCGCGTGTCCGGGACGGACCCGTTCTATGCGTACGGCGTCTCGAACGACAACCTCACGAACGACGGTGCGTTCCTCGCCGCGGTCTCCGCAACGCGGACGCCCTCCGTCCAGGTCGTCCCGGCGATCGTGGAGACGGGAGCGTTCGGGAGCGAACTCGTGCTCGTGAACCCCGGGCCCGCGGCCGCGACGGTCACCCTGAACTTCATCGAGTCGCTCGCGAGCCCCCTCGGGAACTCGACCGGCTTCGTGACGCTGACGCTCAGGCCGGGCGAACAGCGGTTCATCCCGGACGTCGTGGCCACCCTTCGCGCACAAGGGGCTTCCGTCGGGCCGAAAGGGCCGGCGTACGCGGGTCCGCTCTTCGTCCGCTTCACGTCCGGTGGGACGGCCGCCGACGGATTCGCGGCCTCGCGCACATCGACGCCGGCGGCGGGCGGCGGGGGCTACGGCGTGTCGTATCCCGGCGTCACGCTCGCGGAGTCCGCGTCCGGAGAAGCGTGGGTCTTCGGCCTCCAGCAGAATGCCGCGAACCGATCCAATTTCGCGATGCTCAATGCCGCCTCGAATCTCGGCCCGGTTTCGCTGCGCTACGACGTCTTCGACGGATCGACGGGCACGAAGGCGGGAGGCGCCTCGGTGCAGCTCTATCCCGGGCAGTGGATGCAGGTGAACGCGATTCTGAAGACCTACGGCCTCGCGAACGGCTACGTCCGGGTGACGCGCACGGCGGGCACGGCCCCCTGGGTGGCTTACGGGATCCTCAACGACGGGGCCGTGCCGGGTGCCGGCACGGGCGACGGCAGCTTCATCGGGATGACGCCGGCTCCGTAACGTCGCGCCGGCGCGCGAGCGGGAAGACGGGTCAGGTCCCTGATGTAGCGTGAGGCCCGCCCGAGTCCGCGCGGACGGCCCAGCGCAGCTTGGCGGCGGAGGAGCGTGGGTTCGCTCCGCGCTCGCGGGGCGTGGGGCGGAGGACCGTGTCCGCGACGCGGGCGTAGAACCCGGCCTCGAGGCCCGCCTTGAACGCCTTCTTCACGCGCCGGTCCTCGCCGGAGTGGAACGTCACGATCGCGGCGCGCCCGCCGGGCGCGAGGCACTGGGGCAGGTCACGGAGGAACGCGTCGAGCGCGGTCAGCTCGTCGTTGACGAGGATGCGAATCGCCTGAAGGGTCCGCTGGAGGGAGGATTTCTTTGCTTCGGAGGCGTCGCGGGAGGTACGTCCTTCGTAGGCGGACTCCACGGCGCGAATGACGTCCGACGTTCGAAGAGGAAGAGGAAGAGGAAGATTTCTTGGAAGGTGAAGAGGGTCGGGGAGCCCTCCGTGCGCGTCCCCTGTCGGCTCCACGGCTGGGATGACGTGCGAATTGCTTAGAAAGGTGTGTGTCGCCTGTGCACCGCGGGCCGCCGCCGTCTGGTGAAGTGCGGCCGCGATCCGGCCCGCTTCTGGCTCGTCTCCGAACCTTCTAAGAAAATCTTCAATTTCTTCTCTCTTCATCCGAAGCAACAGAATCCCCGCCGGTTGCCCGCGCTCCGGGTTCATCCTGAGGTCCAGCGGCACGTCGTGCTTCCACGAAAAGCCCCGGGCCGGGTCGTCGAACTGCATGGAAGAGACGCCGAGGTCGGCGAGGACGATGTCGGCGCCGTGGGCGAGGCCCTCCTCCGCGAGAAGCTTCCGGAGCCCGGCGAAGTTCCGCTTCACGACCTTGACGGCGCTCGCATCGCCGAGCGACTCCGCGAGCGCCTTCAATCTCACTTCGGCTCTCGGCAGCTCGATCGGGTCCACGTCCAGCGCGAGAAGGCGGCCGCCGGGGAGGATCCTCCTCAGGAGCTCCGACGCGTGGCCGCCGTAGCCGAGCGTCGCGTCCACGGCGACGTCGCCGGGAGCGGGCGCGAGCGCCTGGAGAACCTCCGCGACGAGGACCGGAACGTGGCTGCCCGCGGGCGTCCTGCCCGAAGCGAGGACCTTCTCACGTTCCTTCGGAAATCGTGCCGGATCGCGCTCCTTGTATTTCTCCGCGAAGCGCCGCGGATGCGTGCCGCGGTAGCGCGGGCGCCTCCGCTTCGGGTGGAGAGGCTGCGTCATCGGGCCCAGCATGCCTCGTGAGCGGAAAAAACACCGGTGAAATCCGCGTCACGCGGCTCTGATACTCTCTCGGTTCGTGATCAAGCTGTTTCCGCGCGAGGAGAGCTTTCTCCCGCAATTCGCGCGCGCCGCCGAGATCATCCTCGAAGCCGCGAACGCCCTCGACGAGCTCGCCGCGGACTTCACGGACGTGGAGCTGAAGGTGGCGCGGATCAAGCACCTCGAGCACGAAGGCGACCAGGTCGCGCACCAGACGTTCGGTCTCCTTTCGCGCACGTGGATCACGCCCATCGACCGGGAGGACATTCACGATCTCGTCAAGGCCCTCGACGACGTGCTGGACTACCTCGACGCCGCGGCCGCGCGCCTCGTCCTCTACAAGATCCCCGCTCCGACGCCGGCTCTGAAGTCGGCCACAGCCATTCTCGTGCAGTCGGCCGAGGCGATCTCCCGCGCGGCGGGTCTCCTCGGCGACCTCAAGAACTCCGCGAAGATCCTGGAGATCTGCGTCGAGATCAACCGCCTCGAGAACGAAGCCGATACCCTGAACCGCATTTCGATCGGAAACCTCTTCGAGACGGAGAAGGATCCGATCAAGCTCATGAAATGGAAGGAGATCTACGAGGTTCTCGAAGAGGCTACGGACCGCTGCGAGGACGTGGCGAACGTTTTCGAGCAGATCGTCCTGAAGTCCTCCTGAGCCTCGCGCCGCGCAGATGACCTTCGTTCTCTTCGTCGTGCTCGTGGCGCTCGCCTTCGATTTCATCAACGGTTTCCACGACGCGGCGAATTCCATCGCGACCGTCGTCGGGACCCGGGTCCTGACGCCGAAAAAGGCGGTCGCGTGGGCCGCGTTCTTCAATTTCGTGGCGGCGTTCTCCCTCGAGACGCGCGTCGCCAAGACGATCGGCAAGGACATCGTGAATCCGGCCGTCGTGGACCCCCTCCTCATCTTCGCGGCGCTCGTGGGGGCGATCGTGTGGAATCTCGCGACGTGGTGGTGGGGCCTTCCGTCCTCCTCCTCACACGCGCTCATCGGCGGGTTCGCCGGCGCGGCCCTCGCGAAGGCGGGGCCGGCCTCTCTCGTGCCGAAGGGCCTCGAGAAGACAATCGTCTTCATCGTGCTCTCGCCCCTCCTCGGGTTCGCGCTCGGGTTTGTCTTCTTTCTCATCGTCGCATGGACCTTTCGTAACTCGCGGCCCGAGCCGCTCGACCGCGGCTTCAGGAGGGTCCAGCTCGTCTCGGCGGCGGCGTTCTCGTTCGGCCACGGAATGAACGACGCCCAGAAGACGATGGGCATCATCGCCGTGCTTCTCTTCTCCGCGGGCACCCTCAAGACCCTCGACATCCCGTTCTGGATCGTCCTCATCTGCCACGCGGCGATCGGCCTCGGGACCCTCACGGGGGGATGGCGCATCGTGCGCACGATGGGAATGCGCATCACGGCGCTGAAGCCCATCGGCGGCTCGTGCGCCGAGTTCGCGGGAGCGGTGACTCTCATCGGCGCATCGCTCGGGGGCGTCCCGGTATCGACGACGCACACCATCACGGGCGCGATCATGGGAATGGGCTCCGTCCGCCGCTTCTCGGCCGTGCGCTGGGGCGTTGCGCGCTCGATCGTGACCGCGTGGATTCTGACGATCCCGGCGTCGGCCGCCGTATCCGCGGCGGTGTGGCTCGGGCTGTCTGCTCTCCGGCGCTGACCTCAGCTCTTGGGCCGCCGCCGCAGCAGCTTTCCGAGCGCCGCGTTGACTTTGCTCTCCCGTGGAAGGAAGGACAGCGGCGGAGCTTTGCGCATGCCGATCTCCTCTCCGAGAGCCTTGAGGATCGCGCTCTTCGGAAGCGCCGCCAGGCCGCGTTCCAGGGCCTGAATCACCTTAAGGCGCTGGCGGCCCGCTTGCCAGATTCGCACGAGGTTGACGTAGTGCTCGACCCGCGAAGACTCCTTCTGGAGCGCGAGCTCGCAGAAGCTCGCGGCCTCGGCAGCGCGCGTCGGAGCCGTCCGGGCGAGGCACAGCCCGTAATAGGAGAACATGAGGCCCGGCGCGCGCCGGCGCGCCTCCGGCTCGTCCTCTCCCAGGGCGTCACGCACGGCCTCGCTCTTCACGTCCCGCTCGTCGGAAAAAATGCGATAGGCCTCCGTGAGGAGGATGAGGCCTCGCTCGTAGAGCTCGTCCTTGGCGGCCTCCACTCCGAGCCGCGTGAGCTCCATAGGATCCTTCGTTCCCGCCTCGGCAAGGAGGTGGGCGGGGATGAGGTTCCGTTCACGCATCCAAGGGGCAGTCTCCGGCTTCGCGGCCGGGCGCGTCAAGCCGAGGGGCGCACGGCCCTCGGGTATCGTCGCGGTGTGAGGACGTTCCACCTCGCCAAGGGCCGCGACGCGGCGACGCGCCGGCGCCATCCGTGGCTCTTTTCGGGCGCAGTCGCGCGACAGGAGGGCACCTCGTCGGACGGAGCCATCGAAGCGCGGGACGCCATGGGTGCGTTTCTCGCGCGCGGGTTCGCGTCGCCGCGCGCGTCGATCGTGGCCCGCTTCTGGACGTTCGAGGACCGGCCGCTCGACGCCGACTTCGTTTCGGGGCGCGTCCGGGAAGCTGTGGCGCTGAGAGACCGCGTCGTGCCGCCCGAAACGGACGGCTACCGCGTCGTGAACGCGGAGGGCGACTTCCTGCCCGGCCTCGTCGCGGATCGCTTCGGCGGGTGCCTCGTCGTTCAGGTCACGACCGAGGGCACCGCGCACGCGCGGCCGCTCTGGCTGCCTCCGCTCCTCGCGGCGTTCCCCGGCGCGACCGTCGTGCAGAAGAACGACCTGCCGTCGCGGCAGGGGGAGGAGCTTCCGCTCGACGACGAGCTCCTCGCCGGCGACACGATGCCGGCGCGCGCGGTGTTCCGCGAGCGGGGCCTGGCCTTCGTCGCGGAGATCTCCGCCGGACAGAAGACTGGCTTCTTCCTCGACCAGCGCGAGAACCGCTTCCTCGTGCGGTCCTTCGCGGCGGGCCGAAGCGTCCTCAACCTGTTCTCGTATTCCGGCGCGTTCGGCGTCGCCGCGCTCGCGGGCGGCGCGACGCACGTCGTCCACGTCGACACGTCCGGGGCCGCGCTCGCGCTCGCGCGTGAGAACCACGTTCTCAACCGTCAGTCCGTCGAGGGGCCGGGGGCGCGCGTCCAGACGCGGGAGGCGGACGTCTTCGACGACCTCAGGGTGCGCGTCGCGGCCGGCGAGCGATGGGACTTCATCGTGACGGACCCGCCCGCGTTCGCGAAACGGAAGGCGGACGTCGACAAGGCGTGCCGCGGCTACAAGGACATCAACCGTCTCGCGTTTCAGCTCCTGGCGCCGGGCGGCCTTCTCCTCGCCTGCTCGTGCTCGGGCCGGATCTCGCCCGACCTCTTCCAGAAGGTGATCTTCGCGGCCGCGCTCGATGCCCGCCGTCCGGCGCGGCTTCTCGAGAGGCGCGGGGCCGGCCCCGACCATCCCGTCTCGATCGACTGCCCCGAGGGGGAATACCTCAAGGCCTTTCTCCTTTCCGTGTGACGAGGCCACATGCCCCAGAATCGCGACATGAAAAGAACGCGGCTCGCGGCCGCCGCATGACGCGTCCCGTCGTCGCCCTCGTCGGGCCTTTCCCGCCGTGGCGCAGCGGAATCGCCGACCAGGACGCGCGCCTGCTCGCCGCGATGCGCCGGCTGGGCGTCGAGCCGCTCGTCGTCGGCTTCTCGCGCATGTATCCGAAGTTCCTCTATCCGGGGACGATGGACTATTCGGAAGAAAAGAAAGAGGAGAAAAAAGACTTCTTAGAAGGTGAAGGGGGTGACGCCGTCGGTTCGGCCCGCGGTTCACGATTGGGAGAGGCCTCCGCGCTCCTCGACGGATTGAACCCCTTCTCGTTCGTGAGAGCGGCCCGCTATCTTTCCTTCAAAGAAATCTCTCTCCTCGTCCTTCCCTGGTGGACGTCCTACTTCGCGCCGCACGTCTCTCTGTTTCTGTCCACCCTCGGCGCCGAGCGGCCCTCCGCCGTTCGGCTCCTGCTCTGCCACAACGTCTTCGACCACGAGCCGCACCCCCTCAAGGACGCCCTCACCCGCGCCGTCCTCCGCCGGGCGGATCGCTTCGCCGTGCAGAACGCGCGCAGCGCGCGCGACATCTCCGGCGAGCGCCCGGACGCGCCCGTCGCGGTGGTTCCGCACCCGGCCGAGCCGCGCGCCGTCCTGCCCGACCGCGACGCCGCGCGCGCCCATCTCGGCCTCCCGCCAGACGCGCCCGTCTTCCTCTTCAGCGGACTCCTGAGGCCGTACAAAGGCTGGGACCTTCTCCTCGACGCCTTCGCGGCGCTGAGGAAAGAGGTCCCGTCGGCGCTCCTCGTCCTCGCGGGCGAGCCCTGGGGCAAGGCGCGCCGTCTCGAGGCGTGGGCGCCGGCAGGCGTTCGTCTCGAGCTTCGATACCTGTCCGAGAGAGAGCGCGGGCTGTGGTTCGCGGCCGCGGACGCCGTCGTGTGCCCGTACCGGCACGCGACGGGCTCCGGCATCGCGGCCGACGCCCTCGCGTACGGCCGGCCCGTCATCGGGACGGCCGTCGAGGGCCTCTCGGACATCGTCGAGGACGGGCACAGCGGCCTCCTCGTGCCGCCGGGGGACGCGCCCGCCCTCGCGCTCGCGATGGCGCGCTTCGTGCGCGAGGGACTCGGACCGCGCCTCGCGGCGGGCGCGGCGCGCCTGAGGGCGTCGTTCGGACCCGACGCCCATGCACGTCGCCTGCTCGCTCTGGGCGGCGTGGCCGTCTGACCGACGGCGGTTGGTAGACTCGCCGCCGATGGGCTCCGTCCGCATGTTTCGGGACCGCGTCGTCTCGATGGAGCAGACGCAGGAAATCGGCGAAAAACACGTCGACCTTCTGAGCGCGCTCGCCGTGGAGGCGCTGCCGGGCTACGCGCTCGCTGCGCACGGCCTCGACCACGAGCGCGATCATTACTGGCTGACCCTGACGAACGACGCAGCCGGCCAGGCGCGCCGGCTCGTCTTCACGCGCATGTTCCTCTCGGACGCGAGCCGGCTGCCGGCCGTCGTCGCGGACCCGAACGCGCCCGTGAGGGCGCAGATCGTCGCGTGCATTCGCGACCAGGCTTCGCGCCCGGAAATCTTCGTCACGGTCGCGGGACTCCTGACGGAGGAAGAGCGCCTGGAGCGCGACGAGATCGAAGCGGAATGGCGGAAAAAGCACGAGGCCGAGCTCGCGGCGCGGCGCGCCGAGGAAGAGCGCCGCGCGCGCGAGCGGCAGCGCGCGAAGCAGCAGGAAGAAGCGCGCCGCCACGCCCAAAGGGAGCGCGAGCGCCGCGAGCGCGCCGCGGCGGGACAAAGACAGCAGCCACAGCAGCCGCCGGGCGAAGGCGGCGGCCGCCGCCGCCGGCGGCGCGGACGCGGCGGGGCGGGAGGAAACGGCGGCGGGGGTCGCCCGCAGCAGACTCAGCCTGCGGACGCCGCGGCACCCGCGCGTCCTCCTCAGCCCGCGAGCGCGCCGTCTGCCGATGCCCCACGCGCCGAGGGAGGAGGCGGCCGGCGACGGAGACGCCGCGGCCGGGGCCGCGGTTCAGGAAGTTCGAAGCCGTCGACTCCCTAAAGCACGTCGCCGCAGTGCGGGCAGAACACGAAGCCCTGCGTGTTCTCGTGCGCGCACGTGACGTCCTCCTTCGGGCGCTCGGCGGTCGCGGGCTCCTCGAAGGGATGGAGTCGCACGCGGACGCCGTGCGTGTCGACCGCGAGCAGCTCGAGGCGACGCCTGACCTTCCCTTCGGGGCCCTTCGCTTCCACGACGAAGCCTTCCGGGCGGCGGCACCGCTCCTGAAACCACGCGGTCAAAGGGCCGAGAAGGGCGGCCGAAAGACGCCGCGTCACGGCGGGGTGCTCGGCGTCGAACGTGCGCAGGAACGCGCCGTGCGTGTTGGCTCCGAGCTCGAGCTCCGTCGCGCCGAAGCGCAGCGCCTCGGCCAGAAGAGCACGACCCAGTCGGCCGATGGAATCCTCGGGCGCGGGGGCCGCGGAAACGACCGGCGCGGCCGGCTGAACCGACGAGGCGGGCGAAGGCGCCGTTCCCGCGGCCTGGCCCTCGAAGCTCTCGATGAGGTCCTCGAGAACCGGGTCCGGCGTGACGTGGAGCTCGACCTCGAAGCCCGTCGCGTCGGCGAGGTTCTTCAGGAGCACGAGATTGCGCGGGTCCGAGGTCGCGATCCTGAGGCGCTTGCCGGAAAGCGCGAACGGAAGCGCGCGGAAGCGGCGCCTCTCTTTCGCGGGAAGGCACTCGACGATGTCGGGGTCCGAGGCGACGAGCGTCGCGCGCGAGACGCCCGGGAGACCGTACGCCTGAGAAAGGGCGGCGATCAGGACCTCCTCCGTGACGGCGCCCGTGGAGAGGAGAGCCCTTTCGATCGTCCCGCCGTACGTCTTTTGCCACGTCGAGGCGCGGCTCAGCCGGCGCACCGTGAGGTCGCCGGCTTCCGCCAGGACGTCTCCGACTCCGAGAGGGACGGCCATCGTTGTCCCGAGCGTCCTTGCAGGAACCGGGCCGGCGTTCGAGGCCGTCTGGAGC
>DATIFW010000094.1:0-2017 GCA_035455045.1 Thermoanaerobaculia bacterium | reverse complement strand
GGCCTCGCGCCGTCCGGGAACGTGCGCCCGGCGAGGACGTCCGTCTTCGAGCCCGTCCACGGCTCGGCGCCGGACCTCGCAGGCAGGGGGATCGCGAACCCGTTCGGGTCGATCCGGAGCCTCGGGATGCTGCTCGCGCACGTCGGACGCGCGGATCTCGCCGGGCGCGTCGAGAGCGCCGTGGCCGCCTGCGTCGCGGCGGGGGAGACGACGCGCGACCTCGGGGGAAAGCTCGCGACGGAGGAGGCGGGCGACGCCGTCGTGGCGCGCCTGCGCGGTCGAACGGCTAAAGGAGCCGGACGCGCACCTCGCGCATCGGCTCGGGCTCCTCGAGCTCCAGCTTCTCCTCGACGACGACGCGCTGAATGAGCCCGCGCTCGCCCTCGACGATCAGGGTCGTGCCTGGCTCGATCTCCTCGAAGGTCGCCTCGGCGACGGATTCGTCGGGGTTCTTCACGATGACCGACTCGACGACCGAAGGCTCGCCCGCGCGCCCGGCCACGACGAGCCGGAACGTCGACGTTTCCTTGGCGTGCTTGTTCTTCTCTTTGCGGGCGAGCTCGCGGGCCCGCTTCTGCGCTCTTTTCTGTCGGATTTCCCAGGCCCTCATGCCGCTCCTTTCCGGGCGCGGGAGCGCCGGAGCCTTGCATTATGACCGACGCGCCCATCGGCTAATCTCGGCCCAGCGGAGGCAGCGATGAAAGCAGTCTTCTTGACCGCGCACGGCGGCAACGACGTCCTCTCCTTCGGCGATCAGCCCGACCCGGTTCCGGGCGCCGGCGAGGTGCTCGTGAGGATCGAGGCGGCCGCGCTCAACGGGCTGGACATCTTCGTGAGGAACGGCATTCCCGGGGTGCCCGTCACCTTTCCTCACGTGCCGGGTGCCGACGGAACGGGAGTCGTCGAGGCCCTCGGAGAGGGCGTGAAGGGTCCCGCGCCCGGAACGCGCGTCGTTCTGCAGCCCGGTCTTTCGTGCGGGACGTGCGAGTTCTGTCTCGCCGGCGAGCGCAGCGTTTGCGTGACGTTCCGGATCCTCGGCGAGCACCTCCCCGGCACGTTCGCCGAGAAGGTCGCCGTGCCGCGGGCGAACGTCTACCCGGCGCCCGGCCGGCTTTCTCCCGAAAAGGCCGCGGCGTTTCCGCTCGTGGGGCTCACGGCGTGGCGCATGCTCGTGACCCGCGCCGCGCTTCGGCCCGGCGAGACCGTGCTCGTGCACGGCGTCGGCGGCGGCGTCTCGACGATGGCGGTGCAGATCGCGAAGCTCTGCGGCGCGTCCCGCGTCTTCGTCACGTCCTCGTCGGAGGAGAAGCTCAAACGCGCGCGGGAGCTCGGGGCGGACGAGACGATCGACTACAAGACGGCGGACGTCGGCAAGGCGATCCGCGAGCTGACGAAAAAGCGCGGCGTGGACGTCGTCGTGGACTCGGTCGGGGCGGCCACGTGGCGGCACTCGCTCAATGCGGCCGCCAAGAATGGCCGCATCGTGACGTGCGGAGCGACGTCCGGACCGAACCCGGAAGAGGAGCTGCGCATCATCTTCTGGAAGCAGCTCACGATCCTCGGGTCCACGATGGGCACGGACGCGGAATTCACGGCGATGCTGAAGGCCGTCGAGGCGGGCCGGATCGATCCCGTCGTCGACAGCGTGTTCCCGCTCGCCGACGCGCGCAAGGCCTACGAGCGGATGGCCTCGGGAGCTGCCTTCGGCAAGATCGTGCTGAAGATCAGTTAGGCGGTCTACGCCGGAATCCAGAGCGTGAACGTCGAACCGGGGCCGCCCTCGTTGTTCGCGACATCGAGGCGGCCGCGGTGGGCCTGCAGGACCTTCTGGACGACCGTGAGGCCGAGTCCGGTGCCGGGCACTTTTTCGCTGCCCTGGAACCTCAGATAGGGCGTCGCGATCCGCGATCTCTCGGCGGCGGGGAAGCCCGGCCCCTGATCCGTCACGGTGACGCGCAGGAAGGGCCGGCCCTCGTCCGGGACGATTTCGCCCTTCACGCGTACCACGCCTCCCGGC
>DATIFW010000093.1:0-13318 GCA_035455045.1 Thermoanaerobaculia bacterium | reverse complement strand
CGCTGGGGGTCAAAGCGACCCCTATCCCCTGTCTTAATAGTTGAAGGGCAGGCGAAATGCGCACCCTGTCCGGCTGCGGGGTAGGAGGACGTATGGAGTTTGTTTTGGCTTTTCTAGCAGTCTTCGAGTTCTTTGACTCACCTGGTGAGTTCCCGATTCGGGGCTACCGATCCCCAGGTTTGTCGATGGGCGTCGGACCCATTTCGATGGGCGTCGGGCCCATCTCCTGAGGTAAAGGCAGCGAGGAATAGACATCAACGTCATCTGCGGCGTCCGGGGAATGTTTCGCTCGAACGGAGGAGTATCAACATGCTGAGAAGCAGCTTGCCGAAGGAAGAGCCGGCTGGCGATGTCACGCTGTCGTTGATGCTCCATGCGCCGCAGCCGGTCGTCGTGCCGAGCACCACGGAGCCCGGAAAAGTCCTCCTTCACCTCGAAATCCGCAACAAGTCGAATCAAGCGTGGGAGGGATCCACGGAAGCGGGTCCCCTCCTCGAGATGGTCCTCCTCGATTCGGAGGGCCACGAGCGCTCCCGGCAGACGCGCCAGTGCCGGATGCTCGCCTATCCCACCCGCCTGGAGCCCGGGCGGGGATTCAACCTCCCCCTCTTCTTCACCCTGCCCGGGCTCTCTTCTTCCGGCGAAGACTTCCGCATCGAGATTCGCCTCGTACCCGGCCGCGAGGTTCTCACCGGCCACCTCCGCGTCGAACCGCACTGACGACGGATTGACGTGCAGCGCGGACGCGGAAGCGCGCCTCTCGCTTGACCTCCCTCCGCCCTTTTCGGCATCATCCCCGCGCGGTGCTCCCAGCGAAAAACTCCGTTTCCACGCTCATCGGCATTCCGACGCAGCGGCCGACCGCCTGGTGGCTCGAGACGCTTCGAAAACGCGCCGAGAGGATGTACGCCGAGGGCCTCGACCTCTCGAAGCCCGTCGAGTTCGAGTCCGAGGAAGAGCGCCGCGCCTGCATCAGCTTCTTCAACGCGGCATACCGCGCCGAGGAGTCGGGGAAAGCCGGTGCGCACAAGCTCGCCGAAGAGGTTCGCTCCTGGGATCCCGACCTCGCCGAATGCCTCGTGCTGTACGGCAACGAGGAAGGCTGGCACCGCGAGCTCCTCGACGAGTTCCTCGTGCACATCGGCGGCGGCGTGACCGAGATGGGATGGATGGTCACCTCGTTCTACAAGACCTACGCGAAAGCCGAGCGCATGGAATCGATCATGCTCACGAACCTCATGTTCGAGACGATCGGCGCCACGACGTACCGCCTGTCGCTCCGGCGCGTGAAGCAGCCGCTCGCGCGGCAGGTGCTCACGATCCTCACGCGCGACGAGTCCTTCCACGTGCCGCTGAACGTGCATTTCATCCGCGAGATCCTGAAGCACTACCCCGAGCGCAGCCGCGCGCGCCTGAAGGCCATCTACCAGATGGTCTTTCACTCGCTCGTCCTGTTGTCGCTCGGAAGCCGCAAGGTCGCGCAGGAGTTCGACCAGATCACGTGGAAGGAGCTCACGCGGGCCTACGTCGAGAACCTCGGACGCCTCTTCGTGAACGAGCCCGACCTCGACTTCGCGCCGCCCCGGCATCTCCTCGCGGCGTTCGGCATGTCGCGCGGCAGCCTCAAGAATGCCGACGGCGTCGACGCGATCAGCGTCGCCGCGGCCGAAGCGGCCGCGCGGCGCGAAGACGTCAGCGTGACGCCGCTCTAGCGCCAGACCGCTGAGCGGTCTGACCGGGGGTGTGCGCTAGAGCAACTGCGAGTTTGGGGGAAACACGGTCGTGTTTCCCCCCTGCCCCCTTCACCGCTCGAGAGGGGTCCTTCTATTTCTTCACCCGCAACGGCGTTGGCGCTTCGCCCTTCACCAGCCGATAGGCTCCCGCCGACACCTCGCCGAGATCCTGCGCCGTGCCGTCCGGCCACCTCACCGTCACGTGCGCCGAGGCGGCCGCTCCCAGCCCGAAGTGCAGCGGCAGCCACGAGCCGCTCGCGTACGACGGCACGACGTAGAACTCCTTCGCGTGGCTGCCGGCCGTTATCTTCGTGCCAAGGACCGTCATCCGATCGGCGCCAGCGACCGGGAGGATCTCCAGCGCGCGCCCGCCCGGTGCCGTGTTGCGCAGGAGCTTCGCGGGCACGTCGATCGGGTTGAAGACGAGGTCCTCCCGCCCGTCGCCGTCGAGATCCCCCGCCGAGAGGCCGCGGCCGACGATGCAGAGCCGGCCGAAGTCGCCCGCTACGGCGGAGACGTCTCCGAAGCGCAGGCCTCCCGGCGCGCTCTCGTTGTGGAAAAGGAACTGACGCTGCGCGTAGCTGCGCTCGCCGACGGCGAAGTTCCGGCCCGCGGGATTGAACCAACCCGCGAGGACCGTGAAGAAGCGCGAGAGGATCTGGCCGCTCGAGACCGCGAGGTCGTCCCTGCCGTCGTTGTCCCAATCGAGCGCGACGACACCCCACTTCGAGAGCGGGAGGACAGGGTCGTGGTCGCCCCCGAACGCCTCGCGCTCGCTTTCCGCGAACGTCGCACCCTCGACGTTGCGATAGAGCGTGTTCGGCTCGTTCGCGTAATTCGTGACGTAAAGGTCCGGCCGTCCGTCCCCATCGAGGTCCGTCGCGGCGAGCCCCATGCCGCTGCGCGTCCGGCGGCCGAACGCCGTCGCGCTGCCTTCGTCGGGATAGCCGGTCCCCGTCTCGTCCGAGACGTCGCGGAACCGGCCGCCGCCCTCGTTGTGGAACAGCGAATTGCGCCACTGGTCGTTCGAGAGGTAGAGGTCCGTCATCCCGTCGCCGTCGTAGTCGAGCGCGACGGCTCCGATCGTCTTGCTGCCCGGATCTCTCGTGCCGCTCGCGTCCGTCACGTCCTCGAATTTCCAGTTGCCGAGGTTTCGGAGCATCTGGTTGTCCTGCCCTTTGTACTCGTCGGGCGTCATGAAGGAGGTGGCCCTGGACTTCGATTCACGGTCGGGGTCCGTCTCGAGGTAGTTCCCGATGTACACGTCCGCGAGCCCGTCGCCGTCCATGTCGAGAGCTGCGAGCCCGATCGTGAACTTCCCGCCCTCGAGGCCCGTCTTCTCCACCCGGTCGAAGGTCCCGTCGCCTCTGTTACGAAAGACGAGATTCGGCTCGCCGGCGTTGCCGATGACGAGGTCCGGAAAGCCGTCGTTGTCGAGGTCCGCCCACATCGCCGTGACGCCCCATCCGCACGCCACGACCCGCGAGCGCTCCGTCACGTCCTCGAACGTGCCGTCGCCCCGATTCCGGAAGAGGCGCGTGCACTCGGCCAGGGGCTGCGTGCGTCCCGCCTTCCGCCACTTCGAGGCGCTCTTGACCTGCTGGACGAGGACGAGGTCTAGGTTCCCGTCCCCGTCGAAGTCCGCGAGCGCCGCGCCGCCCCCCATCGTGGGAATCAGCTTGGCGTCGATGATGTCGCCGTGAAAGCGGAACCGGACTCCGGAGGCCTCGGTCACGTCCGTGAAGAGGGAGCCCGTGACGTTTCTCCTCCGGGATCTCTCCTCGTGCAGGAGGAGGTTGCATGCCACTGCGACGGCCGCCGCGACGAAGACGACCGCGAAGGCGAGAAATCGACGCACGAAAGTCGAGTATAGGGCGCGGGAACGCATGGTAGAGAATGGGGTTCGATCAGGAGGACCGCACATGGGTGAGAAAGTCTCCTTCACCGTCAACGGCCAGAAGGGCGAGGGGTGGCTCGCGAAGCCTGCGTCGGGCAAGGGGCCGGCCGTGGTCGTGATCCAGGAGTGGTGGGGGCTGGTGCCGCACATCAAGGACGTCACCGAGCGTTTCGCGAAGGAAGGGTTCCTCGCGCTCGCGCCCGACCTCTATCACGGCAAGACGACGACCTCGCCGGACGAGGCCGGGCGTCTCCTGATGGAGCTGGACGCGGAGCGCGCGGGCCGCGAGATCGCGGCGGCCGGCGCGTATCTCCTGAACCGGCCGGAGTGCGCCTCGAAGAGCTTCGGCGTGGTGGGCTTCTGCATGGGCGGCGCGCTCGCGCAGTACGCGGCCACCTCGAACCCGAAGGTCGGCGCCGCCGTGAGCTTCTACGGCGGGTTCAAGAAGGTGCCGATCCGCTGGGAGAACCTCTCCGGTCCGATCCTGCTGATCTACGGCGAGATGGACGAGGGCGTCCCCGCGTCCGAGGCGAAACCGCTCGAGGACAAGCTCAAGGCGCTCGGAAAGAAGGCGGAGACGATCATCTTCCGCGGAGCGCCGCACGCCTTCTTCAACGACACGCGGCCCGGCATCTACCGGGAGGAGTGCGCGAAGGACGCCTGGCAGCGGACCGTCGCCCATTTCCGCGCACACTTGGTCTAGGAGCGACGCGGCGCGAGCCGCCGGATTTCCTAGAATCCCCTCGTGGCGATCGAGACGCACCGGACCGTCTGCAACCGGGACTGTCCGGACGCGTGCGGCCTGATCGCGACCGTAGAGGACGGAAAGCTCGTCTCCCTCGGGGGAGATCCGGAGCATCCGGTCACGCAGGGCTTCATCTGCATTCGCACGTCGAAGTTCCCCGAGTTCCAGAACTCGGCACAGCGCCTCACGCAACCGCTCGCGCGCCGCGGGAAGAACCTCGTCGAGGTGTCGTGGGGGGAGGCGCTCGGGACGATCGCCGACCGCCTGCTCGCGATCCGGAGGGAATCCGGCCCTGCCGCCATCCTCCACTACCGCTCGGGCGGATCGCTCGGGCTCGTCAAGTCCGTCGTGGATTATTTCTGGGAGCTGTTCGGGCCGGTCACCGTCAAGCGCGGGGACATCTGCTCCGGCGGCGGCGACGCGGCGCAGACGACCGACTTCGGCGAAGAGGAGTCGCACGACCTCTTCGACCTCCTGAACTCGAAGAGCATCCTCCTCTGGGGCAAGAACCCGAACGTCTCGAACATCCACCTCCTGCCTCTGCTCCAGAAGGCGAAGAGAGCCGGGACGCGGATCCTCCTCGTCGATCCCGTACGGCACAGGGGCGAGAGGATTTCCGACCGGACGATTCTCGTCCGCCCCGGCGGCGATTTCGATCTCGCGATGGGGGCCGGCGCGCTCCTTTTCGAGCGCGGGCAGGTGGATGGGGCCGCTCCGTCCTATTGCGACGACTTCGAGAAGTTCCGGGCGCTCGCCCTTTCCCGCACTCCCGACGCTTGGGCGCGCGCCGCCGACGTGAGTGTCGAGGACGTCTCCGCCGTCGCGGCGGCGCTCGCGGAGAAGCCCTGCTCGATCCAGGTGGGCTGGGGCATGGGCCGGCGGATGAACGGCTCGGGGATCGTCCGGGCGCTCGATGCGCTCTCGGGAATCAGCGGAAACATCGGCATCCCCGGCGGCGGCGTCTCGTTCTATTTCAAGAGGCGCGGCGCCTTCGACACTTCGTTCCTGAAGAAGAACCCGCCCCGCACGATCTCCGAGCCGTTACTCGGGCCGGGGATTCTCGAGGCGGAGGACCCGCCCGTCCGCGCGGTCTGGGTCACCGCGGGAAATCCCGTCGCGATGCTGCCCGACTCCGGCGCCGTCGCCCGCGCGCTCGAGACGCGCGAGCTCGTCGTCGTCGTGGATCCGTTCCTCACGGACACGGGCCGCCGCGCGCACTTCGTCCTGCCCACGACGACGCTCGTGGAGGACGACGACCTCCTCGGCGCGTACGGCCACCACTGGCTCGGAGCCTCGACGCCCGCGCTCGCGCCGCCGCAAGGCGTCTTGTCCGATCTTCAAATCGTCCAGGCGCTCGCCGCGAAGATCGACGAAAGGACGGGAGAAAGAGAAGAGAAGATTTCTGAGAAGGTAAGAGGGAATGCCCGGGAATGGAAAGCACGGCTCCTTTCGCGGCTCGCGCCGCTGGGCGTCACTGTCGCGAGGCTCGAACGAGAATCCGTCCGCAACCCTTTCGTCGAAAAGGTCCTCTTCGGAGATCGCAAGTTCCCGACCGATACGGGCCGCATGAAGCTCGTGACGGCTTTACCGCCTGTTCCGCCCGAAGAGCCCGGCTTCCCGCTCTGGCTGTTTTCCAACTCCACCGAAAAGTCACAGAGCTCGCAGTGGGCGGGCGGTGCGCCCGACGTTCTGACCGCGATCTGCCATCCGGCCGCCGCGAACGGCTTCGCCGACGGCGACGTCGTGTTCCTGGAGAGCGCCCTCGGGCGCCTGCGCGTCCGCGTCAAGCTGGACGCGGGCCAGCGCCGCGACGTCGTGATCGTGCCGAAGGGCGGCCACTACGACAGCGGCACTTCGGCGAACGCGCTCGTCAAGGCGCGGACGACGGATGCCGGTGAAGGTGCCGCGTACCAGGACTGCAGAGTGCGGCTCGTCGCGGCCCCCTGAGCCTCACCGTCCGCAGAGCGCCAGCACGCGTTCGGTGATCTCCTCCGGCTTCGGCGGGTTCTCGCCCAGCCCGAGCGTGTGGAGCTGCTCGTGAAGGACGGACGCGGCCGCAAACGGGGGACTCTTGTGCATCGTTCGGACGAAACGCGACGTGCAGACGCGGACGATCGGGCTGAGAGGGGACGTGTACGCGATGACGTCGTTCGCCTCGTGGCACAGCGGGTCCCGGTCGCCATCCTCGAAGACGAGGCGGGCGAGGTGCTCCGCGGGCGACAGGTGCAGCCGCTCCAGCCGCTCGCGCAGGGGGCGCCCCGCTCCGTCCACGAAGTCGGCGTAGATCGCCCGACAGAGCGGCTGCTCGACTCTCTCGGCCGCGAAGCGAACCGCCAGGCGGAACGCCGGATGCGTCGCGAGCTTCGTCCCCGTGGGCGGCGCGTTCGTCCCGCCGTAGCCGGCGCTCGCCCTCGCCAGAAGAAAGAATGCTTCGGCAAGGAGAACGGCGGCGCCTGGCCACGAACGTCGACGAGAGAACACGCGCTCAACGTCGACTCGAGTTCTCTCGTTGTCCTCGACGAGGTCTTCACATTTCCCTCACCGAAGAAACTCTTCGTCCTCTCGGACGTCTCTCCTCCGGGCATGGACGAGGTATTCGCCTTCGGAGACTTCCTCCTGGACGAGAGGGAGCTGCTGCTCCGGCGCGGGGGCGTCACGGTTCCCCTCCCTCCGAAGCCCTTCGCCGTCCTGGCCCTGCTCGTCCGCCGTCCGGAGCGTCTCGTCCGCCGCAACGAGCTGCTGCGCCTCGCATGGCCGGACACCACCGTCTCCGACGCGACTCTTTCACAGACGATCTGGCGGATCCGGACGGCGCTGACCGTCGACGGCGATCTCCACGATCCCATCCAGACGGTCGCTCGGGTCGGGTACCGTTTCGTCGCTCCCGTCCGGCGCCTTCAACGGGACGAACCTTCGCCCGACTAGAATCCGCGCATGATTCTCCTCGGCAATGTGGCCGCAAATCCAGTATGATAGTGGCCACAGGAGGATTTCGCATGACCCGTGTCGGGGTGCGAGCCCTCAAGGACCATCTGAGCGATTACTTGAGGCGTGCGGGAGAGGGCGAGCGCATCGTCGTCACGGATCGGGGCGAACCCCTCGCCGCCCTGACCCCCATCGACGAAACGGACGAGGCGCGATGGGGGTGGGACCTCGTTCGTGAGCGGATCGCGAGCTGGAGCGGAGGCAAACCCCGAGGGAGCGTGAGGGCCGCGGCTCTGAAGGGAAAGAAGACGACCGCCGAGATGGTGATCGAGGATCGGGGTTGATCGTCTATCTCGATACGAGCAGCCTGGTCAAGCTCTACGTCGAGGAGCAGGGCTCGCACCTGGTTCGGGCCCTCGTGGAGGGGGCCGAGCTCGTGGCGACGTCGGTTGTGACGTACGTCGAGGCCCGGGCTGCCCTCGCCCGCCAGAGACGCGAAGGTGGGCTCACAGCCGCAGGTTTCGGACAGGCGAAAAACGACTTCGAGATCGACTGGCCCAGGTATCTGGCCGTCGAGGTCAACGAGGCGGTTTGCCGACGTGCCGGAGACCTGGCCGAGAAGCATCATCTTCGAGGCTTCGACAGTCTTCACCTCGCCTCGTACCTCTCTCTCTACGGAGACGGCGTGCGGCAGATCCGCTTTTCGTCATTCGACGAAGCACTCAACCGCGCGGCTCGAAAGGAAGCGAAGGGACTGTAGGCTTCCAGGCAATTTCCGCCGGCACCCGTCTCGGCTTCCAGCCTGGGCCACCCGGGGGCTCCTCAGCTGCCAGGGCGCAGGAGCTCGCGGGCCACGACCATCCGCTGGATCTCGGACGTGCCCTCGCCGATCGTGCAGAGCTTCACGTCCCGGTAGAACTTCTCGGCCGGGAAGTCCTTCGTGAAGCCGTATCCGCCGTGGATCTGGACGGCGAGATTCGCCACGCGCACGGAGACCTCCGAGGCATAGAGCTTCGCCATCGCAGACTCTTTCGTCGTGACGCGGCCCTGGTCCTTCGCCCATCCGGCGCGGTACGTGAGGAGACGCGCCGCGTCGATCTCCGTGGCCATGTCGGCGAGATAGTTCCGGATGGACTGGAACTCGGAGATGGGCTTGCCGAACTGCTTGCGCTGCTGCGCGTAGCGGAGTGAACAGTCGAGGGCGCCTTCGGCCATGCCGAGCGCGAGGGCCGCGATCGAAATGCGCCCGCCGTCGAGAACCTTCATCGCCTGAACGAACCCTTCTCCCGCGGAGCCGAGAAGGTTCCCTTTCGGAATCCGGCAGTCCTCCAGCACGATCGTCGCGGTGTCGGACGCCCTCATGCCGAGCTTGTTCTCCTTCTTGCCGGCGTGGACGCCCTTCTGGTGAAGGTCCACGACGAACGCCGAGATGCCGCGCTTGCCCGCCGTCTTGTCCGTCACCGCCATGAGGACCGCCACGTCGCCGACGGAGCCGTGCGTGATGAACGTCTTGGCGCCGTTCAAGATCCACGCATCGCCGTCGAGGACGGCCGTGGTGCGCGTTCCGCCGCTGTCGCTGCCCGCCTCGGCCTCCGTGAGGCCCCAGGCTCCGAGGAGCTTCCCCTGGGCGAGGGGCGTCACCCACGCGCGGCGCTGCTCCTCTTTTCCGAAGAGCCACAGGTGGTTCGTGCAGAGGCTGTTGTGCGCGGCGACGGAAAGGCCCACCGAGCCGTCCACGCGCGACAGTTCCTCGATCACGTGGATGTAGTCGATGTACGTCAGGCCCGCGCCGCCGTACTCCTCCGGCACGAGCACGCCCAGCATCCCGAGCTCGCCCAGCTGGCGCATGGCCTCGCGCGGAAACGTCTGGGCCTCGTCCCACTCCTTGACGTGAGGCGCGATCTCGGTTTCGGCGAAATCGCGCACCATCCGTCGAATCGCTTCCTGCTCATCGGTCAGCGCGAAATTCATGCCGGAAAGTGTTCGTGCCGGGTAAGAGGGTGAGTCGAGAACGGGAGGAGCAACCATTTCAGTCTCCTGGGACGGAAGGAATTTGACGAGTCCGTCAAATTTTTCGACGCATCTTACACGAGAACGGGAGGGGCGTCGCCGTCCGGCGCCAGCACGACGGGCGGAGGGCTTTCGCCGCTCGGCACAGGCCAGAGCGACACGAATGCGCCGGTCACGGCGAGATCGTAGCCGAAGCTCACGAGCATCTGGGCCACCATCAGCAGTCCCGTGCCGGCGATGAAGAGGACGAGGGAACGCCCCGCGAAGTACGAAAGGGCGAAGCGCGGAACGAGGAACGCGAATCCCGAGACGAAGCCGGCCGCGAGGGTGAGCAGATAGAGCAGCACGACGCGCGAAAGGGAGGCCCGAATGAGGGACACGGCCCGGGCGACGGCTTCCAGCGCATCGACGTCGTCGGTCGCGGCGAGACGGCACGAGACGAGATAGAGCACGCGCAAGGCGATGGCCCCGCCGATGACGAGCGGCAGGAAGAGAAAAAAGAGCACGAAGGCGCCCGCCACGAATCCGCCTCGCTCCCGCATCGCCCCGAGCACGACGAGGCCGAAGGGCAGGACAAGCAGGAGCACCAGGAACGAAACCGCGAGCGCGTAGAGGTTCACGAGCGCGAAGAAGCGGCCGAAGAGCCGGCGCGCAGAGCCGCGGAAGACGGCCCAGAGGCCGGGACGGCGAAAGGCGGGAAGGTGGGCGTCCTCCACGGCGTGCCTGTCGATCGCGACGAGGGATCCCGTGATGCCGGCCCTGAGATACGCCGCGAAGACCGTGGCGAGGAGCAGGAGGACGAGCAAGAAGAGAAGGCCCCCGATCAGCACGAACGGCGCCGCCAACAGGCCTTCGAGGAAACTCTCGAGCCGCGGCAGGAGAGCTTCGGCGTCGCGCGCGATATCCGAGATCCGCAGGCGCCCGCGGTGCCACCCCGCGAGCCCCAGGACCAGGAGGAAGACGGGGACCGCGATCCCGCCGAGCAGGACGGCGGCGAAGCTGAGCGGGGCGAGGATCAGGCCGGGATTCGCCACGAGCGCCGAAAGCCCGCGCCGGAAGGCCTCGGCCGCCGGGCGCGGGGGCGGAGTCATCGGTTCAGACCTTGACGGCGCGCCACGCCCGGTAATCGAGCCCGTCGAGCACGACGAGGTCGCACATCTCGTAGAGGCGGCTCCGCACCATCGCCCCGATCCGCATCTCCAGAGTCTCTTCGCCGGCGCGGGAAGGCGCGTCCGAGTAATTCGAGGTGACGATGGTCAGGCGCTGACGGTTGTAGCGGGTGTTGATGAGCCCGTAGAGAACGTCGCGAACCCAGTCCGTGGGGCGGAGAGCGCCCAGCTCGTCCAGGACGAGCAGATCGGCGTCCCGATAGGGCGCGAGGACGTCGTCGGCATTGTCCGGGTTCGTGCGCGAGAACGTGGCCTTGATCCGCTCCAGGAGGTCCGAGAAATCGCAGAAGATTCCCCGGACGCCCCAATCCTCGATCAGGGTCTTGAGGATCGCGACCGAAAGGTGCGTCTTGCCCACGCCCACGGGACCGACGAACAGAAGGCCCCGATCCCGCGTCTTCCATTCTTCGATGAACTTGCGCGCAGCCAGGCTCGCGCGCACGTGACTCGGAGAGGTTCCGGGACGCTTCAGATCGTAATTCTCGACCCTGCAGTTCAGGTAACGCTGGGGGATCTCCGCCGCTTTCAGACGGGCTTCCGCGAGGCCGGCCGCCCGGCAACGGCACGTGACGAGGCGGCCCTCGGGAGTCTCGAGAACTCCGAATCCCTTGCACGCGGGACAGACTTCGCCTTCGGGAGCGTTTGCGGCCACGGCGTGATTCTAGGACTTAATTGAGGAACGCCTTCAGGGCGCGGCTCTTCATCGTGCGCTTGATGCGCGCGATGGCCTGAGCCTCGATCTGGCGCACCCGTTCGCGCGAGAGGCGGAGCTCCTCTCCGATCTCCTGCAGCGTCATCGGCTCGCGCTCTCCGTCCGAGCCGTCCTCCGGGATCCCGAAGCGGCGGCAGAGGATCGCGCGCTCCTTCTTGGGGAGCGATTCGAGGAGGTTGCGTGTCTGCTCCACGGACGACCGCTGGAGGAGCTGGTCGTCGGCGGCCGCGACGGACGTCTGCTCGAGCGTATCCCCGAGCGTGCGGTCCTCTTCGGCTCCGAAAAGCTCGGAGAGCGACTCGGAGCTGCGCGACATGGCCATGAGATTCTCGGCCTCGTCCGGGCGAAGACCGGCTTCCGTCGCGATCTCTTCCATCGTGGCTTCGCGGCCGAGCGACCTCGAGAGCGCCTCCTTCACGCGCCCCAGGCGGGAATGGAGCGTGGCCTGCTTGTGCGGGAGACGAATCGCCCCCCACTGCTCGGAAAGCGCGTTCGAGATCGCCTGGCGAACCCACCAGACGGCGTACGTGATGAATTTGACGCCGCGATCAGGGTCGAAGCGCCGGGCGGCCTGGATGAGCCCGATGTTGCCTTCGTTGATGAGGTCGAGAAACGAGATGCCGGGGGAATGGAACCGCTTCGCGTACGAAACGACGAACCTGAGGTTTCCGCGCACGAGCTCGTCGATCGCCTCGCGCCGCGTGTCCTCGTTGGTTTCCGCGCACTGGATGATCCGCCCGAGCTCCCGCTCGCGCTCGGGCGTGAGGATCGCGTACCGCGCAATGTCGTCGAGATACTTTCTCAGGACCTTGGAGTCGTCTTCGGGACGCAGGCGCTGGCTCACCGAAAGTGATTATGCCCTTCGGCGGAGCTGCCGGCGATTTCGTCAGCGGGTCGTCAGAACGATGGGACCCCGCGGGCGGACCGCGAGCGCCCTCGAAGCTTCCCCGCTTCGGGAAGCGTGGTCGGCCGCCACCGCGCGGATGGAATCCATGAGGCGGCCGACTTCGCCCTCCATGCGCTTCAGGCGCGTCTTCAGCTCCAGGATGACCTCGACGCCCGCCAGATTCACCCCCAGCTCACGGGTGAGCGTGAGGATGATCTCGAGGCGCTCGACCGTCTCGAGATCATAGAGGCGCGTGTTTCCGGAGGAGCGGGCGGGCCGGATGAGGCCCTCGCGCTCGTAGAGGCGCAACGTCTGCGGATGGACGCCGAACCGCCGCGCGACGGCGCCGATGAAGACGTAGGTCTCCCGGGGAGCCGGGGCCGGGTCGGGGGCCGCGGCGTCCGGCCGGGCCCCCTTGCGACGAGAGGCCATCTCGAGACCTTATTTCTTCTGCTCCACGACCTCGGCGTCGATGACGTCGTCCGCCGGCTTGGATGAAGACGAACCGCCGGGCGCCTCGCCGCCCTCTCCCGAGGGGCCGCCCGCCGGGGCCGACTTGTAGAGCGCCTCGGCGATCTTGTAGCTGGCCTTCTGAAGGTCGCGAGCCGCCTTCTTCAGCGCCTCGGCGTCGCCCGCGCTCGACTCGAGGACCTTCTTCGCGTCGGCGACCGCCGCCTTGACGGACTCCTTCTCCGCCTCCGGCACCTTTTCGCCGCTCTCGTCCACGAGCTTCTCCGTCGAGTAGATGAGCGCGTCGAGCGCGTTCTTCGCCTCGATCGCCTCGCGCCGCTTCTTGTCTTCCGAGCTGTGCGCTTCGGCGTCCTTGACGAATTTCTCGACTTCCTTCTTGTCGAGACCCGAGGAGGACGTGATCGTGATCTTCTGCTCCTTGCCCGTGCCGCGGTCCTTCGCCGACACGTTCAGGATCCCGTTCGCGTCGATGTCGAACGTCACCTCGACCTGCGGCATTCCACGCGGCGCCGGCGGAATCCCCACGAGCGAGAAGACGCCGAGGAGCTTGTTGTCACCGGCCATCTCGCGCTCGCCCTGGAGGACGTGGACCTCCACCGAGGGCTGGTTGTCCTCGGCCGTCGAGAAGATCTCCGACTTCTTCGTCGGGATCGTCGTGTTGCGCTCGATCAGCTTGGTCATCACGCCGCCCAGGGTTTCGACGCCGAGCGACAGGGGCGTGACGTCCAGCAGGAGGATGTCCTTGACACCGGCGTCACCCATCAGCACCG
>DATIFW010000092.1:0-5888 GCA_035455045.1 Thermoanaerobaculia bacterium | reverse complement strand
CTCGTCCCGCACGATCGGCGCGACGGGCAACAGCAGATTCGAGGCGAGGCCGGAGGCCGAGACGCCCGCGAACGCCAGGCCCGCGCCCGCGCGTGCGAGGCGGCCCGCGAGGACGCCCCCGGCGTCCCGCGCGAGGCGAACCCAGGCCGTCACGACGAGAGAGGCGAGGAGAAGGAGCGGGACGAAGATGAGCGAGAGCCGCCGTGCGTCCGGCTCGTCGGAGAGGACGCCGGGCAGGAGGCCGAGGCCCAGCCAGAAGAGGACGAGGGCGGCGCGCCGCTCCGCGATCTGGCCAAGGAGATAGCCGAGGCCGACCGCCCCGAGGATCGTCAGCCCCACACAGACCATCGGATTGCGTCGTGGCACGACGGTGAAGCGCTCGTACCAGTGCGTCGCGTACTCCTGGCGGGAGGTCAGGCTCGCGCCCACGCTCGCGAGATTTCCCGCGACGCGCGCGACCTGCCCGCGCAGGACCTCCACCGTTGACGCGGTCGAGGGGAACCCCGCTCGCCAGGCGGGCTCTCCGCGCACCTGTGCCGGATCGACGAACCGCCTCGGGCCGCCGGCGACGGCGACGGCGATCGAGACGCTCGCGATCCAGACGAGGATGCCCGCGACAAGAAGAGGCAGCGCGCCCAGCGCGCGGCGGGCGACTCCCCTCGCGAAGAGGGCCGCGTGGCCCGCGAGGAGGACCGGATACACGAAGAGCACGTGTCCGGCGGTGTAGAAGAACCGGCAGAGAGGAGTCACGGCGGCGGCGAGGAGAACCGGTGCCATGCCGAAGCGTCCGACCATCGACAGGCCCACGTGGGCGAAGAGGAGGCCGAGGGCCGCGACGGGCGCGAAGACCGAGACCTCGCTCCTCGACCAGAAGAGCTGCTCGGGCGCGCAGACGAACAGGAGCGTCGCGCCGAACGTCGCGAGCGCGCCCCCACAGAGGCGCCGGACGAGACCCCAGAAGAGCGGCACCGCCGCGAGCCCCCAGACGAGAGCCGTGACGCGCGTCGCGTAGAGCGAGACGCCGAGCGCTCCGAACACGAGCCGGTTCGTCGCCGGCGTCGCGAGGCCGTTGCTCGTTCCGACGAACTCCGTCGCCACGAACTGCTTGAGGCCGTTCGCCGTCCGGCTCTGCGTCTGCACGGAGATCATCTCCTCGTCGAAGGTCGACGGAAGCTGATTCACGGCCCAGGCGCGCGCGAAGAGGGCCAGGACGATGAGCGTGAAGAGGCCCAGGGACTCGGTCCAGTTCGGAGGCGACCCGCACGTCGCGGAAGGCCCCGGAGGGGATTCCCCGGGCCACGCGGGAACTCCGGGCGTGAGAGCGAGCGGCCGCATCCGCGCGGCGACGGCCGCCGTCAGGACGGCGGCCGCGAAAAGCGCCCAGCCGCCGAAGCGCGCGTCCTTCAGGAGGAGGATCTCGGCCCACACGGCGGCGACGGCCGCCGTGGACAGGAGAGCCGCCGGAAGACCGCGGCGGCCCCCGCGACCGCACGCGGCAGCCGCGGTCGCGGCCAGGAGGAGCGTCGCGAAGAGCGCGAGAAGAGAGCGATGGGCATACGACCACGCGAGGACGAGCGCGGCCCCGGCCCGAAAGCGGAAGACGAGGAAATCGAGTGCACCGAGCACGCGATCACCCCGCGCCGCTTCGCGCTGACCCTGGTAGAGGACGGCGCACACGAGCGCGAAAGAGGCGGCGAGGGCGGAGACGAGCGGCAGCGAATCGCCGAGAGCGCTCCCCGCCTCCTTCCCGCTCGAGACGTCCGCCTCTTCCATACGCTAGCGTCCCGGCGGCGGAATCAGCTTTTCGGCGTCCAGGAAGTCCACCGTCTGCCTCGCCACGGCCGCGTACCCCCTCGGGGTGTAATGGCAGTGGTCGTAGAAGAGCCTCTCGTGGTTCGACCGCCAGGTCTGCCGCAGGCCGGGAAGGGGGTCGTCGAACGGAATGTGAAGCCGCGCGCACATCTCCCGGCAGCTCTCCTGCGGCTCGAACCTCTGGACGGTCCCCATCACCTGAATGTGCACGGGAAAGAGCAGGACGGCGAGACGTGCGTTCTCCGCGCTCACCGCGTCGCGGAGCGCCGCCGTGATCGGCTCGATGATCGCCCAGGCCTTCGAATTCCAGCCGAGGCCGAAGTCCATGTGCGCGTTGTAGATCTCGAAGTCGAATCCGTCCCGCGTTCCCATCATGTCGCCGGATTTGAGCGTCCGCCCCGCGCGGAATTTCTCCTTCCAATCGGGATCGATCTCTCCGGGAAGAGCGTTCCGGAAGAAGCGCGTGTCGAGGAGCTGGAAACGCTCGGAGAGGAAGGACAGGAATCGACTCTTTTGCCAGGGGCCCGGGAGCTTCTTCGTGAAGAAGAGGCTCCCCGACTGCGCGTCGTTGAGATACATCCCGACGAGGACGAGATCGGCTTTCACGTTCGGTCCGATCTCGCGGAAGAGCGCGAGCTCCTCCGCCGTGCCGGCTCCCGGCAGGCCCGCGTTGATGAAACGGACGGCCTTCTTCCTCCCCGCCGTCAAGGCTTCCATCTGCCGGGTCCACGTCTCCTCCTCGAGGACGAAGTCGCCGAACGTGATCGAGTCCCCGAGGACGAGCACGCGGAACTCGTCCGGAGACTTCGGAGGCAGCTCGGGGTATCTCAAGCCGAGCGAGTTGACGTCGATGACGACGTCGCGGCCGCTCAGGACGTGGTGATGGATCTCGCCTCGCGTGTTCGGGCGCAGTCTCACGCCGTGGGGCCCGCCGAAGAGGACGACCGAGTCGATCGACTTGTCCGCCTGCGTTTCGAGCCGCTCGAAGCCCTTCGGCGCCTCGTACGTGTCCTTCTTCTCCTCGACCTTCACCGTCTGGGGTGCCGGGAGCAGCAGGCGCGCGCCGACCTCGCAGAGTGCGAGGGCCACGAGTGTCGAGCCGAGCAGAAGGGCCAGGTTGGCGGCGAGCGGGCGCCTGCTCGACCCGAAATCCGTGTCGTACACTTCTTCCCGCTATCTTAAGCGAAATGACCCCGTCTCAACCCGCGGGACCCACCCCGTCGCCGCGAGCGTTCCGCGGGCCCCTGCTGCTTCTGGCGCTCTTTGCCCTCGGCATCCGCCTCGTCGGGCTGGACTTCGACCAGAACCACTTCTTTCATCCGGACGAACGCGCCATCGGCGACGCGATCCTCAAGCTCTCCTTCCATCCGCTCCAGCTCAACCCGCACTTCTTCGCGTACGGCTCGCTGCCCCTCTATCTGACGAAGACCCTGTCGTCGCTCCTCGCCGTTGTCTCGGGTCGCAGCTGGTTCGTCTCGTACGACGGGGTCGTCCACGTGGGCCGTTTCCTGTCGGCCCTCGCCGGCGCGCTGACCGTTCTTCTCGTCGCCGCCGTGGGCCGCCGCCTTTACGGCGAGAAGGCCGGGCTCCTCGCGGGCCTCTTCCTCGCGCTCGCGGTCCTCCATCTCCAGACCTCTCACTTCGCGTCCACGGACGTGACGCTCACGCTGTTCGTGCTCCTCGCGCTCGCCGCCTCGGGTCGCCTCGCGCTTCGGGGGCGCGGGCGCGATGCCCTTCTCGCCGGCGCGCTGACCGGCTTTTCGCTCGCGACGAAGGCGAGCGCGGCGCCGCTGTTTCTCCCGCTCGCCGTCGCCGTCTTTCTCGCCTGCAAGAAGGAGCGTGCCTGGAGGAGAGGCGCGTTTCTCCTCACGGTTGCCGGCCTCGCGGCCTTTGCCGCGTTCTTTCTCGGCGAGCCCTATGCGTTCCTCGACCGCCACGAATTCTGGCGCTCGGTATCCGAGCAGGCCGCGATGGTCCGCCACGCCGGCCTCCTGCCGTATACGAACCAGTACATCGGCGTCCCGAACTTCCTGTACGAGGCCAAGGAGATCGTCTTCTGGGGCCTCGGGCCGCCCCTCGGCCTGGCCGCGCTCTGGGCGGCCGGCCGGCGCCTCGCGCTCTTCCGCGGGCTGTCGAGAGTCGAGTGGGTCTTCGCCTCCTTCTTCGTGCCTTATGTCCTCTTGACGTGCACGTTCGAGGTCAAGTTCCTGCGCTATCTCCTGCCCGTCTACCCGCTCCTCGCCCTCTGGGCCGCGTCCTGGCTCACCGAGATGGCCGAGCGCGGGCGGGCGGGCCGTGTCGTGAGAGCCGCGGTCGTGGGCGGCACGGCGGCGTGGGCTCTTGCGTTCGCGTCGATCTACACGCGCCCGCACAGCTCCGTCTCGGCCTCGCTGTGGCTTCACGACCACGTCCCGGAGGGCGCGCGGATCCTTGAGCAGGACTGGGACGAGGGGTTCCCGTTCAGCTTCCCCGGCCGCCCGGCCGAGCGTTACAGGATCGTCACGTTCGGCTTCTACGAGCCCGACTCACCCGAGAAGATGGCGAAGCTCGCTCGGGAGCTCGCCGCGGCGGACTGGGTCGCGCTCCAGACGAAGCGGCTCTATGGCGCCGTCACACGCGCGCCCGAGAAGTTTCCGCTCACGAACCGGGCGTTCCGCCTCCTCTTTTCGAGCGACCTGGGCTACACGCTGGTGCGGGAGTTCGCCTCACGCCCGTCTCTCCTCGGAATCCAGGTGCCCGACGAGCTCGCCGACGAATCCTTCACGGTCTACGACCATCCGAAAGTCCTGCTCTTCGAGAACACGAAGCGGCTTTCCGCCGGGGCGATCGAGAAAGCCCTCCTTTCGGCCACGCCTTCGAAGCACCTCACGCGCGGCGATCTGCTCCTCGCGCAACCCGCGGTCTCGGCGGCGACGATCGCGGAGGCCGCCGAGCCGGGCCGGGGCGTCCCCGGCTTGCGCTCTTCTCTTCTCGCGCTGCTGCTCTTCGCGGCGTGGCTCGAGCTCACGGGCCTCGCGGGCGCGGGCCTACTCGCCTTCCTCCTTCCCCGGCGCCCGGGGCGAGAGGCCCTCGGGCGCGTCACCGGCGTCCTCCTCTTCGCGTTCGTGCCCTGGCTCCTCGTGTCGTGGCGTTTCGCCCCGTTCTCGCAGGGTCTTCTCGCCGTCACGACGGCGGCGCTCCTTTCGGCCGGCTTCTTCTGCCGCCGCCGCGCCGGCGAGACGGCGCCCGCGCCCGAGCGCCGGAAGACAGCGCTCGTCTTCTGGACCACGTTCCTCTTCTTCCTCGCCGTGCGCGCCGCCAATCCCGAGATCTATTCCGGCGAGAAGACGATGGATTTCTCATTCCTGAACACGCTCCTGAGATCGACGGAGCTGCCGCCGCCCGAGCCGTGGCTCGCCGGCACGGCTCTTTCGTACACCTATTTCGGGCATTTCCTCGCCGCGGCCGCCGGGAAGCTCCTCGGCATCCACCCGGGACTCCTCTTCAACCTCGCGATCGCGATGACCGCCGCCCTTTCGGCCTCCGCGATCCTCGCGGCCGGAGCCGCGCTCGGCGGTCGGCTGCGGACCGGCGCCGTCGCCGTGCTCCTCGCTCTCTACCTCGCGCTGCCCTCCGGCCCGTGGACCGCCTTTGACTTCCACTTCCGCCAGGCGGGTCGCGCGCTCGACTGGAATTACTTCTGGGCGACGTCGCGCGTCATCGCCCCGAACGGAATCAGCGAGTACTTCTTCTGGAGCTTCCTCTTCGCGGACCTGCATGCGCACGTCCTCGCCCTGCCGTTCACCGCGGCCTTCGTCGCGGCCCTTCTCCTTTTCGTCACACGCGACCGGCTGGCTCCTTTCGCTTCCCGTCATGCGATCGCGCTCGTCGGACTCGCCGGGCTCTTCTTCGCCGCGCTCCAGATCACGAACGGGTGGTCGACGCCCGTCTACGCGTGCCTTCTCCTCTTCCTGCCGGGAGTTCTCTGGCTCGGGACGCGTCCGGCCGGATTCGCCGCGTCGGCCCGGGCGCTCGCGGGCCGCGTCCTGCTGCCGGCGGCGGGCGTCGTGATCACGGCTGCGCTCCTCGCGCGCCCG
>DATIFW010000091.1:0-14343 GCA_035455045.1 Thermoanaerobaculia bacterium | reverse complement strand
GAGACGCGCGTGTCGCGCCGCTTCGCCCGCCCGAACGCCTGCCGGGCGGCGCGCGCGTCCCCGAGCGCGAGGTATGCGAGGCCGAGATGCGTGAGAGAGGTCGGCGTCTCGCCGAGGTCCGTCGCGCGGCGCAGGCACTCCACGGCGCGGTCGTACTCGCGCCTCTTGTAGTGGACCCAGCCCTTCGCCGCGAGCGGGAACTGCCGCATCTCCTTCGGCGAGAGCTTGAGCGAGAGGTCCGCGAGCTCGAGCGCCGCGTCGAGGTCCTCCCCCATCTCGGCGAGAGCGGTGGCCCGCTGGAAGTACGCGATCGAGCGCGCATAGTTGGATTTCACGGCCCCGAGCATCTCCTCGGCGACGCGGCTCCCCTCGCGGAACTTGCCTTCGGCCTTGAGCGCCTCGAGGAGCGTCGTGTACGCGGCGGCGGCGACCATCTCGCCCGGCGCGCGGGAGAGGACGCGTCGCGTCGTGGCGACCGCGTCGGAAGTCTTGCCCACGGCCGAGCAGAGGAGCGCGTGCGCGATGAGAAGCGTGGGGTTTTCCGGGTCGAGCTTCAGCGCGCGGCGGTAGAGCGCCATCGCCTTCTGCGGGTCGCGCGCCGCGGCCGCCTCGGCCCTGCGGGCGAGCTGCGCCGCCTCGCCCGTCACCTTCGGGAGAGCGCGCGCGCCGGACGGCGCGAGAAGCTTCGAGGCCTCCTGGTATTCGATGCGGTTCGGGTTCAGCTCGAGCGCCGACTGGAACCGCTCGGCGGCCTTCTGTGTCCACCCGCGATCGAGATAGCAGAGGCCGAGCTGGTACAGCGCGTCCTCGTCGTCGGGATCCAGGCGGACGGCTTTCTGGAACGCCTCGATCGCCTCGGTGAGCCGGCCGCGCTCGTACGCGATCGTGCCGAGGAGCGAAAAAGCCTGTGCGTTCTCGTCGAGCGTGACCGCCTTCTTCAGGAAAGTCTCCGCCCGCGCGAGCTGGCCCCCGAGCGCGTAGAGCGCTCCGAGCGTGAAGTGAGGCAGGAAGGCATCGGGTCTGACGGCGACCGCCTCCTTCAGAACCTCGAGCGCGCGGTCCGTCCGGCCGGCCTCGTTCTCGAGGACGCCCACGTAAACGAGCGCGTCGAAATGCTTCGGCTCCTTCGCGAGGACGGCGTGGAGCATCGCCGCCGCGCGGTCGGTCTCGCCCTCGTTGAAGTACGTCTCGCCCAGGAAGAACGCGAGGTCGGCGTTCCCTTTGTCCAGCCGGTACGCCTCCTCGAGCACCTTCACGGCCTTGTCCGGGTCGAGCGCGTAGAAGGCGAACTCGGCATCCGAGAGGAGCCCCTTGAAGCGCTCCCGCCGGTCTCCCGAGAAGCCGCCGAGCATCCGCTCCTTGCGCTCGAGGAAGCGCTCGCGCTTCTCCATCGCGGTCATGTGGTGGTCGACGCGCGTTTCCCAGAGGTCGAGCAGCTCCTCTTCTACGAGCAGGCCCTTCCGTTCGAGGAGGTCCTTGAGAGCCAGGAGCCCGGTCTGGGCGACGAAGCCGTTCTTCTCCTGCCGGTTCAGGGCGTCGAGGAGCATCTTCAGCGTCTCGGCGCTGCGCTTGACGATCTCCTCGAGAATGCTGACGCGCTCGAGGAGGTGCTCGTCCATCGAGACGCCTTCTTCCTGGGTCGTTCCCTCCTCGTACGCCTCGGAGGCTCCCGAGACGACGAGGAGCTTGCTCTGGCACTTGATGCAGTACTCGCGGTCGAGCTCGTTCGTCGCCCCGCAGACCTGGCAGATCACGAAAGCCTCTCGCCTCCCGGCCCGGCGTAGCGGTAGAAGCCGCGACCCGTCTTGCGGCCGTGCCAGCCCGCGTCGACCATCTGCACGAGGAGAGGGCACGGACGGTACTTGTCGTCGCCGAGCCCCTGATGAAGAACTCGCAGAATCGCGAGGCACGTGTCGAGGCCGATGAAGTCCGCGAGCACGAGCGGCCCCATCGGGTGGTTCATGCCGAGCTTCATGATCCCGTCCACCGCCTCGGGCGTCGCGACGCCTTCGTGCACGGCGAAAAACGCCTCGTTCAACATCGGCATGAGGATGCGGTTCGCGACGAAGCCGGGAAAATCGCGGCACAAGAGCGGGGTTTTCCCCAGCTCCTTTGCAAGGGCGATCACGGCGTCCGCCGTCTCGTCCGAGGTCGCGATCCCGCGAATCACCTCGACGAGCGCCATGACGGGCACCGGATTCATGAAGTGCATTCCGATGAAGCGCTCCGGCCGCTTCGTACCGGCCGCGAGACGCGTGATCGAGATGGACGACGTATTCGTCGCGAGGATCGTGAGGGGCGGAACCAGCGCGTCGAGCCGGGCGAAAAGGTCTCTCTTGACGGCCTCGTTCTCGACAATCGCCTCGACGACGAGGCCGGTCTCGGCGAGCCGCGAGAGGTCTGCCGTCGCGACGATGCGTGAGAGCGCCGCGTCGCGGTCGGAAGCCGCGACCTTGCCTTTCTCGACCTGGCGCGAGAGGTTCTTCTCGATCCCCTTGAGCCCTTTTCCCGCGAGGTCGGGCGTCACGTCGACGAGCACGACCTTTTTCCCGGCGAGCGCCGCCACGTGCGCGATGCCTGCGCCCATCTGCCCGGCGCCCACGACGCCGATCTTTTCCTGTGTCATCGGATCTCGCTCTCCTTCGTGGCCCTTTTCGAGGGCTCTTCGCCCGAGCCTATCAGGAGGCGGCGAGCGCGAGGCGCGGTTCGCGCGAGGCGGCGGCTGCGAGCGAGACGCCGATTCCCACGAGCGACGCGAAGCCCCAGAGGAGAGGACCTGCGACCGGCACGAGCGAGGCGAGGCCGAGGAGGAGGAGGCCGAGCGCGAGCGCCGCCGGGTCGCCGAACAGGAGATCTCCTCGCACGGCCCCGCGCGTCGCGCGGCGTCCCGCGACGACGAAGAGCGCCACGAGACCGAAGATTTTCGCCGCGGCGAGCGCGCCGAGCAGCGCGATGCCGATCGCGAGCGCGAGCCGGGCCGGCAAGACCGACAGCGCAAACGCCGCGAGAAAAACCGCGGTCAGGACGGTGGTCGCGCCGAGTGCAGCGAGAAACGCGAGGCGGCCGCGGATGTCGTCCGCCGCCCGGAGCACGGGACGAGGCACGAGAAAGAGAAGTCCGACGGAGACGACGAGCCAGCAGAAAAGGAGAAACAGCCGGAAGGAGAGAACGAGCGGCGAGGCCTTGCCGGACGTCAGCGGGGACGTCTCGAGCTCGGAGACGACGGCCGCCTCGAGAGCGGTGATCGACCGAATGCGGCCGCCGACCTGCGGATGCGAGACGCCAGTCCTCGAACCCAGAGGCGAGGCACGTGTCGGGTCCGAAGAGAGCGACGGGGGGATTTCTCCGAAGGTGAGAGAGCCGCCGACCGCGAGCACGTCGCCGTCGATGCGCGCGCCTCGGCGTATGGTCGCGTTCGCGCCGAGGAGGATGAGATCGCGATGAATGCGGCCCGACACGACCGCCGTGCCCCCTCCGACGAGGACAGCGCTCCCTTCCAACTCACCTTCTAAGAAAAACTGCCTTCCGAGAATCACGACATCCCCGGCGCGGACCGCGCCCTTCGGAATGGACAACGAGCTTTCTTCGGCCTCCGCGCGCCACGCGACTGCCGGAGCGACGATCAGAATCAAGAGAAGAGCCAGACTCGCCCGGCTCCTCGTCAAGCGCGTCGAGCGGCTCACGCGCCCCTCGCGTCAGCCGCGGCGAGCGCCGGCGAGGAGGCGCGAAGGACGTCGAGCCAGCCGCCGCGCGAGGAGCGCGAATACGGTCCCGGACGCGAGCAGGGCTCCCCCGACGGCCGGCCGCGTGCCCGGCGCGCCGGCGAGAGCTGCCGCGAGCGCGCTCGCGAGAGCGGGCAAGCCCGCGAGAAGCGCCGGGAGGCCGCCCGCCGTTCCCGCCGCCATCACGCGCGCCCACGTCTCGAACGCCGTGCCGGGCCCGAGCGACCAGAGCGGAGCCAGGAAGATCGCGAGACTGGCCACGAGGAGGGCCGCCGCCCCTACGGCCGGAATGCGCCACGCCCGCGCCCGGCGCACCTCCCAGGCGGCGAAAGGACGCGCCGCCATGACCCGGGCCGTGAGCTCCGCCTCGAATGGAGCGGCCGGTAACTCCGTAACACACTCATCCAGAATGAGTTCCATGCGGAGATCCCGCTCCAGCTCCTCCGGGGAGGGCGGCAGGACGTCCGGAGCGCTGGCAGGGCTGCTCTCGTTCATCTCGCTTCTCTATACGATGTCCTTGGGCAAAAGATCTCGCAAGGCCTGCCGCGCCCGAAACAGCTTGTTCTTGACCGTGCCGAGGGGCATCCCCTTGAGCTCGGCGATCTCCTCGTAAGGCATCTCGCCGTAGTGGCGAAGGCTGATGAGCTCGCGGTAATCGTCGGGTAGACGATCAATGGCCGCCGAGAGGGCCTCGCGCAGCCTCCGGCGGCTGAGCTCCTCGTGGGGATTCGGCCGCGTCTCGGGCGGATCCACGGCGCGTGTCTCGCCGTTCTCTCCGGACGGGAGCTCGAGCGGCAGGGCGCGGACGCGCCTCCGCCGCAGGTGATCGATCGCCGCGTTTCCAGCGATCCGGAACAACCAGGTGGAAAACTTGAAATGCGGGTCGAACGAGTCGAGCGCGCCGTACACTTTGATGAAAACCTCCTGCGTGACGTCGCGGGCATCCTCGACGTCGTACGTGAAGCGCTCTACGTAACGCGAAACGCGCGTGCGATAGCGGTTCACGAGGACCGCATAGAGTTCCGTGTCGCCCGCGAGGACGAGCCTGACGAGCTCCGCGTCCTCGCGCGTATCTGGGGCCGACATGACGAGATGGTGTCATACCGTCGGGCAGATAGAATGCGCAGCCGGCCAGTCGCCTTCCAAGGAGGTTCCGTGACTTTCAACCCCGAATCCACTTCGGGCGTCCTGCACCGCCCCGCCCGCGGCGCGGCGATCAACCCGTTCGAGGAGATGGCGTCGCGCTTCGACCAGGCCGCCCGTCTCCTGAAGCTCGATGCCGGACTCTGCAAGGTGCTTCGCGAGCCCATCAAGGAAGTGAAGGTGTCGATCCCCGTCATCATGGACGACGGACGAATCGAGCTCTTCATCGGATACCGGGTGCATCACAACATCGCCCGCGGGCCCGCGAAAGGGGGAATCCGCTACGACCCTGGAGTCTCCCTCGACGAAGTGCGCGCGCTCGCCTCGTGGATGACGTGGAAGTGCGCCGTGATGAACATCCCGTTCGGAGGCGGCAAGGGCGGGGTCATCTGCGACCCGGGCAAGCTCTCGCGCGGCGAGCTCGAGCGCATCACGCGCCGCTACACCGCCGAGCTCATGGACGTCCTCGGGCCGGAGAAGGACGTTCCCGCCCCCGACGTCGGCACGGACTCCCAGACGATGGCGTGGCTCATGGACACGTACTCCATGCACATGCGCCACACGGTCACGAGCGTCGTCACCGGGAAGCCGATCACGATCGGCGGGTCGCGCGGACGCGTCGAGGCCACGGGGCGGGGCGTGATGATCGCGGGCCGTGAAGCCGGAAAAGCCCATGGCGTGCCGCTCAAGGGCGCGCGAATCGCCGTGCAGGGCTTCGGGAACGTCGGGTCGATCTCGGCGAAGATGTTCTTCCTGCAGGGCGCGAAGGTCATCGCCGTCTCCGACGTGAGCGGCGCCATTCAGAACAAGGCCGGACTCGACGTTCCCGCGCTCCTCGAATACGTCGCGAAAAAGAAGTCGGTCGTCGGCTTCCCGGGGAGCACGCCTCTGGACGCGAGCGACCTCCTCACCCTCGATTGCGACATCCTCGTCCCGGCGGCTCTCGAGAACCAGATCACGACCGAGAACGCCAAGGACATCCGCGCGAAGATCATCGTCGAGGGCGCAAACGGGCCCACGACCCACGACGCCGACGAGGTCCTCCAGAAGAAGGGCGTCGTCGTCATCCCGGACATCCTCGCGAACGGCGGGGGCGTCACCGTGTCCTACTTCGAGTGGGTGCAGGACCGGATGGGATTCTTCTGGCGCGAGCAGGAAGTCAACGAGCGCCTCGAGGAGATGATGGTGCAGTCCTTCGGCGACGTGCGCGACATGGCCGCCACCCACGGCGTCTCCTATCGCATCGCGGCCTACATGGTCGCGATCCAGCGCGTCGCCTACGACATGCAGGTGCGTGGTCTCTACGCCTGACCGGACCGCCATCCCGTCGATCCGTTTCGACGGGGCGACCAAGACCTACGGACGAAAGACGGCGCTCGCGTGCCTGACGCTCGACGTGCCGACGGGCACGGTCTTCGCGCTCGTAGGCCCGAACGGCGCCGGAAAGACCACGGCGATCGGCCTCTTGACCGGCCTCCTCGCTCCGACCGCGGGGAGAATGTTCGTGTGCGGGATCGACGTGGCACGTGATCCCGTCGCGGCCAAGGCGCGGCTGGGCTTCGTGCCGGACCGCCCCTATCTCTGGCCGAAGTGGACTCCGCGGGAGACCCTGCGCTTCGTGGGCGCTGCGTTCGGGGGCCGCGGAGCACAGCTCGAGAGGCGCATCGACGCGGAGCTCGACGCGTTCGACGTTGCGGAAGTCTCCTCCGAACGCAACGAGACCCTGTCACACGGCACGCGGCAGCGCGTCGCACTCGCCCAGGCTTTTCTGCACGATCCGTCGGTCCTCGTTCTCGACGAGCCCATGGTCGGCCTCGACCCTCTCGCTCAGCGCCGGCTCTCCGAACGGCTGCGCGCCCACGCGGCCGGGGGGGCAGCGGTCCTCCTCACGACTCATCAGCTCGCGCTCGCCGAGGAGATCGCGACCACCGCCGGCCTCCTCGTCGAAGGGAGGCTCGTCGCGTGCGGCTCGCCCCGGAACCTCGAGACCGCCTCGGGCCGGGGAGGGGCGCTCTCGGACGTTTTTTTCGACCTCGCGAGAGGGCCCCAGAAGCCGTGAACGCGGTCTTCCGCTCGAATTCCGCCCGGGCCATGGGACGGACGATCCTGGCGGGGGACGCCCGCGGACGCCTCGCCGTCATCGCGGGGCTCCTCGCTCTTCTCGCGTTCGCCGGCCTCGAGACGGCCGGACTCGAGGGCGCCCTTCGGGCCTCGCGCGCCGCGCTCGGCGAGCTGCCCGAGCTGCGGCCCGCATTCCTCCTCGAACGCCTTCTCGGGTTCGCCTTCGCGGCCGCCCTCGCCCTCGGATTTCTGGGATCGCTCACGACGGCGATCTCCACCCTCTTCCTCTCGGACGAGCTCGGCGCCCTGTGCGTCCTTCCCTTCGCCCACCGGCGTCTCGTGCTGAGGCAGGCCTTCCTCACGCTCGCCCTGGCTTCCGCTCCGACGCTTCTCCTTTCCATTCCCGCCCTTCTCGTCGCCGCCTTCGCCAGCAGCCGGCCCGTTCTCGGCTTCGCCGCGGGGGCGGTGCCCCTCGCCGGCGTGTTGCTCCTCGCGGGCGCCGCCGGCCTCGCCGCGGCTCTTCTTCTCGTGCGCCTCGTGCCGCCAAGACGCGCGCGCCTTCTCGCCGCCTTCCTGTCGGCGACCGGCCTCGCGGTGGCTCTCGTCGGGTTCCGCGCCGCCCGTCCGGAGCGCCTCCTCGATCCGGTCGAGGCTCTCTCCGTCGTGACGCGTCTCGGCGTCGTACATCCGGCTTCGCCGGGGCTCGACCCGGCCGCGTGGGCCGCACGCGCCGCGACGCGGGGCCTTCTCGGCGACCCGGGCGGCCTCGCTCCTGGCGCCGCGCTGCTCTTCGCCGGCCTGGCCGGCTTCTTCCTCGTTCCGGCAGCTCTGTGGCGTCTTCATCTCCACGTGCTTCAGGAATCGTGGCCGGGATCCGCGGCGCCGGCCGGCCGAGCGCACCGCGGCCCCGAGGTCCGCTCGCTCGGCGGGGTGCTCTTCCGCTCCGAGGCGGCGAGCCTCCTTCGCGATGCCTCGACTCCGGCGCAGCTCGGATCTCTGGCGGCCGTGTTTCTCCTCGACCTGATGAACGTCCGGCTCCTGCCCGCGGCGGACGCGGCCCAACGCGACCTCGTCGCGGGCTTGCAGACCGGCCTCTCGCTCTTCCTCGTCTCGGCGCTGTCCCTGCGCTTCGCCTACCCGTCGGTCTCCTCCGACGGCCGCGCGGCGCTCGTCCTCCGGACGCTGCCCCTCGACCCGCGACGCCAGCTCCTCGTCCGATGGGAGGTGCGTGCCCTCCCGGCGGCGGGCGTGGCCCTCGCCCTGACCGGGGCGAGCCTGCTCGTCCTCCGGCCCGAGCGGATGACGTCCGCGTTCGCGCTCGTCGCGGCGCTCGCGGGGGGCCTCGTGATCCCGGCGCTCCACGTCGGCCTCGGCGCCCTGTTCCCGCGCTACGACGCGCCGAACGCGGTGAGCGTGGCGCTCTCCACGGGAGGGCTCTTCGCGCTCGTCCTCTCGACGGGACTCTCGCTGTTGTCGACGCTCGTCGTTTCTGCGGAGCTGCAGACGCTGCTCGGAACACTTCTGAGAATCCGAATAGAGCCCTGGCCGCTTATGGCGGGCTTTCTTCTCCTCGCGGCGGGAGCCGCGATCACACCGCTGATGCTGGCCGGACGATCGCTCGAAAGGCGAGACATCTCAATCGGGTGACCTCTAGCAAGATTTTCTTGGAAGGGTGAATGAGCGAGGCGCTGGCGAGCGAAGCTTCGGCCTGGCAACCGGCACGGGACCTTCTAAGCAAACGAATTTGGTGCTCTTCGAACGTCGGTTTTAGAGCACCGGATGCAGCGGCGGGTGGCCGCGCGCGAAGCGCGCGATCTCCTCGCACGCGAGGCGCGCCATCGCGAGGCGTGTCTCGAAGGTGGCCGAGCCGAGGTGCGGGAGGAGGACGACGTTCGGAAGCGACACCAGCCCCGGATGGATCTGCGGTTCCCTCTCGTAGACGTCGAGACCTGCGCCCAGAAGATGCCTCGAGGATAGGGCGGCGACCAGGGCCTCTTCGTCCACGATCGGGCCGCGCGCGGTGTTGATGAGAATGGCCCCCTCTTTCATTCGCAGAAACTCTTTATCTCCGAATCTTCCGCGGGTCTCCTCGGTCAAAGGCGCATGGATCGACAGGACATCGACCTTCCAAAGGAATTCCCCGAGTTCCTCTTCTGTCCCGCCCTTCTCGAACGAAAGCACATTCATTCCGAACGCCTCGCCGCGGCGCGCGACGGCCCGCCCGATGCGGCCCATGCCGTAGATCCCCAGCGTTCGCCCCGAGAGCGAGATCCCGAGGAGCTCCTGCGGCTTCCAGCCGTCCCACGTCCCCGAGCGCGCGAGCGCCTCGCCTTCGCGAATCCGCCGCGCCACCGCGAGGATCAGCGCCCATGTGAGATCCGCAGTGGCGTCCGTCAGGACGTCGGGCGTATTCGTGACGAGGATCCCCCGCCTCCGGCAGGCTGCGAGGTCGATGTGATCGACGCCGACGGAGTGACTCGCGACGATCCGCAGCTGCGGCGCAGCGGCGAGCACCTCGGCCGTGATCCGCTCACGCGGGGTCGGCAGGAGCGCGTCGGCGTCTCGGAGAAGCGTCCACTCGGAGCGCGGGAGGTTCCCGCCGCCCGTGACGAGCGTATGGCCCGCGAGGAGCTCCGTCGTCGAGGGCTCGACGAGAGGCTGGCCGACGAACACCCTCATGGCGCCTTGAACGGGCGCACGAGGAGCCAGCCCGTGAAGAAGACGGCACCGCCTGCGAAGAACATCCGTTCCTCGTAGCGGAGATCGTTCCTCAGAAGCCCGATCGTGAGGCCGAGACCGACGAGAACGAGGCCGACGAGTTGCAGACTCCGGCCGAGGGCGAATCTCACGGCGCCGCTCCGGGCGGCCGGCCCTCGCGCGGGCGAGAGGTCACACGCACGGAGACGAGGGGGTCGTCCTGCTCGATGCGGTCGAGAACGTCCCACCCGTCGAGGACGCGACCGAACACGGCGTAGCCGCCGTCGAGGTGGAGCTGCGGGGATAGCGCGACGAACCATTGCGAGCCGCCCGTATCGGCGCCGGAGAGAGCCATCCCGACGGCACCGCGTGCGTACCGGTTCGGGTTGATCTCGTCGCGGATCGCGTAACCGGGCCCCCCGCTCCCGTCTCCACGCGGGTCGCCGGTCTGCACGACGAAGTCCGGCACGACGCGGTGAATCGCCATCCCGTCGAAGAAGCGCCTCCCGGCGAGCGCACGAAAACTCTCGACCGTGAGCGGGGCGTCCTCGGCGAGAAGCTGAATCCGGAACGAGCCGCGCGCCGTGGCGATCTCCGCTTCGAGAAACGACTCGTTCGCCGCGCGCGCGACGCGCTCGTAGTCCTCCGTCGAGAGCCGTGTCGCGACCGGGATCGGGCGAAACGACCCCACGGTGGCCCCGTATTTCTCGACGAGAAGCCGCCGGGCCTTCTCGCGCGTGACGGCGTCGGCGTCGTTCGCGTGCGCGGCCACGAGGGCGCGCCCGGCCTCGCCTCGCGCCACCGCGGCATCGAGGGCGCCGACCGTGAAATCCGGCTCTCCCGACTCGAATGCGCGATCGAACGCCGCGGACCATGCGCGCTTGAGGTCTGCGCTTCCCTTTTCGAGGAGCGGTGCGGCCGCGTCGAGCGCCACGTCTCGCACCGCGGCGTCGCGGTCGATCAGGCCGGCCAGAAGATACGCGGAACGCTTCGGAGAATTCTGCTTAGAAAGGGAAGAGAGGACTGCAGCCCGAATTCGCGCGGCACGGTCGGAATGGAGGGCCGCGGCCACCCGCTCCTTCAGAGCGCTCTCCCCTCCCAGGAATTCCAGTGCTTGCGCGGCCCCGAGCCTCAGCTCGAGAGAATCGCTCGCGGACGCCGCGTCCAGTCTTTTCGCCGCAGCTTCCGGCGCCCGCGCCGCATCGAGGCGTACGAGAGAGACGAGAGCCGTCTGCCCTCTCCACCCCTTTCTAAGCAGGTTCTCCTCGAGCACGGCTCGAGCTTCGGCGCTTTCGGGCAACGAGCCGAGGAGGCGGAGGGCTGCCACCGCGACTCCCGGCAGCGCGTCGTTCGCGCGGGCGACTGCGACGGCGAGTGCCCTTCGAGTCAGGTCCTCGCTTCGGAAAATGGCGCTTTTCTTAGAAAGGGAATCCAGCGCGCCCAAGGCCTGCACGGAGACCGAAATGTCGCGGCTTGCTGCGAGGCGAATGAGGTCTCCCGTGCTCTCTTCGTCTTCGAGGAGCCCGAGGCCCCGCGCCGCCCACGCGACTTCCTCGTTCGAAGGCACATCAGGATTCTCATTTCCCCTTCTCACCACCGCGCGAAGCGCGGGCGCCGCCTCCGGCTGCGGCTTGCGCGACAGGGAATAGACGATCGCTCGCCTGAGGTCGGGAGCAAGATTCTCTTCTCCGAAAGCCCCGAGAAGCGCCGTCACCGTCCTCGCCTCGGGTTTCCGAAAAAGCGCGAGAGCGCACGCTGGCCTTGGACCCGCCGGCTTCGCGAGAGCGCCGAGGAGGGCGTCCGTCGCGTCTTTTCCGCCGATCTTTCCGAGCGCCTCGGCGGCGTTCGCGGCGGTCTCCGCGTCGGAATCCCCGAGCGCCGCGACGAGGAAACGCAGAAGACGCGCGTCACCCGAGAGACCGGCCCCGAACGTGGCGGCGCGCCGCACGAAGGCCTCGGCGTCCTTCAGGAGCACGGGCAGGTAGACGGCCGCGTCCGGATCCTTCAGGCGGGACACCGCGAGCGCGGTCTTCGCCCGCAGCCAGGAATCGGGCGAGGCGGCGGTGCGGCCCGCGAGGAGAGGATCGTACTCCTTGCGGTCCTCCATCCTGAGAAGCCGCGCGAACCCGATGAGGCGCTCGCGGTACGTGCCCTTCGGCGGGCCCTTCTCGGCGCCGAACGTGAGACAGCCCGCCAGGGCGACGGCCGCGACGAGGACGACGAGTGCATGACGGCGGAAGGTGCGCATCGCCGGCCGCCCGCGGAGTCAGAGCCCGATGACGAGCCGGTCGCCGAGCACGGCGGGCAGCCCCGCGCGCTGGATTTTCCGGCGCGTGGCGCCCACGTCGTACGGCACGCGGTCGAAGTGCACGACGCGGGCGCTCGCATCGTAGATGGCGTACGCGGCACGAGGATTCCGGTCCCTCGGCTGGCCGACCGAGCCCGGATTCACGAGGTAGCGCTTCCCGGGCTCGAGACGCAGCTTCAGGCGGGCCTCGCGCACGGCTTCCACGCGAATCCCCCCTGGCTCCAGAGTGAAGATCGAGGGAATGTGGCTGTGGCCGAAGAAGCAGAGGTCGATGCCCTCGGCGAAGCGGTGCATCTGGACGAAATTCAACGACGCGTCGAAGTCCGAGAAGATGTAGGCATCTTCGTCCAGCGGCGAGCCGTGGCACACGACGAAGCGCCCATCCACGATCTCGGGCCCGAGCGGGAGCTTCTTCAGGAACTCCATGTTTTGCGTCGAGAGGCGGTCCACCGTCCACCGCACGGCCTCGAGCGCGGGCGGGTTGAACAACAGCCCCTCCTCGAGGCCGGCGACGACCTTGTCGTGATTCCCGCGTACCGAGATCGTCGTCCGGCGCAGCTTCCGGAAGCGGTCCAGCACCTTGTTCGGGTCGGCGGCATAGCCGACGAAGTCGCCCAGGCACACGACTCGGTCGAACGTCTTGCGTTTCACGCGGCGCAGGACGGCGGTCAACGCCTCGTCGTTCGAATGCAGGTCGGACAGGATGAGGTAGCGCACGTCAGCAGTTCCCGGCGTTCCCCGGGTGGAGCAGGCGGGCCAGCCGGCCGGCGACCTCGCCAGGAGTCGTCTCGTGATCCACGTCCAGGGTCCAGTCCGCCATTTTATAGAACGGGCGCCGTGCTTCCCAGAGCTTTCGGGCCGACTCGAGCGAGCCGAACAGCGGGCGATCGGCAGCCTTCCCGGCGAGCCGTTCCGCAAGCACGTCGAAGGGCGGGTCGAGGAACACCGAGGCGCCGTGCTCTTTCACGAACCGGACGTTCTCGGGAAACGTGAAGGTTCCTCCTCCGAGGGCGACCACGGCCCGCGCGAGCGTGGCCGTCCCGCGCAGGAGCTCCGATTCCCGTTCCCGGAAATAGGCTTCCCCGTGCGTCTCGAACGTCTCGCGGATCGTCCGACCGGACATCGACTCGAACGCGAGGTCGAGGTCGACGAAAGGCACCTTCCAGCGATCCGCGAGAATCCGCCCGGTCGTCGTCTTTCCGCTTCCCATGAAGCCGACGAGGTACACCCGGCCCGGCCCGCCGGAGCCGGGACCCTCTACGCGACCCGTCAGAGAGGCGGGGCGTTCTTGAGCCACCGCTCGAGCCACTTCGTGGAGACGCGGCCGCTGCGCACGTCCGGATCGTCGAGGAGCTTCAGGTGGAGCGGGATCGTGGTCTTCACGCCCTCCACGATGAACAGCTCCAGCGCGCGCTTGCCGCGACTGAGCGCTTCGTCGCGGTCGCGCCCGTGCACGATGAGCTTCGCGATGAGCGAGTCGTAATACGGCGGAATCTTCCAGCCGGAATAGGCCGCCGTGTCCACGCGCACTCCGGGCCCGCCCGGCAGGTGAAGCGTCGTGATCGTGCCGGGCGAGGGAGCGAATGTGACCGGGTCCTCGGCATTGACGCGAAACTCGATCGCGTGCCCCTGCGGGCGCCACCCGAGGCCGTCGCCGGGCGGAGTCGGCCCGAACGACAGAGGCTCGCCCGCGGCGACCCGGATCTGCTCCTTCACGAGGTCGAAGCCGGTCACCATCTCGGTCACCGGGTGCTCGACCTGGATGCGTGTGTTCATTTCCATGAAGTAGAAGGAGCCGTCCTCCACGAGGAACTCCACGGTGCCGGCCCCCACGTAGTCGACCGCCTTCGCCACGGCGACGGCCGCGGCCCCCATTTTCGCGCGCAGGGCGTCGGACAGCGCCGGCGACGGAGATTCCTCGAGGACCTTCTGATGGCGTCTCTGGAGCGAGCACTCGCGCTCCCCGAGGTGGACGACGCGCCCGGACTGGTCCCCGAAAACCTGGAGCTCGACGTGCCGCGGCTCGGCGAGGTACTTCTCGAGATAGACGCTCCCGTTGCCGAAGGCGCGCTCGGCCTCCGTCCTCGCGAGCTCGAACCCGGCCGCGAGCTCCTTGTCCGAGCGCGCCACACGCATGCCGCGGCCTCCCCCGCCGGCGACCGCCTTCAGGAGCACGGGGTATCCGATCCGGGTCGCGACGTTCAACGCGTCCTCGATGGAATCGAGCGGGCCGGGGCTGCCGGGGATCGTCGGCACTCCCGCCTTCCGGACGGTCTCCTTCGCGACCGCCTTGTCGCCCATCCGCCGGATCGCGTCCGGCGAGGGTCCGATCCACTTCAACCCGACCTCCTCGAGGATCTCCGCGAAATGCGCGTTCTCCGCGAGGAAGCCGTAGCCGGGATGCACCGCGTC
>DATIFW010000090.1:0-2690 GCA_035455045.1 Thermoanaerobaculia bacterium | reverse complement strand
TCTTCTCCGGGAGGTCGGGAACGACACCCGGGTCGGTCTTGGCCCGGCGCAGAAGGAACGGGCCCGTCACGTGGCGCAGACGCGCGGAAGCGGCGGGGTCGTTGTGCCGCTCGATCGGGATCGCGAAGCTGCGCCGGAAGGCGTCGTCCGTACCGAGAAGGCCGGGATTGAGGAAGTCGAAGATGGACTTCAACTCGGCGAGGCGGTTCTCGACGGGCGTGCCGGTCAGCGCTGCGCGTCGGTGCGCGTGCAGGGAGCGCGCGGCGCGCGACTGCGCGGCGGAGGGGTTCTTGACGTTCTGCGCCTCGTCCAGCGCGAGGTATTCCCACGTGACGCCCGACAGGAGGGCGCGGTCCCGGTGCACGAGGGCGTACGTCGTGACGAGGAGGTCCACCTCCCTGAGGAGCCGCGAAAACGCCTCCCCGCTCGCACGCCCCGCGCCGTGATGCACGACGACGCGAAGCTGCGGGGCGAACCGCTCGGCCTCCCGGACCCAGTTCTCGGCGACGGAGGTCGGACAGACGAGAAGGGACGGGCCGATGCGCTCTCCGGCGTCGCGCGCGGCGAGAAGCGCCGCGAGGAACTGGATCGTCTTGCCGAGCCCCATGTCGTCGGCGAGACAGGCCCCGAGCCCGCGCGAGAGAAGGAAACGCAGCCATCCGACGCCGCGCATCTGGTAAGGGCGCAAGGTGCCCGTCAGACCGCGCGGCGGAGTGAAGCCGGCGATCTCGCGCCGCGCGGTCTCCGGATCGAGGAGACGCCCGACCCACCCCTCGCCTCCCACGGCGTCGACGAGGACGTCGTCGCGCTCGCCGTCGAGCCCGCCTGCGAGGCGTAGCAGCTCGCCGAGCGTCGTGCGGCCGCCTGGTCTGCGGTCGAGGAGGCGCCGCGCCTTCTCGAGATTCTCCTTGTCGAGAAGGACCCACTCTCCCCGGATCTCGACGAGGGGAATCTGCCGGGCGGCCAGCTCCTCGAACTCGTGGGGAGAGAGGAGCGCGTCGCCCACGGCCACGCGCCAATCGAAGTCGACGAGGGCGTCGAGGCCGAAGCGCACGACGGATGGGTCGGACTCGCCCGCTCCCGGCGCGCGCGCGACGAGCTTGAGCGCGACGCGCGCAAGGCTGCCCCCGCCCGGCAGGCGGACGGCGATCCCGGCCTCCCCGAGAAGCGGCGCCTCCTCGGAGAGGAAGCGCCACGCATCGTCCGGTGACAGGATGACGCCAGTCGGGTGCCGCTCCTCGAGACTCCGCGCGACGGGGCGGGAGAGCGCGGCGGCCGTTCCGAGCCGCGCGAGCAGAGTGTCCTGCGGGTTCGTGAACAGGCGCCCGCGCCTGCGCACGGACCCCTCCGTCGTGGCCCAGATCTCCTCGGCGGGGAGAGAAACCTCGGGGCTCTCTCCGGATTCGAGGACGTATGCGAGCGAGAACGGGCCGCCCGCCTCGGAGGGCGGCACGACGCGGATTCCAAGGCGCAGCAGGCTCTCGGGCAGGGGATCCAGAAGGGGGAGACTCCATTCGGTCAGGCGCGAAAGCACGCCGGGCTCCAGCGCGCGGGTCGCAGGAGCGGCGAGCGCGGCGATGACCTCGGCCTCGGGAGTGTCGCCCGCGCGCCGGCGCTCGGCCGGAAGGACGTCCCTCAGGACGTCGCGCGAGGCCGCGTCCACGGCCTCGTCGAGGAACGCGAGGAGCAGTCCCCGCGCGGCCGGGAGCGCCCCGTCGGACCCCAGGCGTACGCCCGGCGGCAGCAGAGCGCGCGACACCGGCGGCATCGCTTCGGCGAGACGCCGGAGACGCTCCCTCTCGTGGGGATCGTCGAGGACGGGCCGCCAGCAGGGGCGCGTCCCGTCCGTGCCCGGCGCGATGCGGCGCCGGAGGAGGAGGTCGAACACCCAGCGCGCCACCTCCGCCCAGTAGTCGAGATCGTCGCCCGCCGAGACGGGGAGAGGCCGTGCGCGGAGCGCCGCCGGGAGCGCGAGGAGCGTCTCGAGGGCGGCCGCCACGGGCAGCACGAACGCGGGAACTTCGTAGGTCCTGAGCACGGCCGAGAAAGGCGGCGCATAGTCGGCGGGCTCCCGAAGCGCCGGGGCGGACGGAACGGGACGCCCGTGAACCGCCGGGACGACGAGCGTGAGCGCGGCCGTCTCCGTGCGCGAGGAGAACGGGAACGCGAGCCCTTCGGCGCTCAGCGTTTCCAGGAGCTCGCAAGGCTCGAGGGCGCGCGGATGCCGGTCACGCTCGTCGCGTGGCGCGAACAGGCCCTCCGCCCACAGGGCGAATCCGGATCGGTGCGGAGCACCGTGCAGGACGATCAAGCCCTCCATTGTCGGTTATCCTCGCCCTCGGATGAAAGTCCCGAAGGCGCACGAGCTTTTTCGCCGGATGTCGAGCGCGGAAGTGGCCTCCGTCGTCTCGGCGGCGTGCGAAGACGACGAGCTGCCCGAGAAGATCGCCGGGGGCGTCATCACCTACCAGCAGATCCCTCTGAGGCGGTTTTCGAAGCTGCCCGAGGAGACGCGGCTGGCCTACGTGAGGCGCACGCTGCGCGACCGGCGCGCGTCCGACCTCGGTCTGTACGTCCTCTCCGCGGCTCTCACGCGCCGGCAGGCGGCGCTCGTCTCGGCTTTCCTCGAGGCGCTGAAGCTTCCCCACGAGGGGCCCAGCCTGACGAACGAGGGCGCGATCCCCGCGCCG
>DATIFW010000089.1:0-6097 GCA_035455045.1 Thermoanaerobaculia bacterium | reverse complement strand
GGCGAACTGGATCAGGACCGTCAGGAGCCCCTGGCCCATCTCGGTGTAGCCGTTGTACAGCGTGACGGTGCCGTCGTTCTCCACGGCGAGCCGCGCCCGTCCCCATTCCTTCAGCCCGTTCCCGATGCCGCAGTTCTTGATGCCGCAGGCGATGCCCGCGCGCCCTCGGTTCTTCTCCCAGACGTCCTTGACGGCGAGGAGCGACTTCTTGAGGCCGACGGAGGCGGCCAGCGTCTGGCCGCACGACCAGTTGTCGCCCGCCTCGAGCGCGTTTCGCCACCGGATCTCCCAGCCGTCGAGACCGGCCTTCTCCGCGAGCATGTCCAGCGCGCCCTCCATCGCGAAGTGGGCCTGGTTCGCACCGAAGCCGCGCATGGCGCCGCAGGGCGGGTTGTTCGTATAGACGGCCAGCGCCTCGACATCCACGTTCGAGCACCGGTACGGACCCGCGGCGTGGCCGGCCGCGCGCTCGAGCACCTTCATGCCGACGGACGCGTAGGCTCCCGAATCGCCGATCATCCGGGCCCAGACCGCGGTCAGCCGGCCTTCGGAGTCGCACCCGGCGCGATAGTGCATCCGGATGGGATGCCGTTTCGGGTGGAGGCGCATGGACTCCTCGCGCGAGAGGACGAGGCGCACCGGCCGCCCCGTCACCCGCGCCAGGAGCGCGGTCTGCGCCTGGATCGACATGTCCTCCTTGCCGCCGAAGGCGCCGCCGTTCGGGACGAGGACGACGTGCACCTCCTCCACGGTCAGGCCCAGGAACGCGGCCACCTGCCGCCGGTCGTCGAAAATGCCCTGGCCCTGCGTGTAGAGGGTCACGAGGGCCTTCGGGTTCTGCTCCGCGACGTCGCCCGGCGCGGCGAGGCACGCCTCCGGCTCGATGTACAGGTGCTCGATCCGCTGCGTCTGCCACGTGCCCTCGACGACGTGCGCGGACGCTGCGAGCGCGGCCTCGACGTCGCCCGTCTTGACGACCGAGCGCGAGAGGAGGTTGCCCTCTCCTCCCACGTGGGGAGCGCCCCGGCGGAGCGCCTCCTCGGGGTCGGTCACGGGCGGAAGCACTTCGTATTCCACGTCCACGAGCGCCGCCGCCGCGCGGGCTGTGCGCGCGTCGACCGCGGCGACGGCGGCGAGAACGTCGCCGACGTAGTGCGTTTCCTCGCCCTCGGCCACGAAGCCCGGCCAGTCGTCGAGGATCAGGCCGACGAAGCGCTTGCCAGGCACGTCGCGTGCGGTGACGATCGCCATCACGCCGGGATGACTCGCCGCCCTCGACGTGTCGATCCTCTTCACGCGCGCACGCGCGTGCGGCGAGAGCGTCACGGCGCCGTGCAGCATCCCGGGGAAGGAAAGGTCGGCGACGTAGGGCCTCGTGCCGAGCGTCAGCTCCTCGGCTTCGTACCTGTCGAGGCTGGTCCCGACGCGGCCCGAGCCGTCCGGCGGCGGGAGCGGCTCGCCGCGGCGCAGGCGGGCGGCGGCGTGGAACGCGTCCACGATCTTGACGTACCCCGTGCACCGGCACAGGTGCGGGTCGAGCTTCCGCTCGATCTCCTCGTCCGTCGGATCCGCGTTCGCGTCCAGGACGCTCTTCATCCGGAGCGCGATGCCCGGGATGCAGAAGCCGCACTGGAGGCCCGCGGTGCGCGCGAAGGCCTCGCCGTAGATCCGGCGCTCCTCTTCGGGCACGCCCTCCAGCGTCAGGATCCTCTTTCCCGCGGCGTTCCGCGCGGGGATCGCGCACGCGGTTTTCGGATGCCCGTCCACGAGAACGAGGCACGCCCCGCACTGCCCCTGCGGCGAGCAGCCGTCCTTCGGCGACGTGATCCCCGCGCCGTCGCGGAGGAGCTCCAGGAGGGACGCCTGGTCCGGGACGTCGAAGGCGCGGGCGGCGCCGTTGAGGGTGAGCTCAACGTGCACGAAGAGCCTCCATTCGGCCTGTCAGGATAGCGGATGTCGGATTCCGCGAGCCGGGAGATCGGGGCCGCCTCCGTGCTATGACCCGAGGGATGAATCCCTGGCGCGGCCTCGGGGGCCTTCCGCGCGCGGTCTGGGTGCTCTCGTTCGCCACGCTCGTGAACCGCTCCGGCACGATGTTCGTGCCGTTCCTCGTCCTCTACCTCACGCGCGCGCGCGGTTACACGCCGGCGGCCGCCGGAGGGGTCCTCGCGCTCTTCGGCGCGGGGGCTCTCCTGGCGGCGCCGGTCGCCGGCCGGCTCGCGGACCGGTTCGGGCCCATGCGCCTGATGTCGGGCTCGCTCGGCGTCTCGGGCGCCCTGCTTCTCCTCTTTCCGCTCGCGCGGGGCCCGCTCGCGGTCGCCGGTCTCACGATCCTCGTCGCGTTCTCCGCGGAGGCTTTCCGCCCCGCGAGCTTGAGCGTCATCGCGCACACGGTCGTCGCCGACCGCCGAAGGGGAGCGTTCGCGCTCCAGCGCCTCGCGACGAACCTCGGCATGAGCATCGGCCCGGCCGTCGGCGGCTTTCTCGCGGAGATCTCGTGGCCGGCGCTGTTTCTCGCCGACGGCGCGACGTCTCTCGCCGCCGCCGGCGTCCTTCTCGCCCTGTTCCCGAGAGAAGCGGGCGCGCCGTCGGCCTCCGCCCCGGAGACGCCAAGCGAACCGCGCCGCGCCGGCCTGAGGGACCCGGCCTTCGTGCTGTTCCTCGCCGCCATCGTTCCGGTGGGGATCGTGTTCTTCCAGCACGAGTCTTCCATGGCCCTCTACCTCGTGCGCGATCTCGGCATCGCGGTCTGGGTCTTCGGGCTCCTCCACACCGTGAACACGCTCCTCATCGTGTTCCTGGAGGTGCCGCTCAACCTCGCGACCGCGCACTGGCCCCACCGGTTGACGCTCGTCCTCGGATCGCTCCTCGTCGCGGCGGGGTTCGGCGCCCTTGCCTTCGCGCGCACGCTCCCCGCCGTCGTCGCCACGGTCGTCGTCTGGACGTTCGGAGAGATGATGCTGCTTCCCGGGATGGCGTCCTACGTCGCCGACGTCGCGCCCGCGGGCAGCCGCGGCGCCTACATGGGCCTCTACACGATGTCGTTCAGCCTCGCCTTCGTCGTCGGCCAGCCGCTCGGCACGGCCCTGCTCGACAAAGCCGGCGGCCGCGCGCTGTGGCTCGTCATGCTCGCCCTCGGGCTCGCTTCGGCGTTCCTCTTCTCGCGCGTGCGCGAGCCGGACCGCGGCCCTCCGGAGGGCGCGCCGCCGCCTAGACCCTGACGAAGTCGATGAAGCCGCGCTCGACGTTCGTCGAGACGAGCTTCACGCGTACCTTGTTTCCGACCTCGAGCCCTTCCTCCCCTCGGACGACCTTGCCTTCCACGGGCGGCCTGAAGATCCTCACCCACGTCCCCTTGTCGGACGCGCCCGTCACGACTCCGTCGAAGCGCTCGCCGATGCGCGTCTCGAGGAGCAGCGCGGCCGCGGACTTGCGCACGAGGCGCTCGACCTTGTTGGCGGCGTCCTCCTGCTCCGTGCAATGGACGGCGAGTCCATTCAGCTCCGAGACGGAATACGGCGACGGGCGGCGTGCGAGCGCGGCCTTCAGGAGGCGCTGCGTGATCACGTCGGGGTACCGGCGGTTCGGCGCGGTCGAATGCGTGTAGTCCCTGACGGCGAGCCCGAAGTGGCCGATCGGCTCCCTGCCCGGCAGCTCGACGACGTATTCCCCGGCGCCCATCAGCTTCACGATGACGAGGGAGAGGTCCGGGAAGCACAGCGGATCTGCCTTCCGGCGCGCCGCGAGGAATCCCTCCAGCGCCTTCGAATCCGGCTCCCCGGGCAGCGAGTAACCGTACTCGGCGGCGACCGAGACGATGCGCTGCCACCTTTCGGGCGAGCGCACGACCCGCCGCAGCGCCGCGAAGCCCCCGTCCGCGAGGTAGCGGGCCGTCACGGTGTTCGCCGCGATCATGAAGTCCTCGATGAGCTGCTTCGGCTGGTTCTCTTCGTCCACCGTCAAGTCGCGGATCTCCTCGCCGTCGAAGACGGCCCGCGCCTCGATCGTCTGGAGGTCGAGCGCGCCGTGCGCGTAGCGCAGGCGGCGGAGGCGCTGCGAGACGTCCTCCTGCAGCCGGATCTGCGCGTCGATCCCCGGGACCCGCGCCATCGCGGGTGGAATCTCTCCGCGCCCGTCGCGCCACGCGTCCACCGAGTTGTAGGCGAGCTTCGCCTTGTTGCGCACGAGGGCGCGCGTGACGTTCGAGTCGCCGAGCGTGCCGTCCGCGTCCACGACGTATTCGACGACCACGGCGAGCCGGTCCTCGTCCTGATTCAACGACGTGAGGTCCGTCGAGAGCTTCTCGGGCAGCATCGGGAAGACGCCGCCGGCCGTGTAGACCGACGTCGTGTTCTGCGCGGCTCGCGCGTCCAGCGGAGTTCCCTTCTCCACGACCGCGTCCACGTCCGCGACCGCGATGAGCACCTTCACCGAGCCGCCCCCCAGCTCCTCGGCGACGGAGAGCTGGTCGAGATCCCTGCTGTCGTCGTTGTCGATGGAGGCCCAGAGGAGGTCGCGCAGGTCGCGGACGACCGGGTTCTTCTCGCGGGCGGGCTCGTCGATGCGCTCGAGCTGCTCGAGCGCGTCCCTGGGAAAGTCGGGATCGAGCCCCTTTTCGCGCATCGCGCGCCGCGCGATGTCGTTGAGGTCGGAGCGGTGGTGGCGGCCCTGGTTCCTCATGTCCCGCAGCAACGAGAAGAAGTGAGGATTTCTTCGATGAGGAGAAGGACGCGGGCGATCGTCCGGTTCGCGAGAGACGCCTGGACGATCGCGACGGCGGGTGTCAACCTTCTAAGAAGATCTCTCTTCGGACGCTCCATGACGTCCGGAGCTTACTTCCTGACCGCCGCCGGCGCCCCGGCTCCGAGCCCCTCCGCGTTCTGGCCTTCTGAGAAACATTCTCTTTGGATGCACGAGTTTGACTCGCAAACCACTGGGTTAGCTGGTACTTATTGTCGTGGCGATACGCGAACGTTCCGGTTGACCCTGGTCGAAATGCGGGCGTAGCATATAGGGGCTCTTCTCGAAGAGGATAGATGTCCCGTAATTTCGACGAGATCGTGCCCGAAGAGGTACTCAAGCAGCGCTCCCGGTTTGCGCCGGTCGAGGTGCCTGCACCCGCCCGGCCCGTCTGGAACTGGGAAGAGCTGAACGCGAAGTTCCGCCCCCGCCTCATCGCCGCGGGCGTGATCCGCTTCGGGCTTTCGCAGGACGACTGCGAGCGCGCGGCGCAGACCGTCTTCCTCAAGGTGCTCGCGATGAACCCGCGCGTGCGCGACCCGAAGGCGTACCTGCGTGCGGCGTTCCTGAACCAGTGCAACAACATCCTGCAGGCGCGCGAGAGGCGAAGCGTGGGGGATTCCGACCCGGCGATCGCCATACGCGAGCTCAGGCTCGCAGAGTCGGGAGAGATCGAAATTCGCGTGGAGACCGCGCCCCTCTCCGACCGGACCGGCCCCATCCAGCCGGTCCGGCTCACGCTGTGGGATCGCATCCGCGCTGGATTGGCGAAGGTGACGCCGTGAAGAGAGACGACGTCTTCGACGCCATCCTCGAGGGCGAGCTCGTGCCCGACCTGCCCCGCGAGCCCATGGGGCGCACGCTCCCCTTCGTGAAGGCGGTCTCGCATCCCTCCGTGGAAGACATCTACCGCCTCTCGCAGGACGCCGAGAAGCCCTCCGAGCTGATCCTGAAGGCGGCGCGGTCCGGCGCCGACGAGCTCGCCGCCACCCTGCGGTCGCTGGACGGCAAGCCCTACCGCGGCTTCGCCCTGCTGTACGCGGCGCAGAAGGCGGACAAGCTCGTCGCCGAAGATCCGAACAAGGCGCTTTCGCTCGCGAAGCTGCTCTCCGAGGAGGCCGCTGCGCTCCCGCCCGCGAACGCGAAAGAGCGCATCTCGACTCCGGCGCCGCGACAGGCCGTGCAGGCGGAGGCCGCACTCCTGGAGTCACAGGCCCTCCTCCAGAAGGGTGAGGCGAACGCCGCGCGGGAAGCCATCAGTCCAGCCCGGGAGTTCTTTCGCGAATCAGGCGACCTCGGCTTCGGGGCTGCGCTCTGCGACTACCACGAGGGTACGGCCGCGACATTCGAGAGAGAT
>DATIFW010000088.1:0-16469 GCA_035455045.1 Thermoanaerobaculia bacterium | reverse complement strand
CAAGTTCCACCAGACGTTCGTCCTTCTGGACCGGAGAAGGCGCGCGGACGTCGCGAAAGACCACGGCGAAGGCTTCAATCCCTTCGAGGCGCACCGGCACGCGATCATCGCGCTCGAGGACTTCGTCACGGAGTCCGGGCTTTCCGCGCAGGCCGAGGCCGCCGGATTCGAGCTTCTCGTCGTGGACGAAGCGCACCGCCTCGAGCGTGCGAGGGGCGATGCCGGGACCGAGGCGTACCGCGCCATCGCGCCGCTCACGCGAGCCGCGCGGCACGTGCTACTGCTCTCCGCCGCGCCGCTCGAGGCGGACACACACGGGTTCTTCCGCCTGCTCGAGCTGCTTCGACCGGACGCATACAGGTCCGAAGAGGAATTCCTCGCGGATCTCGGCCGCGGTCAGCCGCTGCCGCCGTGCACGAGCGCAACCCGGCGCGTGGACGTCGGCGGGTTCCAGCCGAGGGTCGCCGCGCCCGTCGACCTCGAGAGCCCGCCGGCCGCCGCCCCGACCGGCGACGGGAAAGAGGACGACGATCCTCGCGTCGCGTGGCTCGCGAGGCGGGACGAGGAATGGCGTGCGGCCGGGACCGCCAAGACGCTCGTCTTCGTCCACGAGCGCGAGACCCTTTCGGCCCTCAAGGGGAGGCTGGAGTCCGCGACCCGCAAGCGCGTCGCGATCTTTCACGAGGAGCTCACCCCCGAGCGCGGAGACGTCGAGGTGGCGGAGTTCCGGCGGCCCGACGGCCCGTCTCTTCTGATCTCGACCGAAGCCGGTGGCGAGGGCCGCAACTTCGAGTTCTGCCGCCGGCTCGTCCTCTTCGACCTGCCGCGCGACCCGGCCGCGGTGGAGCAGCGCATCGGCCGGCTCGACCGCATCAACCGGACCACGCCGGTCGAGATCGTCTACTTCCGTCCCCCCGACGGCTTCGAAAGAGAGGTCGTGGAGCTCTACGAGCGAATCGGTCTCTTCACGTCGCCGCTCGGCGGCCTCGAGCGCTCGCTCGCCGACGTGGAAGCCGCGATCCGCAGGGCCGAGAGGTTCGCGAAGGCCGGACACCCCCTCCCCATCACTGCCCTTGCGGCCGAGGTGCGGAGCGCGGCCGACGCGCGGCAAAAAGCCGTCTACCACCATCTTCACCAGGACGGCTACACGGTGGAGAAGGCACCGAACATCCTCGGGCGCGTCCCGCCCGACCTCGACGCCCGCATGGAGCGATTCGTCCTCGATGCCGCGGACCTCCACGGCTTCGAGACGCAGGAGCGCGCGGGCAAACGCACGTGGTACGTGGAGTTCGGCGCGGACGCGCTCGTCGAGCACCTGCCCGGGGTGCCCGGAGGCTCGCGCTGGCTCGGTACGTTCGACCGCGACGAGGCGGTGTCGCGGGAAGACCTCGATTTCTTCGCGTCGGGTCACGCGCTCGTGGAGGGCGTCTTTCGCGAGCTTCAGGACGGGGCGCGCGGGCGCGTCGGCCTCCTCCTGCTCGAGAAGGCGAGAACCTCCGGAGCAGGCCTGCTCTTCGTCTTCCGGCACGGCGCGGACGTCGAATCGGTCGCGGTCGGTTTCGACGGCACCCCACGTCCTGATTGGGCCGAGCTGATCCTCCGGCGTCGCGCCGACGCGCGCGGCCTCCGGCCGGAGGACTGGCTGGGCGTCCTCAAGAAGGCCGCGGGCGACCGCATCCCCGACTGGACGTCGCTCGTTCGCCGCCTCTCGCGCCGCGCCCTCGCGGACCGAAAGGGCCGCAGGCTCGAAGCCGTCGCGGCGTTTCGCCTCATGCGGTAGGAACCTGATCCCACGGGGAACCTTCCCGAATCCCAGGGGTCATAGACTCGCGGAGGATTCATGCGACTCACTCCTCGCCGCCTCTCGTTCCTCGGCCTCGGCGCCTTGACCCTCGCGGCCGCCGGCGCCTTCGCTCGCCCGTTCTTCGACGTCGCCCGCGTAACCGGCGGCGCCGCCACGTGGAAGGAAGTCGAACGCCTCGTCTCGGAGCAGAAGCTCGAGGAGGCTTCGCAGCGCGTCGCGAAGATCCGCGAGGCCGCACGCGCTGCGGGTGACGAAGCGAACGAGGCGAAGGCGCTCGTCCGCGAAGTCCAGCTTCGGACCGCGCTTCACGGGTACGAGACCTCGGTCCGCTTCCTCAAGGACCAGCCGTGGCCGAAGGCCCTCCTGCCGCGCACGGCGCTGCGGCTCTTCTACGCGCAGTCGCTCGTGACGTACGCCCGCGCTTACGGGTGGGAGATCGGACAGCGCGAGAAGGTGGCGTCGACGGGAGCGGTCGACCTCAAGGCGTGGACGCGCGAGGAGATCGCGGCCGAGGCCGTCCGCGCGTACGTCGAGGTCTTTCGCGATCGCGAGAGCCTCGGAAACGCGAAGGTCTCGGCGCTCGACGAATTCATCGAACCGAACACCTATCCGAAGGGGATCCGCGACACGCTGCGGGATGCCACGGCGTACCTGTTCGTCGCGCTCCTTTCCGATTCGACCTTCTGGCGGCCCGAGCAGTCGAACGGCGTCTTCGCGCTCGACCGTGAATCGCTCGTCTCGGGCGATCCGGCCGTTTCCCGGCTCGTGGCGCTCGAGGGCCCCGCCGTACATCCCCTCGTCAAGCTCGGCGCCGTCCTCGACGACCTCGAGGCCTGGCACGCAGGACGCGGCGAGCGCGAGGCCGTTCTCGAGGCGAGGCTCGAACGCGTGCGGAGACTCCATGCGGCGCTGACGGACGCGTCCGACCGTTCGCTCATCCGGCGCGATCTCGCGAAGCGCCTCGTCGACCTCGTCGACGTGCCCTGGTGGGCGATGGGGAAGGCCGAGCTCGCCGAGCTCGTGAAGGCCGAGGACAAGCCGGGCGGCCTCGTGAAGGCGCGCGCCCTCGCCCTCGAGGGCGCGAGGAAGTATCCCCGGTCGATCGGAGGCGAACGCTGCCGGGCGATCGTGGGCGAGATCGAGCAGCCCGACTACCGCCTTGCCGCAATGGCGTCGGACGGCCCGGGCCGGCGCTCGATCGAAGTGACCCACCGCAACCTCGCCGCGCTGGATTTCCGCGCGTATGCCGTGGACCTCGAAGAGCGCCTCGGCCGCGCGAGGGATTACAACCTCCTGCCCCAGGGCAGGGAGCTGGACGACCTCGTGGCGAGGTCGACGCCCGCGGCGTCTTTCCACGTCGATCTGCCCGCCACCCCGGACTTCAGGCTGCACCGGACGTTCGTGACGCCGCCGGCGCTTTCACGCGGTTTCTACGTGATCGTGGCGTCTCCACGGGCGGACTTCTCGACGGGACAGAACCCGCTTCGGGCGGCCGGCATGCTCGTGACGGACCTCGTCCTCGACATCCGCCAGACGGACGACGGCGGCATCGAGTCGCGGGCCGTCTCCGGAACGACGGGCCAACCGGCGGCGGGCGCGAGCGTCGCTCTCTGGAGGTACGACTGGCAGGCGGGGCACGCGCGTGTCGCGACGGCCCGTACCTCGGCGGAGGGTCTCGCCGCGTTCGCGCCGGGCCCCGACCGGAACGGGAAATCGCACTTTCTGTTCGCGCGGCGCGGCGACGACCTCGCTCTCGATCCGAGCTATCTCGGCTTCTGGAACCGGCCCGCGCCTTCGGAGACCTCCTCGGCGCTCGTCTACACGGACCGCAGCATCTACCGTCCGCTCCAGAAAGTGCTCTGGAAAGCGGTCGTCTTCAGCGGCCGCGGCGATCTCGCGCGGTGGCGCGTCGTGCCCCAGACGCCGGTGACGCTCACGCTATTCGACGCGAACGGGCAGGCCGTCGAGTCGAAGACCGTCTCGTCGAATGCGTACGGCTCGGCGGCGGGAGAGTTCGCGATCCCCGCCGGGCGCGCGCTCGGCGCCTGGAGCGTGCGATGTTCCCCCGGCGGAGCCGCCTCGATCCGCGTCGAGGAGTACAAGCGGCCGACGTTCGAGACGACGCTCGAGGTGCCGAAGGACCCGCTGCGCCTCAATCGCGCCGCGACGTTCCGCGGCGGGTCGCGCTACTACTTCGGGCTGCCCGTGACGAACGGGAGCGTCGCGTGGCGCGTCACGCGCGAGGCCGAGTACCCGTGGTGGTGGTGGGGCTGGTGGGGCGGCGCCCGGCCGGCGGGAGCCGAGACCGTCGCGACCGGCAACACCTCCCTCGCGGCCGACGGGACTTTCGCCGTCACGTTCACGCCGAAGGCCGACGAGCGCGCCGGCAAGGACGTCACGTACCGCTATCGCCTCTCGGCGGACGTCACGGACGAGGGCGGCGAGACGCGCTCGGCGGAGCGTTCGTTCCGCCTCGGGTTCGTGAGCGTGAGAGCGACCGTGGCAAGAGAAAGACAATATTTCTTAGAAGGTAAGAGAGGCGAGGCCGCGGTCAAAATCACCCGCACGGACCTGGATGGGGCGCCCCGCGCGGGAAAAGGAACGTGGCGGCTGCTACGGCTCGTCGAGCCCGACAAGACCCTGCTCCCGGCTGAATTCCCTTCTAAGCAATCCGAAAACGGCGTTTCGCCGAGTGCTGCGGGCGCCGCCCAGAACGGAGCGGACACCGCGAGAGGGAGCAGAGAATTCCGAACACCCGGCGACCTGCTCCGCCCCCGCTGGTCGACCGAGTACTCCGTCGACCAGTGGCTGCGCTCCTGGAAGGACGGCGCGGAGACGGCCTCCGGCGCCGTGACGCACGACGCGAAAGGCGAGGCGAACCTCGAGCTGCCGGCGCTGTCCGCGGGCGCCTACCGCCTGCGCTATGCGACGGTCGACGACTTCGGGGCGAAGTACGAGATGTCGCAGGACTTCCTCGTCGCGGGCTCGAAGGCTTCCCCCGCGCTGCCGCTCGTCCTCCTCGCCGAGTCGTCCTCCGTGAAGGTGGGCGGCGTCGCGCGCTTCCACGTCGCGTCGGGAGTCAGGGGTCAGACGCTGTATCTCGACGTCGCCCGCGCGGGCAAGATCATCGAGCGCCGCATTCTGCGCGCGGGAACGGACGTCACGCTGATCGAGCGGCCGATCACGGCGGAGGATCGCGGCGGCTTCGGACTCACGCTCACGGCCGTGCGCGACCACCAGTTTCTCCAGCAGACGCAAACCGTCTTCGTGCCCTGGGACGACCGGGAATTGAAGGTCGCCTTCGCGACGTTCCGCGACCGCCTGCGGCCCGGCCAGGCCGAGACGTGGCGCGTGACCGTGAAGGGCGCGACGAAAGAGCATCCGCTCGCGGAGACGGCCGAGCTTCTCGCGTACATGTACGACCGGAGCCTCGACGTCTTCGCACCACATCGGCCGCCGAGCCCCCTGTCCCTCCTTCCGAACCGCGCGACCCCCCTGACGTGGCGGGCGACGCTCGGCGTGGCGCAGCCGCTGTGGCTCACGAGCGGCGGTTTTCCGCCCCCGCCCTCCTGGGGCGGCCTCATGGTCGACCGGCTGAAGTTCGAGGACGGCTACGGCATCGGCGGCCCGGGCCGGCGAGGCGGGTTCGCCGGCGGAGTCGTGGGGAGGATGGCCGCGAACCAGGCTTATCCCGCGTCGGCGCCCGCTCCGATGGCGATGAAGGCGGCGAGGAGCGAGATGGCCTTTACGGCGAACGAAGAAAAGCAGGTTGGGGCATTGGACGAACGGTCCAAGGAGACCGATTCACTTTCAAAGAAGAAAGACCAGGGAAACCTGCGTGCCGGCGCCGCCGGCGAAGCTTCGCCGGGCGCCGAGCTCCGAAGCAACTTCTCCGAGACTGCGTTCTGGCAGCCGCACCTCCTGACAGGCGCGGACGGCTCGGCCTCGATCGAGTTCACCGTGCCGGACTCCGTCACGTCCTGGCGGGTGTTCGTCCACGCCGTCACGAAGGACCTGCGCGGCGGCTCGGTGGACGCCGAGACGAAGACGGTCAAGGACCTCATGGTCCGGCCGTACGTCCCGCGCTTCCTGCGCGAGGGCGACAAGGCCGAGATCAAGGTCGTCGTGAACAACGCGTCCGCGAAACCCCTGAACGGGACGCTCGCGTTCGAGATCACGGACCCTGCGACGGGCAAGAGCCTCCTCGCCGCGTTCGGCCTCGCGGCGGACGCGGCCTCGAAGGCGTTCACCGCGCCCGCGGGCGGCGGGACGAACCTGACGTTCCCCGTCACGGCGCCAAAGGGCCTCGCGACCGTCGCCTTCAAGGCCGTCGCGACGGCGGGCGACCTCTCCGACGGCGAGCTGCGTCCCGTTCCGGTGCTGCCGGGCCGGATGCATCTCGTGCAGTCGCGGTTCGTCACGCTCAAGAACAAGGATCGCAAGACGCTTCGCTTCGACGACCTCGCGAAGAACGACGACCCGACGCTCCTGAACGAGCAGATGGTCGTCACCGTGGACGCACAGCTCTTCTACACGGTGCTCCAGGCCCTTCCGTATCTCGTCAACTACCCCTACGAGTGCACGGAACAGACGCTGAACCGCTTCCTCTCGACGGGGATCGTCTCGAGCGTCTACAAGGACTATCCGGCCGTCGCGAAGATGGCGGCCGAGATGTCGAAGAGGACGACCCCTCTCGAGAGCTGGGACGCCCAGGACCCGAACCGCAAGATGGCGCTCGAGGAGACGCCGTGGCTCGTCACGGCCCGGGGCGGGCGCACCGACATCGATTCGATCAACGTCCTCGATCCGCGCGTCGCGCTCGCGAACCGCGAGTCGTCGCTCGCGCGCCTCCGCAAGGCGCAGACGTCGATCGGGGCGTTCCCCTGGTTCCCGGGAGGTCCGCCGTCGCCCTACATGACGCTCTACATCCTCCACGGCTTCGCGAAGGCCCTCGAGTTCGGCGTCGACGTCCCGAAGGACGTGACGACGCGCGCGTGGGGATACGTCGCGCAGCACTACCGGAGCGACTGGCGCGCGTGCATGGCGAAGGACGGCTGCTGGGAGTTCGTCACGTTCCTGAACTACGTCCTCTCGACGTATCCCGACGTCTCGTGGAGCGGCGGCGTCTTCACCGATCTCGAGCGGAAGGAGATGCTCGACTTCTCGTTCAAGCACTGGCGGCAGCACGCGCCGTACCTCAAGGGCTATCTCTCGCTCACGCTCAAGCGGATGGGCCGTCCAGCCGACGCGAAGCTCGTCTGGGACTCCGTCATGGACTCGGCGAAGTCGAACGAGGAGCAGGGGACGTTCTGGGCCCCCGAAGACCGCTCGTGGCTCTGGTACAACGACACGATCGAGACGCACGCGTTCGCGCTGCGGACCCTCCTCGAGCTGGAGCCCGCGAACGCGAAGAAGGACGGCCTCGTCCAGTGGCTCCTCCTCAACAAGAAGCTGAACCAGTGGAAGTCGACGCGTGCGACGGCCGAGGTCATCTATTCGCTCGTCCACTACCTGAAGAAGGAGGGGGCGCTCGGCGTCCCCGAGGACGCCACGGTGACGGTCGGGATGCAGAAGGTCGCCTTCACGTTCGATCCGGAGAAGTACACGGGGCACAACAACCGGATCGTGATCCCCGGCGAGAAGGTCGACCCGAAGACGACGTCCACGGTCGTCGTCGAGAAGGAAGGAAAGGGCTTCGTCTTCGCGTCGGCGGCCTGGCACTTCTCGACGGAGAAGCTGCCCGCCGAGGACCGCGGCGACTTCTTCTCCGTCTCGCGGAAGTACTTCCGGCGCGAGAACACGGGCAAGGAGTTCACGCTCACGCCGCTCGCCGAGGGCGCGGTCATCCGGCCCGGCGACCAGCTCGAGGTGCAGATCTCCCTCCGGACCAAGCACGAGGCCGAGTACGTCCACCTGCGCGACCCGCGCGCCGCGGGCCTCGAGCCCGAGAACGTCCTCTCGAAGTGGAAATGGGACCTCGGGATCGCCTGGTACGAGGAGACGCGCGACTCGGCCACGAACTTCTTCTTCGAGCGCCTGCCCGTCGGCGAGTACACGTTCAAGTACCGCCTCCGCGCAAACATGGCGGGCACGTTCCGGGTCGGGCCGGCAACGGTCCAGTCCATGTACGCGCCCGAGTTCAACGCGTACTCGGCGGGCGCGGTCCTCAAGGTGGCGGGAGGCTCGCCTCCCTGAGGCGGCGTGGGCTACCGCGCGAGGTCGGTCCTCACCGGCGGAACGGGATCCACGGCCGTCCACTCGATCGTCAGCGTGCCGCCCATCCCGATGTCGATGAACCTCGTCGCGGGGATGCGGAACTGGCCGTCGAACGTCAGCGGGATTCCCGTGAGGGGCAGGACCTGCGTGCCGCCGCTCGCATCCGGCAGCGGGAAGTCCACCTCGCCCCCGAGGAGACCGAACGTGGCCGGAATCGGAAAGGCGCCCGTGCAGTTCGGTCCGCCGGAAATCGTGTCGAGGAAGGGCTGTGCCGAAAGCGTGCCGATGGCGAGGCCGATGCCCCCGAGATGGGGTGTCAGGGCGTCGACCTTCAGCGCCTGGACGAGAGAGAAGGCGAGGGGTTGCGTGTTGGTCTCGGCCAGGAAGGACGCGGTCCCGCTGAGGGTGTGCGTGCAGCTGCTCGAGCTGACGCCCGAAGCGTTGAGTCGGAGCGACGAGTCCTTCGTCGGCCACATGCCGCGCAGGGGCAGCCGCGGCGTCTCGTGCGGCCTCGTCCTGTAGGCGCCGACGTCCCCCCGGTAGCGCAGGATCCCGCTGCCGTCTATCTTCCAGCCGGTGCTTCCGTATGCGTCCGTCCACTGGTACGTGAGCTCGACGGCCCACTCCGTGAGCTGGCGAACGTTGCTCTTCCGCTGCCGTCCGAGAGCGCCTTCGACCTCCACGAAGACGTCGCCGTTCGAGCCCGTGCCGGTCGCGGGGAGCGGGCACGTGATCTCGTCGTGCTTCCACGCACATCCGCCGAGCACCCGCCCGCCCACCGTCACCTTGCCCACGGTGCTGCCGAAATAGCCTCTCAGGACCACCTTCTCGTCCCACTCGTTCGCGAGGACCTCCTTGATGCTGGGGTCGAGAATGATCGAGTTGCCGCCCGTCCGCGCGAAGGGCACGAGATCGGCGCCGGTGTTCGCGTCGTGCTTCAGAGCGGCCGGCATCTCGGCCAGGACGAGCTCCCAGGGGAAGGCCCGCTGGTCCGGGCTCTCCTTCATGTACTTGTTCGCGCCGATCAGGCGATCCGCAAAATAGCGGACCGTCTTGTAGCAGACGTCGGCAGTGGCCTTTTCGGTCCAGCCGAAATAGACCCCGACCTGGGCGCCCTCGCAGGCGGCGATGAAGTCCTGGGCACCCTCGGCGTGCGCGGTGTAGGCGCTCCAGCAGGCGTTCAGGAAGAGGATGCTGTCCGGGGCGAAATGCCAGTACGCCCTCACGAAGGCGCTCGTGATGCCGTACCGCGTGTCGACGTCGTCGACGTACGTTCCGGAGGCGGCGTCGTAGACCGTGTCGAAGTTCTTCGCCGTGAAGTACGTCAGCCTCCCCGCGGCCCAATCGGCCTGGATCTCGGGGAGGAGCTCCGAGCCGGGCGTCACGAGCGACGAGGACTGGAGCGAGAAGAAGCCCGGGCCCGAGTTGTCCCGGGTCCGGAACGCGCGCCCGCCGTGCGTGTTGATGTAGACGAAGCCGTCGCCGGACACCGACCTCAGCGCGGCGAGCCGCGCGTCGCCCACCTTCCCGACGCGGATCGCGTAGCCGCCGGGGCTCTCGAGCAGGTTGGCGAGATCGTAGACGGGCTGCTGCGTCCACTCCCGGACGCCGAACGACTGGAGAAGGCGCGCCCATCCCGAGCCCGGCAGCTCCGTCGTCGCGAGGCTCGTGCGGCCGGACGTGCGGACGGCCGGCTGCTGGAGCGTGCCGGCGTCCCGGTTGTTCGTCACGAGGTGGAGCCGCCCGTCCGCGAAGACGCCGAACGCCGTGAGCGTCACCTCGTCCACGCCCGACACCGTGTACTCGGGCAGGGTGGCCATGTATGCGCCTACGCCGCGCACGTAGTCGAGCTTCGAGACGCCCTGGGCGCCGAGGCTCTTCGCCTTCGCCTCGACCTTCCGGATCGTGAGGAGCTGCGCGGAGGCCTGAGGTTCCTGAACCTGCAGGCTCACGAACGCGCCGTCGTCGCTGGCCGTCTGGGGCGCGCCGCCGTCGACGACGACCGCGTAGGCGAGGAACGTGTTCGTGCCGCTCGTCCGCGTGACGCGCGCGTAGCCGTTCGCGATCCCCGGCGAGAGGACGGTGTTGATCTGCGTCCACCTCTTCGGCGCGAGCGAGACGTCGAAGGACCGGGCGACCGACCCGGTGGCGCCGTCGTAGAGGTCGACGTGGAGGCCGATCGTCGTGGAATCGGATTCGCCCGTGTTGGCCAGTGCGAGATTTGTGCGATTCTCGGCGTTCTGCTGGAGGCCGAAGAGCCAGGCGGACGACGTCGCCGTCGAGCCGTTCGCGAGGGCCGTGTAGAAGAGGCCGTAATGTCCGCCGCCGCCGGCGGCCTGCGTCCGGCCTCCCAGGAAGACGCCGGCCGGATCCTCTCCCGTGACGGACAGGTACAGAGCGCCCGCGAACGTGGGGCCGGGCGCGGGGACGCCCGCGACGCCCTGGCTCCTCAGGTATTGGACGAAGCTCGGGATGACCTTCTGCTCGCCCGCGGCGAGCGTGATCGCGATCGACGCCGTGGAGTCGCCCGTCTGGATCGCGTCGGCCACGTAGGAGAGGCGGACGGTCGCGGCGGCGGTGGAGACGTTGCACAGGATGACCTCGGTCGTGAACACCGGCGTCTCGACGACCACGGGGAGCGTCTGTCCCCCCGGCCCCCAGACGTCCTCCTCGCGGAGCGCGGGCACGAAGGAGCCGTCGGAGGTCGTCTGGTCGAGGATGGTCGCGTAGGCGTAGTAGGGCGCGCCTCCGGCGATCCGTTCGATCCTCACGTAGCCCCTGTCGAGGCCGACGCCCTTCAGGATCTCGGTGTATTGCTGGAACGCGCCCGGCGCGAGCGTGAGATCGGGAAGGACCCGAGAGGCGGGCGCGGCCGGGTCGCCCGAGAAGGCGGTGAGTCGGAGGACCACGTCCCCGCTGCCGGAGGCGCCCGCGTTGAGCAGCGCCACGTTCGAACGATCGACGTCGTTCTGACGGAGGCCGCAGAGGTAGGCGATTCCGCCGATGCCTCCGGGGAACGCGGCGTACGCGAGTCCGGCCCGGCCGCCGGTCACCGCCGTCGTCGTCCGCACGGTGGCGGATCCCGCGTCGGAACTCGAGAGATCCGTGAAGTCCAGTCGCAGCACGCCGCCACGGTTGCCCGAGGCGGGGATCGGGGTGCCGATCGAGATGAGGTATTGGATGGCGTCCGGGACCGTCTTCTGGCGCCCCGCGGCGAGCGTGTCCGTCGCGGTGCCGCCGCCTCCCCCGAACGCGGCGGTGTACGTGAAGCGGACGGTCGCGGTCGTCGTCCCACGGTTCGTCAGCGTGAGCTCGGACGTGTAGAAGGACCCCGCGAGGCCCGAAGACGAGAGGACGATCGGAACCGTGAGCGAGACCGAATCGGCGGAAGAGGGAGCGGCCGCGGCGAGAAGGCACGCCGGCGCGAGGAGCACGAGTCGCCAGGAAAGACACTTTACGCGACGAGCCATGGCTGCCTCCCGTTCCCCTGATCACTCCCAGTATATTTGTGCGCGACACCGGGGACTATCATCTTCGGGATCGTGACCCCGAAAGTCGAGGCCAAGCGAGGTGCCGGTGCTCCGCGGGTGCTCTCCTGGACCGTGCTCGTCCTCGGGATCACTCTGACGGGTCTTCTTGCTCTCGAGGCCGTCCGCCAGGGGGACAGGCCGGTCGAGGCCCGCGTGCTCCAGGCCCGACCTGTCGCGATCCTCGGCGCGGGTCTCGTCGTGAGCGGGCTCTTGTTCGGCCTCATCTGGTCGCTCTCCGCCACGCGGTCCCGGGCGCTCGCGCTCTCCCAGGAGACGACGGCCTCGCTGCGCGCTTCCGAGCAACGATACGGGCGCCTCTTCGAGCAGAGCCTCGCCGGGATCTACCGCACGACGCCCGGAGGCCAGATCCTCGAGTGCAACGAGGCCTTCGCGCGCCTTTACGGCTACGAATCGCGGCGGGACCTCCTCGACCATTCCGCCGTCGCGCTCCACGAGAATGCGGAATCCCGGAAGCGTTTTCTCGAGGAGCTGAGGGAGAGGCGCACGCTCGTCGCGCGCGAGACGCGGTCCCGCCGAAAGGACGGCAGCCTGTTCTGGACGCTCGAGCACGCGTCTCTCCTCCCGGGTCCTCCGGAGATCATCGAAGGGACGATCGTGGACATCACCGAGCGCAAGGCGGCCGAGGAAGCGCTGCGGGTGTCGCGCGAGCGATATCGAAGCGTCATCGAGTCCTCGCGGGACGGCCTGTTCTTCTTCGATCTCGCGACGCGGCGGATTCTCGAATCGAACCCGGCGTTCCAACTCATGCTGGGCTACACCGCGGAAGAGCTGTCGGCGCTGACCCTTTACGATGTCGCGCCCGACGATCGCGCCTCGGTCGACGCGAACATTCACCGGCTCGTCGATCAGGAAGCGCTGACGATCCCGAACCGCGCCTTTCGGCGGAAGGACGGCAAGGAGGTCGTCGTCGAGATCGACGCGGTCCTCGTCGAGGAAGAGGGACGCCGGACCGTCCTCAGCGTCGTGCACAACCTCGCCGGGCGTCGCGAGCTGGAAGAGCAGCTCCGGCAGGCCCAGAAGATGGAGGCGGTCGGACGGCTCGCGGGCGGCGTCGCCCACGACTTCAACAATCTCCTGACGGCAATCCTCGGCTACACGGAGCTCCTGCTCGACTCGGACCCGTCGCCGGACCTGAAACACTGCGCGGACGAGATCCGCAAGGCGGGAGAGCGCGCCGCCGCGCTCACGAAACAACTCCTCGCCTTCAGCCGCAAGCAGTTGCTCCAGCCGAAGGTGCTCGACCTGAACGAGGTGCTCGCCGAGGTCGACGCGATGCTTCGGCGTACGCTCGGCGAGGACGTGACCTACGAGGCCGAACGCGACCCGCACCTCTGGCGCGTTCTGGCCGACCCGGGCCAGGTTCACCAGATGCTTCTCAACCTCGCCGTGAACGCGCGCGACGCGATGCCCGAGGGCGGCGTCATCAGAATCGCGACGCGCAACGTGTCGCTTCGTTCCGCGAACCTTCCGGAGGTTCCGGAGGTGGCCGAGGGGGACTACGTGCTGCTCGAGGTTGCCGACACCGGCCACGGGATGGACGCCGAGACCCTTTCACACGCTTTCGAGCCGTTCTTCACGACGAAGGAGAGGGGCAAGGGCACGGGCCTCGGGCTCTCGACGGTCTACGGGATCGTCAAGCAGAGCGGCGGCTACATCCACATCGAGAGCGAGCCCGGGACGGGGACGCGCGTGCTGGTCTACCTGACGCGCGTCCACGGCGCCGCGGACTCGCCTTCGAACGTGAGCCCGCGATCCATGCCGCGCGGGGGCACGGAGACGATCCTGCTCGTCGAGGACGAGGAGTCCGTCCGCCGCCTCGCGTCCCTCCTGCTCGAACGGAGCGGCTATCGGCTCCTCGTCGCCTCGAGCGCCGAGGAAGCGCTCGACACGGCGCGCTCGTATGCGGGACCGATCCACCTTCTCCTCACCGACGTCGTCCTGCCGGGCCTGAACGGCCGGCGCCTCGCGGACCTGCTGGGCCCCGAGCGCCCCTCGATGAAGGTCGTCTTCGCGTCGGGCTACTTCGACGAGCGCGGCATTCTCGAGCCCGGAAGCGAATTCATCCAGAAGCCCTTCAACCCCGAGACGCTCGCGCGAACGGTCCGGCGCGCGCTCGACCGCAAAGGCACTCGGCCGTCCTGAGCCCCGCCCGGGACGCTCCCGGCCCGATGCGTCTCGGCGTGGGCACGCTTCTTCTGGAAGCTCCCGGCGGCGAGGAGGAGGCCGTCGCGGTCGATCGCGGCGAGGGCGTCGCTCTCGGCGGGGGAAAGGCCCGCGGCGATGGCGCGGCCCCGCGGATCCGCGACGAAGAGCGCGCGCTCGGCGTCGTCCGTGTAGATCCGGGCGAGGTAGGCCTCGAAGCCCGGGCTCACGCGGCGACCTCCCGGCGAGCCCGGCCCGCTGCGAGTCCCGTCCGCGCGCGCTCCAGCTCGTTCAAGAGTTCTTCGAAGGGTGGAAAGAGGCCGTCGCGCTCGAGGATCACCGTAAGAGGGGGCGGCGCCATCGCTCCGACTCTCTCGAGGAGAGAAAAGACGACGTCGGGAACCGGATGCAGGTGGTCGTCGAGAAGACGGGTCTCTCCTCGGCCGCGGGGCACTGGAATGGGCCTCCCCCCCGCCAGATGCACCGCCCTCACCCGCCGCATCGGGACTCTTCTAAGAAAATCTTCTTCTTCTTTTTCTTCTTCTTTCTCTCCCTCTTCTCCGAAACAAAAATTCCTCGCGTTCGCGTGAAGGTTGTGGAGGTCGAGCAGGAGATCCGTGTCGCAGGCTTCGAGGACCTCTGACACGAACGCGGCCTCGTCGCGGTCGCTCCCGGGCGGGTCGATCAACGTCGCGACGTTCTCGAGGAGGGGCGCGCTGCCGACGACCGCGCGAGCCCGCGCGACGTTCCGAACCGTCCCCTCGATCGTGGCCGCGCAGCGGGGCGGCGCGGCGAGGTGGCCGATCTCGATCCCGCCGCCGCGGACGAATGCGAGGTGCTCCGACCAGAAGGCGGGCCGGGCGAGGTCCACGACGCGCGCGAAGGCGTCGAGGCGCTTTTCGTCGACGGGAACGGACGACGCGAGGCCGAGCGAGACCCCGTGGAGGACCACCGGGATCTGCGCGGACAGCGTCCGGAGGGCGTGCTGCTGCCGTGCGGGGCGCTCCGTCCAGTCCTCCGCGATCACTTCGACGACATCCAGCCGGTCCACCGCCGCGAGAATGCGGCCCGCAAGGGGAAACCGCCATCCGAGGCCGAAGAGGTCCCTCATTTCAGCCTCCGCAGCCTCCACACCCGCCGCCGCAGCCCCCGCCGCAGGATGACCCGCAGGACGAACCGCACGACGAGCTGCTCGAGGAGGACGCCGCCTTCGGGTAGAGCCGGCGTGTCCAGGCGAACTCGCCGATGGGCAGGAGCGCGAGTCCGAAGACGGAGGCGAGGAGGGCGGCTTCGGCCGTCTGGGACCCCGCGCGGATCGAGGAGGCTCGCTCCTTCAGGCCTGAGAAAAGCACCTTGAGGTCGGCCAGCAGCCGGTCGCCCTTGCCGGTGCGCTTCGGGAACGCGGCCGCGGTCGCAAAGAACGTGAAGAAGAGCGTGAGGGCCACCAGGAATCCCACGTTATGCCGCCCGCGGCCGAACGCCTGCACGACGCGCGCACCCGTCACGACCCACAGCAGGCCGAACGCAACCCCGAACATCGCCAGGCGCCGCGGCGCATCCGCGCTCGACGCGATGAGGCCGAGCTCCTGGAGCGACTTTTCGTACGGGCGGCAGGCCGAGAGGAGAGCGGAGTTCGTGAAGGCGGACGTCGCCTCTCCAGGGGTCTGGAAAGCCGCGAGGATCGCGCTTTCGAGCGGGTTCGTCGACGTCGCGCCCTTTTTCGCGTAGACCTTCGTCTCGTCGGGCCGAAGGAGCTTGCGGTCGACGAGCGAGACGACTGCCACGCGGATCGTCTCGTTCGCGCCGCCGCGGAGGAACGCGATCGTGTAAGGGTCCGTGAGCGAGACGCGGACCGGCTCTCCCTCCTCGGCCGCCCTCCGCGAGCGATTGAGGACCCACACGGTCAGGACGCCGAACGCGAAATAGAAAAGGAGAAAGGGCGGGCCGGAGAGCGCGAAGGGGTTCATAGCGCGCCTCGGGCGCGCTCGCGAAGGAGCCTGGCGAGCTCGGGCAGACGGGCGAGGATTCCCGGCGCTTCGCCGGAGGCGAGCGGCCGCTGTTCGCGCACCGCGGAGAGGCGCTCGACGAGCGCGTTCCAGCCGTCGCCGGGGAGCGCGGCGGCGAGGGTGCGCAGCGCTTCCTTCGGGCGGGGTACGGCTGCGCCCTCCAGAGCGAGGATCGACGCGGCCGTGGCGCGCAGCGGCCCCACGAAGCTCGCGACGGTGCGCGCGGCTTCGTCGTCGCTTCCGCCATGGAGCGCGTAGGCCTCGCGCAGGCGCAGCATGAGATTCAGGAGGGATTGGCCCAGGCGACGCCGGAGCGCGTCTCTTGGAACCTGGAGTCCCGCGAACGAGTCGGGGCCGTAAACGACGCGGCGCCGCCGCGCGATGTCCGCGAACTTGACCGCAAACGCCTCCGCGGCATCCTCGATCTCGCTTTCGAGGAGGAACATGACCTCGAGCCGCGCCGCCGCCTGCGCCGCACGGAACGCCGGGCGGAGAGCGCCCAGGGCGCCCTCGGACACTTCACGGAGGACGAGGACGAGGTTGAGGTCCGACTCGGGTCTCAGAGCGCCCTCGGCTCCGCTCCCGAATAGGACCGCGGAGACGAGATTGCCGCCCAGGGCGGCTCGCGCCGCCAGGAGGAAGTCGTCGAGGGCGCGCGAGGCCGGTACCGGAAGATCGGGCGGGGGAGGCGGGGCGGGTGGTGTCACGCTCATCGGGAGATTCCAAGCGATGTCGCGTCCGGGACGCCGG
>DATIFW010000087.1:0-11477 GCA_035455045.1 Thermoanaerobaculia bacterium | reverse complement strand
CATGCGGGGCGGCTTGACGTAGTCCGTGGCCTCGGTGGTCTCGCCGGTCTTGATGGTCCAGTAGAACTCGCCGAGGACGCCGGCGACGCGCGCCTGGCTGCGCGAGAAGATGCGGTAGGAGCTGCCGCGGAAGACGGCGACGCGCGGCCCGTCCGTGACCTCGCCCGCGGGCACCGGCTCGAGAAGCGTGTAGTGGCCGTTCGATTCCGCGAGCCAGTGGTAGGCCTCGGACTTTTCCTCTTTCAGCAGGTACTCCGTCCAGAAGTAGTCCTCTCCTCCCGAAGAGGTCGTCTTCTGGACCGCGCCGAGGATCGCGTACGTGTGGCCGCGGAGCGTGCCCTCGGAGCCGACCTTGAGAGCCGGCTTGAACGGGACGGCCGCGAGCTTCTCGAGGACGTCGAACTTGGTAGGCGGACCCTGCTCCTTCCGGTCTGCCGAGCCGAGCAGCGAGCCGCAGAACGGACAGGCGATGCGCACCGTGTTCGCGGGGTCCTTGAGCTGGAGGGCGCCGCCGCAGTTCGGACAGTTCAGGGCGAGTGCCTTGACGGAGACCGTGCGATCGGACCAGGCGACGAGCTCCGCGATGCCGAGGCTCGCGAGCGCGACCGGCCTGCCCACGTAGAAGCCGTCGAGGCCGGGGCCGTCGCCGTAGTCGAGCGTCGCGAGGCTGCCGTCGGCGCCGGATAGGTCGGCGTAGCGGAAGACGGATCCCGGCGGGGCCGCGAACGGGAGCTCGCCCGCGGCGGAGGCGTACGTCGCCTCCCGGACCTCGACGACGGCGAAGCTTCCGTAGGCGCCCAGGTCGAGCGTTTCACCGGGCTGGAGCTGCTCGTAGGCCGGAACCGGCGGCGGCTTGACGGGCGTCATGAGCCAGAAACCGCCCTGCGCCTCCGCGAGCCATCCCCAGGTTCCGTCGTTGAAGCCGACGTACCACTCATCCCAGGTTCCCTCGCCGGTCGAGAGCTGGAGACGCCCGGCGATGTGGAACGGGCGCGTGCCCTTCTGCGGGCGTGCGTCCATCCCGAGCCTGAACGGGGAGGACGTCGGGACGAGCTCGGCGACGGTCCCGATGGCCTCGAGGTCCGCGCCCTTGCGCGCGACGGCGGACTTGCACTGCGGGCAGATCGAGACGAGCGAGGCCCCGGTCTGGAACCGGACCGCGCCCCCGCAGTTCGGACATTGCGCCGCGCGCGCGCTCAAGGTGTGCGGATCTTACCGTTGATCCCGAGACGCACTCTTACGGGCGCTCCGGGTAGAGCCGCTCGAACTCGGGGTCGCCGTGCAGGAGGGCGAGGTCGGGATCACGGCGGGCCCAGTCGGAGTCCTTGAAACCGGCGTTCCAGCACTTGCGGAGCGCGTCCAGGGCCTCCGCCTTGCTCTGGAGCCCGCAGAACACGCAAGCGGCGTTGTAGAGAACGGTGGCCTCGTTCGGGCGCAGGGCGACCGCGAGGTTCGCCTCGCGGGTCGCATCTTCGCGCCGATCCAGAGAGGCGTAGCCGTTTGCGAGGAGAACGCGCGCGCGCGCATCCTCGGGCACCGACCTCAGGTGATTCTCGAGCGCCTGGATCTGCCGCTGGCGGACGTTTTTGAGCGTTTCATCCTTCCCGAGCGCGCCGAGGGCGTTCAGGACCGGGACGTAGATGTTGTAGTCCTGGCCGCTTGCGTCCATGGCCGCGTCCGCGGCGTTCGCGAGCTCCTGGTAGCGGCCCGACGCGAAGAGCGCGCGCCCGAGGAGGTAGTACGCCCCCTCGCAGTCGCTCTTGCGTTCGATGGCCTCCTGCACGCAGCGCGCCGCCTCATCGTACTGGCCGTCGGCATAGAGGATCCAGGCCTGCGCGACGAGCGGCTCGGGGAGCTGCGGACGGAGGGCGACAGCCTTGCGGGAGGCCGCCTTGGCGCGTTCCAGCCAGACGGGGTCGCGCGCGTAGAGGTAATGGGTCTGCGCGCAGACGTTCGCGATGGCGGCGTGGGCCAGCGCGAAGTCCGGGTCCAGCGCGACGGCGTTCTCGAACATCTGGAGGGCGAACTCGAAGTCCTGCCGCGTGAGACGCCGCGCGTAGCTCTTTCCCCGCAGGTACAGGTCGTACGCCTGGAGGTTCTCGGTCGGCTTGGCGGCGAGGGCCGCCACCTCCTGCGGCGAAAGCGTGATGCGCAGGGCTTCGGCGATCTTGCGCGCGATCTCGTCCTGCACCTCGAAGACGTCCTCCATCTGGCGGTCGTACCGCTCCGACCACAGAGGGAAGTCGGTGCGCGTGTCGACGAGCTGCGCGTTGATCCTGAGGCGGTTGCCGGAGCGGCGGAGGCTCCCCGCGAGGACGTAAGCCGCGTTGAGCTGCTGCCCGATCTGCGCGGGCGTCACCTGCTTGTCGCGATAGGCGAGGACCGTGGGGCGCGAGAAGATGTTCAAGCCTTTGATCTTCGAGAGCTCCGTGATGATGTCCTCGGTGATGCCGTCCCGGAAATACTCGTCCTCCTTCACGCCGGAGAGGTTCTCGAAGTAGAGGACGGCGATGGACTTCTCGGCCGTGCGGGCTCCGCCACCGCGCGAGTCGCTCTTCTCGGCCGCGCGCTTCTTGCCCGAGTCCAGGTCGCGCTTCAGGCGCGTGAGGTCGGTCTTCAGGTCCGTGGCCGTCTGGTAGCGCAGGTTGCGGTCCTTCTCGAGCGCCTTGTCCAGGATGCGTCCGAGCTCCGGTGGGAGCGTGGAGTTGAGCTGCGCGGCGGGAAGCGGATCCCGGTTCAGGATGGCGTCGAAGATGACCGCGGACGTCTCGCCCGGGAAAGGCAGCGTACCCGTCGCCATCTGGTAGAGGACCGTCCCGAGCGAGAAGAGGTCCGTGCGAGCGTCGGCGAGCTGGCCGCGCGCCTGCTCGGGGGACATGTACGACACCGTGCCCATCGACGTGCCGGGCGTCGTGAGGTCCTGCTGAGCCCCGACGGTCTCGAGGAGGGAAACCGCCCCGTCGGCTCCCCGGCGCGCTCCCTCGATCCGGGCGAGGCCGAAGTCCAGGATCTTGACCTGCCCGCGCGCGTTCACGAAGACGTTCGCCGGCTTGATGTCGCGGTGCACGATTCCCCGGGCGTGCGCCGACTCGAGGGCGTCGGCAATCTGGACACCCAGGGCGAGCAGGCTCTCCAGGTCGAAAGGCGGGCGCCCCGTCATCATCTGCGCGAGCGTCTGGCCCTCGAGGAGCTCCATGACGATGAAGCTCTGCCGCTCGTGCTCCTCGATCGCGTAGACCGTGCAGATGCCGGGATGGTTCAGCGCGGAGGCGGCCCGCGCCTCGCGCTGGAAGCGCTCGAGTGACGGCGTGTCCTGGGCCAGCTCGGGGGGCAGGAACTTCAAGGCGACGCGGCGGCCGAGGCGCGAGTCCTCCGCTTCATACACGACGCCCATCCCGCCGCTCCCGAGGCGGCGCACGACCGTGTAATGGGAAACGCTCTTCCCGATCAGGGGATCTGTTGGGCTGGACACCAGACGGCGGAGATTACCTCACGACTCGGGGCCAGCCGGAATGCCTCCTCCTTCGCGCGCGAACTCGCGGAGCGAGGGCAGCGCGTCGCGTGCGTCGGAGGGCACGTCGGCCGCCTCTTCTGGCGCTGCTATCGTCACCCGAATGCCCGCGACCTCGAAGCCGCGTCGGCTCGCAATCGAGACCCTCGTGGTGTGCGGCGCGGCGCTCCTCCTGACGCTCTTCGTCCTGCGCGCCGGAGCCTGGTGGACCCGGGGCGTCGTCGGGCGCGGCGACGCCTGGCAGATGTTGTGGAGCATCGACCACGTGCAGCGGGCGCTGCGCGGAGAGGAGCCGTTCTACTTCTCGCCGCGCGTCTTCGCGCCCGAAGGGGCCAGCCTGCGCGCCCACGGGCTCTCGCCCGCGAACACCCTCCCCGCCGCTTTTCTCGCGAGGAGGTTCGGGCTCTTCACCGCGTACAACACGACGCTCCTCTTCTCGTTCGTCCTCGCAGCGGGGGCGAGCTACCGCCTCGCGCGGCGCCTCGGAGCCTCCGCTTCGGGCGCGGCGCTCGGCGCCTTCGTCTTCGCGTTCGCCCCGCAGCGGATGGGGAGGGCGCTCGGACATCTGAACCTCCTCGCGATCGGGTGGCTGCCGCTCGCGCTCGAGGGGCTGCTCCTCGCCTCGCGCGAGACGGGACGCCGGCGCGCGGGCGGCGTCGCCCTCGGCGCACTCTCTCTGGCCGCGCTCGCGTACTCGGAGTGGTATCTCGCCATCATGGGCGTCCTCGCGGCCTCTTCCTTCGCGGCCTTCGAGGTCGTGCGCGCCCCCCGCGCGAGACGAGGCGGAGCCGCTGCCGCTCTCGCAGCTTCCGGGCTCCTCGCCCTCGGGGTCGTCGGGCCGGCGGCTCTCGCCGTCGCGCGAGAGACGACCGGCCGGGGCCACGACCCGCGAGCCCTGGGCGCTTCGGTGACGTCCCTCTTCATCCCCTCTCCGGTTCAGCTCTCTTCGCATCTGACGAGCGGGCTGACCGCGCGCGAGCGGCTGACGCCCGAGGAGGGCTCGAACTACCTGGGTTTCGTGCCGCTGGCGGCTCTTCTCGCGGTGGCCGTGGGAAAGAGGCGCGAGCGCGAGCTCGACTTCGCGGTCGCCGCCGGCGCGGTGTCCCTCGCGCTCTCTCTCGGACCCGTGCTCTGGGTCTTCGCGACGCCGCACGAGGTCCCTCTACCCTATTCGGCTCTGGAAAAGGCGATCCCGGCCCTTCGCCTCGGCGGGGCGACGTCGAGATTCCAGGCGCTCGCGTTCCTTCCGCTCGCGCTCGGTGTCGCGTTCGCGACGACGCGCCTCGTGGCCTCCGGGAAGGCGCGCGTGGTCGCCGCGACGGCGGTCGTTCTCGCCGCCGAGTTCGCGCCGGCCGATCCGGGACACTCGGTCTGGCCTTTCGATCCGCCCGACCCCGCGATGGCGGCGATCACGGATGCGAAGGTCCCCGGCAACGTGTTCGACGTCGATCCCGGCAACTTCGACATGATCCACCAGCTTCAACATGGGCGCCCTCAGACGTTCGGCTGCCTGTCCCGGATTCCCTACGCCGCGCTGAAGCGGCGTTGGGAGGATCCGGTCATCGGTGCCTTCATGGCGGTGGACCGGCCGGCGCCGGACCTCCCGCCCGCCGTCACGGCCGCGTGGCTGCGCAACCGGTGGAACGTCGCGTTCCTCGTCAGTCCTTCTCTTCCGCAGTTCGAATCGAAGACGCGGGCTCTCGGGTTTCCCCAGATCGCGAGAAGCGAACGCGGCGATCGCGCGGTCGTCTACCGCGTCCCGGAGGAACCGCTCCCCCACGTGGAGCGCATCGACTTTCTCGAGCTCGCGGCGCAGCCACCCCTGGCCGCCATGCGCGGCGGGGTCTTCGCGGAGGGCCTTCACGGGCCCGAGACGCCGCACTTCGAAGGGCGTGAGGAACGAGGATGCTGGACGGGAGCGGACGTGACTCTCTTCGTTTCCCTCGCGCCCGGCGACTACCGGCTGCGCCTCGCGGCGCCGGGCAAGACCGCTCCCCTCGTCACCGTGCGCTGGGGAAAAGGGCGGGAGACGTCCGAACGCGTCGTCGAGCGCGTGCGGGAGATCCCGCTCCGCATCGAGCAAGAAGACCGGTTCGCGGACGGCCTCGTGAAGCTGGAGCTGCATGCCGCGCCGACCTTACGCGAAGGATGGAAGGGGGGACGCGAGCTGGGCGTTTTCCTGGTCTCCTTGTCGAGGTGAAACGCTTCGGGTCGTGGAACAAACTTGCACCAGGTCGAATCACCTGCGCGAAGATCAACCTCAGCGGACTCGTGAAGCTGACGCAAAGGACGGAAGGAGAATGAACGTTTCCGAAAACGAAACCGGGGGGCCCCGTGCGGTCACACTGCTGCTGCATTGCCCCCTCCGTCTCGGCCTGGCCGCCGGCCTGACCCAGTTCGTCTACACCCACGGAGGCCGCATCCTCGACCACGAGCAGTACGTCGACACCGAAAGCGATCATTACTACACGCGCCTCAAGTGGGACATCTCGAGCTTCTCCACGACGAACCCGGAGATTGCCGAGCGCCTCCGAGCTCTGATCGGCAGTGGGCCCGAGACCGAGTGGTCGCTCCACGACTCGAACCAGGTCCTCCGAATGGCCCTGTTTGCGTCGAAGGACCCCTGGTGTCTCTACGACATTCTCGCGCGCAGCCACTCCGGGGAGTGGGCGGTGGAGGTGCCGGTCATCGTCAGCAACCACGCCGACCTCGAGCCCGTGGCGAGAAGGTTCGGCGTCGAGTTCCGCAGGTTCTCCGTCACGAAAGAGTCAAGGAGCGAAGCCGAAGACGAACAGCTGGCTCTTCTTCAGAGCCATCGGATCGACGTCGTCGTCCTCGCGAGGTACATGCAGATCCTGACGGGCCGGTTCGTCCAGGCGTATCCCAGTCGGATCATCAACATCCACCACGCCTTCCTTCCCGCCTTCCCCGGGGCCCGGCCCTATCACTCGGCCCGTGAGCGGGGTGTGAAGATCATCGGGGCGACGAGCCACTACGTGACCGAGACGTTGGACGCCGGGCCCATCATCGAACAGGACGTCCTGCACGTGTCTCACCGGCATTCGGTGCAGGACCTGATCCGCTCCGGGCGGGACCTCGAGAAGGTGGTCCTCTCGCGGGCCATCCGGCGCCACCTCGAGCGGAAAATCATCGTTCACAGGGGCCGCACGGTCGTATTCCACTAGCGGCTCTGTTCGCCTCGGGGCGCGAGGCCGGCGTCAGGCCGCCGCGAGCTGCCTCAGGACGAAGTGAAGGATGCCGCCGTGGCGGTAGTAGTCCACCTCGTTCGGGGTGTCGAGGCGGCAGACGGCCGTGAACGTCGTCTTCTTGCCCTCCGTGTCCGTTGCCGTGACCGTCAGCTTCTTCTTCGGCGCGAGGTCCTTCGCGACGCCCGTGACCGCGAACGTCTCCTGGCCGGAGAGGCCGAGGCTCTTCGCGTCCTGCCCGGCCTCGAACTGGAGCGGGAGGACGCCCATCCCCGCGAGATTCGAGCGGTGGATGCGCTCGAAGCTCTTCGCGATCACCGCCTTGACGCCGAGGAGCATCGTGCCCTTGGCGGCCCAGTCGCGCGAGGAGCCCGTTCCGTATTCCGCGCCGGCCACGACGACGAGGGGCGTCTTCGCGGCCTGGTACTTCATCGCCGCGTCGTAGATCGACATCTGCTCGCCCGACGGGAAGTGGACCGTGACGTTCCCCTCGCTGCCGGGGATCAGGAGGTTCCTGAGGCGGATGTTCGCGAACGTGCCGCGCATCATGACCTCGTGGTTGCCGCGTCGCGCGCCGTAGGAGTTGAAGTCCTTCGGCTCGACGCCGTGAGAGACGAGGTACTTCGCCGCGGGGGAGTTCTTCGCGATGTTGCCTGCCGGCGAGATGTGGTCGGTCGTGACCGAGTCCCCGAGCATGACGAGGACGCGCGCCCCCGCCAGGTCCTTCGCGGGCGCGGGTGCCTTCGGGATCCCGCTGAAGAAGGGCGGCTTCCTCACGTACGTCGAGGAGTCCTCCCACAGGTACGTGCGCCCCTTCGGGATCCTGAGCGCCTGCCAGCTCGCGTCGCCGTCGAAGACCTCGCCGTACGCCTTCTGGAAGTGCGCGGGCTTGACCGAAGTCCGGATCGCGGCCAGCACCTCCTCCGGCGCGGGCCAGATGTCCCTGAGGAAAACGGGCGCGCCGTTCGGGTCCGTCCCGAGGGGTTCGGTCGTAAGGTCCTTGTCCATCTCGCCCGCGAGCGCGTAGGCGACGACGAGCGGGGGTGAGGCGAGGTAGTTCATCTTGACCTGCGGGTTGATGCGGCCCTCGAAGTTGCGGTTGCCCGAGAGGACGCCCGCCACGACCATGTCGCCCGTGCGCACGGCCTCGGAAACGGCCTCGGGCAGCGCGCCCGAGTTGCCGATGCACGTCGTGCAGCCGTAGCCCACGAGGTGGAACCCGACGGCCTCGAGGTACGGCATGAGCCCTGCGTCCTTCAGGTAGTCCGTGACGACCTTGGAGCCGGGCGCGAGCGACGTCTTGACCCACGGCTTGACCGAGAGCCCGCGCTCGACGGCCTTCTTCGCGAGGAGGCCGGCGCCGAGCATGACGGACGGGTTCGAGGTGTTCGTGCACGACGTGATGGACGCGATGACGACGGCCCCCTGCGGGATCTCGTACGTCACGCGACCGTCGCGGACGGGGGCGGTCTTCGCGAGGGCGCCGAGGGGCGAGGACGATGAAAGAGAAAGATCCTTAGAAGGTGAAGAGGAAGAGGGGGAGGAGAGCGCCAGCGCGTTCGCGGCGGGGTTCTCTGCGGCGGTGGGTGCGGGGGCCGACGGAGCGAGCGCGGTGCCCGGCGCCGTCATGCCCTGGTCTCCGCCTTCGCCCAGCCACTTCGCAATCACTTTTGGATCGACCTTGGCGCATTCACCTTCTAAGAAACTCTTAAGGCTCTCTCTGAATATTCTCTTGCTGCTCTTCAGCGGCACGCGGTCCTGGGGCCGCTTCGGGCCCGCGAGCGAAGGCTCGACGTCCTTCAGGTTGAGCGTGAGGGTGTCCGTGAAGACCGGGTCCGGCGAGTCCACCGTGCGGAAGAGGCCCTGCTTCTTGCAGTAGGCCTCCGCGAGAGCGACGGTCTTCGCGGGCCGGTTCGTGAACTTCAGGTACTTGATCGTCTCGGCGTCGACGGGGAAGAAGCCCATCGTCGCGCCGTACTCGGGTGCCATGTTCGCGATCGTCGCGCGATCGGTCAGCGCGAGCGCTGCGACGCCGGGGCCGTAGAACTCGACGAACTTCCCGACGACGCCCTTCCTGCGGAGCATCTGCGTGACGGTCAGAACGAGGTCCGTGGCGGTCGCGCCCGCGGGAAGCGTCCCGACGAGCTTCATTCCGATCACGTCCGGGATGAGCATCGACTGCGGCTGACCGAGGAGCGCGGCTTCGGCCTCGATCCCGCCGACGCCCCACCCGAGGACGCCGAGCCCGTTGATCATCGTCGTGTGGCTGTCCGTCCCGACGAGCGTATCCGGGTACGCGGTCTTGCCGGCGCCCGTGAAGACGACGCTCGCGAGGTACTCGAGGTTCACCTGGTGGCAGATTCCCGTGTCGGGCGGGACGACGCGAAAGTTGCGGAACGCGTTCTGTCCCCAGCGCAGGAACGCGTAACGCTCTCGGTTGCGGTCGAACTCGAGCTTCGCGTTGTTCCCGAAGGCCTGCGACGTCGCGAACTGGTCGACGATCACCGAGTGGTCGATCACGAGGTCGGCCGGCGCGAGCGGGTTGATCCTCTCGGGGTTGCCGCCCATTTCGACGAGGGCCTCGCGCATCGTCGCGAGGTCGACGACGGCCGGAACGCCCGTGAAATCCTGCAGGAGAACGCGCGCGGGGCGGAAGGCGATCTCGCGGTCCTTCGGCTTCCGTACGTCGCGCGTCGCGAGCGCCTCGATGTCTTCCTTCGTGACGGTGCGTCCGTCCTCGTGGCGGAGGAGGTTCTCGAGGAGGATCCGGAGCGAGAACGGGAGCTTCCTGACCTTCGGAAACCGCTTCTCGAGCGCCTTGAGGCTGAAATACGTGTAGTTCGCCGGCCCGACTTTCAGGCTGGCCCGGGTCTTGAAGCTGTCGGTCATATGCCCTCCGAAAGGCAGCCCGTGATTGTAGACGGCCCCGGAAGGCCTCGCGACGGTGCGGATGCTTCAGGGAGCCCCCGTTGCTGGCGACGAGGGGACCGCTCTGCTAGATTCCCGCGCTCTGGAGGGTCGGGTGACGCGCAACAGCTCTTCTCCGCGATGGGGGAAGGAGGCGGGGCTGTGGCGCGACGTGCCGCCCGGACAGTGGAACGACTGGCGGTGGCAGCTCCAGAACCTCGTTCGGTCGCCCGAGGCGTTCGCCGAGCTCCTGTCCCTGGATGCTGGTGAGGTGTCGGCCCTTCGGGATCTCCGCAGGCAATTCCGCTTCGCGGTCGCCCCCTACTACTTTTCGCTGATCGATCCCGGAGACCCCGCCGACCCGATTCGCCGGATGATCGTTCCGAGCTCCGCGGAGCAGTCCGGCAGCGGAGAGATGGATCCGCTCGCCGAGGCCACTCATCGCGTCGCGCCCGGCCTGATCCACCGGTATCCCGACCGCGTGCTGTTCATCGTGACGTCGTTCTGCTCCAGCTACTGCCGCTTCTGTGTTCGCAAGCGCAACTGGGTCACGAGCGACGCGGCCTCGACCGACGCCGAGATCGAAGAGGCCGTCGCGTATCTCCGCCGTCACGAGGAGGTCCGTGACGTCCTGATCAGCGGCGGCGATCCGCTTACCTTGCCGGTGGAGAGGCTGGATCACGTCCTGGGCCGTATCCGCTCCGTTCCTCACGTCGAGTTTCTGCGCATCGGATCGCGCGAGCCTGTGATGCTGCCCATGCGGGTCACGGACGAGCTGCTGAGGGTCCTCGACCGGCATTCTCCGCTTTGGATCAACACGCATTTCAATCATCCGCGCGAGATCACCCCCGAAGCGGCGGCCGCCTGCGAGAAGCTCGCACGGATCGGCATCCCGCTGAACAATCAGAGCGTGCTCTTGGCCGGGGTGAACGACGATCTCGGCACCATGCGGGAGCTGCTTCAAGGGCTTCTCGGCATTCGCGTCCGGCCGTACTACCTCTACCACGCGGACCCGGTCGTGGGAACCGCGCACCTGCGCACGGGCGTGAGGAAGGGCATCGAGATCCTCGAGGGCCTCCGCGGGCACACCACCGGGCTGGCGGTCCCCACCTACGTCGTCGACGCACCCGGAGGAGGCGGCAAGATCCCGCTGGCGCCCGATTACGTCGTGTCCTCGGGCCCGTCCCGGGTCGTGCTTCGAAACTATCGCGGCGACCACTTCATCTGTGAAGACGAAGGGAGCGAATCCACGTGAACCTCGCTCTCCTGTTCAACGAGCGGCCTCCCGATACGCACGGCGCGCCGGACGACGCCTTCGAGGAGTTCGATCCCCCGGAGACGATCGGCGCACTGGCGGCAGCGCTGGCCAGACTCGGAGACATCACCCCCCTTCCGGCCGATCGCGACCTGGCTCGGCGTCTGTCGGAGGGCAGATTCGATTTCGCGTTCAACATCGCCGAGGGATTCGGCCGCCGATGCCGGGAAGCCCATGCGGCGGCGGTCTGCGAGATGCTCGGGGTGCCTTGCACCCATTCGGACTCGCTGACCTTGGCTTTGACGCTCGACAAGATGCTCGCGCGCCGGGTGGTGTCTCCCGACGTGCCTGTCGCGCGTGCCCTGCTGGTGGACGGGCGAGAATATGACGATGAGCTCGATGCGTTCCGGTATCCCGCGGTCGTCAAGCCGAACGACGAAGGCTCCAGCAAAGGAATTCACGACGATTCGTTTGCCCGTGGGCCGGACGAAGCGCGCCGACTGGTCGAGCGGCTGAGAGGTCTCTACGAGTGCCCGGTCCTCGTGGAAGAGTACCTGCCGGGGCCGGAGGTGACCGTGGGAGTGATGGGAAACGGCCG
>DATIFW010000086.1:0-8893 GCA_035455045.1 Thermoanaerobaculia bacterium | reverse complement strand
CGGCTGAACTTCACGGCGTTCCCGAGGAGGTTCGCTGCGGCGCGCCGGAACATCGCGAGGTCGAGCGGTACCTTCGGGAGATCCTTCGGCACGTCGGCTTCGACGGTCACGTGCCGCGCGACCGCGAGCCAGCGCGCCTCCTCGAGCGGCAGCGCGAGCGCGTCGGCGGGGGAGGTGGGACGCTTCTCGGTCTCCGGGGCGTCCGCCGGGCGATAGACCAGGAGCGCGTCCTCGATGAGCCCCTGCAGGCCGCGCGCCGACGCCAGCGAGCCGTCGAGCATCTTCGCGAGACGCTCGTCGCCGTTCCGCCGCTCCTTGTCGCGCGTGAGCTCGAGCGCGGCCGAGAGCGCCGAAAGCGGGTTCTTCATGTCGTGCACGAGCATCGCGGTGAGCCGGCTCCGGTCGCGATCGGCAAGCTCGCGGCGCCGCTGCTCGAGCGCGAGAGCCTCGAGCTGGCTCTGCAGGTTCCCGTAGAGTCGCGCCGCGCGGATCGCGAGCGCGAGCTGGTCGGCGACGCGCCCGAAGAAGACGAGCTCGTCGGGCGGGAAGGCGCGCGGCTCGACCCACGACATGCCGAGGACGCCCATGAGCTCCCCCTCGCGGTGAATCGGGATACCCACGAGGCTCGTCGCGCCGAGCGCCTCGAGCGCGGCGAACGCGAGCGACGTGGGATCGAGCTCGTTCCGGTCGGAGACGACGTACGGCTGGCGCGACGAGACGAGCGCGCGAAACGGCTCGCTGTCGGGCAGAGGCCGCTCGTATCCGACCAGGGACGAGCCGGCGTCGCCCTGCCGCCAGTCCATGAAGACCGTGCACGAGGTGGCGTCCTCGTTCAGGAACCAGATCTCGACGGAGTTCGCCGCGAATCGCGTGCCGAGAAGAGACGTCGCGGCGCCGAGCACCTCCTCCAGATTGAGGGAGTCCCTCGAGGCGAGCGCGATGGACGCGAGAATGTCGTTGCGCTTGGCCTCCGTGCGGAGCCGCTCCTTGAACGCGTCCTCGTGCTCCTGCGAGCGCCGGCGCTGGAGAAGGAGAAGCCGTTCGAGCCGCATCGCCAGGAGCGGCCCTTCGTCTCGTTCGCGCACGAGCTCGAAGGACTCGAGCGGAATGCGCCGCACGAGCTGATCCGTGATCTCGGCGTTCGGCGGCACGACCACGAGGCAGAGAGGCGGCTGAGGGGCGACGTCGAGGATGGGCGGCCGCAGCCGGACAAAGCCGCTCCCGAAGGCCTCGGGCCTCGTCACCCACACGAGGGGCCAGTGCGAGAAGAACTCCGGCCCGGTGATCTCCTTCTCGTCGTGGCGCTCGACGAGAAGGCCTCCGGCCGACAGCGTGCGGGCCACCCAGGCCATCGCCTCCGGCTCGCCCACGAGTTTGATCCTTCGCAGGATTCCGTCGCGCTCCGAGCGCGCGGAGATTCCGCTGATCGGCTCCATGGCGCACATTCTCGCCGCCGCCGGGAGCGCCGTCCACCGCGCCCGGCGTGAGATCATCCCTCGAGATGCCGGCCGGCCTCGTCCTTCTCGCCGCGGCTCTCGTGGCGCCCGCCGCGGAAGACCCGACGAACGTCGCGCTCCCCCCGCTCGTGACGTACGCGCTCGTGGAATCCACGCGCAGCATCACGCCCGCGGGCGAGAGGACGATCTCGGCCGGCGGAACGGTGGCGGTGCGGGGCTCTCGCGCGCGCTGGGACCTCACGCACGGCACGTTTCCGCGCTGCTCGGCGTCGTCCGTCGTCGCCGGAGCGGAAGGCTTCACGCTGCTCGACCGTCAGGAGAAGCTCGCGGCCTCGGCTTCGCCCGCGGATTTCGTCGCGCTCTTTTCGGGGCGGCCCTCCGACCCGGGCTCGGCGGCGCCCGGGGTGCGCGGCGTGGCGGTCGCTCTCCGGCCCGACGGCAAGGGGCGCTCTTTCCTGGACCGGCCCACGTCGCGCTTCCGGCTCGAAGCCGCGTGGACCGTCGTCCTCTCGGCGCCCGGGCGCATCACCCGCGTGAAGACGGAAGCGTCCGGAGTCGTCGAGACGACGGATTTGCCGGAGGCCCGTTCTCCGCTCGACTCTCTCGCGCGACTCCTGCCCGCGCGGGGAGAGGCTCGCGAGGCTCTCGAGGCGGAGCTCGCGAAGGTGACCGGCCTGCCCGTGTTCGCCGAGATCACGCTCACGTCGACGTCGAGCACCGAGCTGCCGGGAATTCCTTCGGGGACCGAGCCTCCGCCGAAGCCGGTGAGCGCTCGCTCGACGGTCACGCGCCGCGTATCGGATCTCGCCGTGCGGCCGGGAGCCCGGGGCGACGAGGCGCTCGTCTCCGTCCCGGAGGATTTCAGGAGCCGCGGAATCGAACGCCTCGTTCGGGAACGCGAGATGCAGTGACCGAACTGTCCCTCACGCCGCTCCTCGACCTGCTGCCCGAGCTCCTGTCCGGACGCCCGCTGGCCGTGCTGACCGGAGCGGGCATCTCGGCCGAGAGCGGCCTTCCGACCTTCCGGGGGCCCGGCGGCCTGTGGGAAGGGAATCGCCCGGAGGATCTCGCGACGCCCGAGGCGTTCACTAGGGACCCCGAAAAAGTGTGGCGGTTCTACGCGTGGCGCCTCGAGAAGCTGCGCGCCGCGCGGCCGAACGAGGGACACCTTGCCCTCGCGCGCCTGGAGCGCATCCTGCCGCGAATGACGCTCGTGACGCAGAACGTGGACGGCCTGCACGCGGCCGCGGGGAGCCGGAACCTCCTCGAGCTCCACGGCTCGCTCCTCTTCGCGCGCTGCACGGAATGCGCTCGCCGCTCGGGGGCGCCCGAAGGGGAGATCCCGCCGCTCCCGCGATGCGCGTGCGGCGGGCTGCTTCGGCCCGACGTCGTCTGGTTCGGGGAAGCCCTCGCGCCCGAGGTCTGGGAGGCCGCGGCCCGCGCGGCCGAGGACTGCGCCGTGTTTTTCGTCGTCGGCACGTCCTCCGTCGTCGCGCCCGCTTCGTCGCTCGCGCTCCTCGCGGCGCGCCGTGGAGCGTACGTGTTCGAGATCAACCCGGAGGAAACGCCACTCGCCCCGCTCGCAACGGGCGTTTTCCGCTCGAGCGCGACCAAGGTCCTGCCGGCGATCGTGAGCGCGCTCGTGAGGAGCATCCCGTGACGGAGCTGCGTCCGCGGCGGCCGCCGGGCCCCGCGAAGGGCAGGCTCGCGGAGAGGAGGAAGGAAGAGAGACCGAGAGAGAAGATGCTTAGAAAGGGTCCCGAGGCACTCGACGACGAGGAGCTGCTTGCGATTCTCCTTGGCACAGGCACGGCCGCGAGGCCCGTCCTCGAGACGGCCCGGGATCTCCTGAGAGACGGCGGCTTCCCGGGCCTCTTCGCCCGTGGAGCGAGTGACCTCGCGAGGCTCGCCGCTGGAATTGGCCCCGCGAAGGCGACCCGAATCGAGGCGGTCCTCGAGATCGGGCGGAGGATCTCGCACGATTCACTTTCTAAGAAGAATCTTCTTTCAGACCCTGCCGCTACGGGGCGCTACCTTTTGGAGCGCCTCGCGGGCGAGACGCAGGAGGTCATGGGCGGCCTCCTTCTCGACTCGAAGAACCGCCTTGTGAAGGACGCTCCGCTTTTCCGCGGTACGCTGTCCCATGCTTCCGTCGCGCCCGCTCCTCTCTTCCGCCAGGCGATCCTCGCGGGTGCGGCGGGCGTCATCCTCTACCACAACCACCCCTCGGGCGACCCGGAGCCTTCGCCCGAGGACCTGGCGACGACGCAGCGTTTCGCCGCGGCCGGCCGCGAGATCGGCATCGAAGTGAAGGACCACCTCGTGATCGGACGCGGGCGCTTCGTGTCGTTCCACGAGCGCGGGCTCCTCGGACGCTGACGATGGCGTCGCGCGTGAACGTCGCCGTCACGGGGGGAGGCATCGTGGGCCTGGCCACGAGCGTGAAGATCCTCGAGCGCGCGCCCGGCCTCTCCGTCGTCGTCCTCGAGAAAGAGGACGGAATCGCAGCGCACCAGACGGGCCACAACAGCGGCGTCATCCACTCGGGCCTCAGCTACAGGCCGGGGTCCGAAAAGGCGAAGACCTGCGTGGAAGGCCGGCGCCTGCTCACCGAGTTCTGCGAGAGGCACGGCATTTCGCACGAGATCTGCGGCAAGCTCGTCGTCGCCGCGTCCGAGTCCGAGCTGCCGGCGCTCGCGGAGCTCGAGCGCCGCGCGGGGGCGAACGGCCTCGAGGGCGTGCGGAACCTGGGGCCCGCGGAGTTCCGGAAGGTCGAGCCGCACGTCGCGGGCGTTCGCGCGCTGCACGTTCCGGCGACGGGCATCGTCGACTACCGTGCCGTGTCCGCGAAGTTCGCCGAGCTGATCGGCGGGGGCGGGGGCCGCGTGCTCACCGGCATGCGCGTGACGGCGCTGTCGTCGACGGAATCGGCGGTGAGAATCGTCGCGGGCGGCGAGGAAATCGAGGCGGACCTGGCGGTGAATTGCGGAGGCCTCCAGTCGGACCGCCTCGCGCGGCTCGACGGGGTCGACCCGGGCCTCAGAATCGTGCCGTTCCGCGGGGATTACCACAAGCTGGTCCCATCACGCGCCGGCCTCGTGAAGAACCTCATCTATCCCGTGCCCGACCCGCGCTTCCCGTTCCTCGGCGTTCACTTCACACGGAGGCCCGAAGGCGGCACGGAGGCCGGGCCGAACGCCGTGCCCGCGCTCGCGCGCGAGGGTTACACGCGGACGTCGTTGGACCTTCGCGACGCGTGGGAGACGTTCACGTATCCGGGTTTCTGGCGTCTCGCTTTCAAGTACACGGGCACGGGACTTCGCGAGATCCACCGCGCCTTCAGCAAGCGGTCCTTCGTCAAAGCCCTGCAGCGCCTGATCCCCGAGCTCCGTGCCGAAGACCTCGAGTGGGGCCGCTGCGGCGTGCGGGCGCAGGCGCTGCTTCGCGACGGGCGGCTCGAGGACGATTTCCGGATCGCGACACACGGCCGCGTGATCCACGTCCTGAACGCCCCGTCGCCGGCGGCCACGGCGTCGCTCGCGATCGGCGAAAGGATCGCCGCACGCGTCCTCGCGATGCGGGGGGCGTAGGGCCGGCGCGGTATCCTCGATTCTTCATGGCGCGCCGCTACTTCACGACCCCGATCTACTACGTCAACGACCGGCCCCACATCGGGCATCTCTACACCACGGTCGTCACGGACACGCTCGCCCGCTATTTTCGCCTCGCGGGAGAGGACGTGCGTTTTCTGACCGGCACCGACGAACACGGCCAGAACATCGAGAAGGTCGCGAAGAAGGAAGGCGTCGCGCCGATCGTCGTGGCCGACCGCCACGCGCCGACGTTCCACAACCTCTGGAAGGAATTCGGGATCTCGAACGACGATTTCATCCGGACGACCGAGCCCCGTCATCGCGTGGGCGTCGAGGAGATCATCCGCTTGATCGACGCGGCGGGCGACCTCTACACGGCCTCTCACGAGGGCTGGTACTGCGCGCCCTGCGAGGCGTTCTACCCTGAGAAGGACCTCGTGGACGGGAAGTGCCCCGTTCACGGGACGACGCTCGAGCTCCAGAAGGAGGACAACGTCTTCTTTCGCCTCTCGCGATACGGCGACCGGCTGCTGGAGCTGTACCGCGCGAAAGGCGCCGACGGGCAGTCCTTCGTCTATCCCGAAAGCCGCCTCAACGAGGTGCGCTCGTTCGTGGAGTCCGGGCTCAAGGATCTCTCGGTCTCGCGGACGTCGATCAAGTGGGGGATTCCGTTTCCCGGCCGGCCGGGCCACGTCGTTTACGTCTGGCTCGACGCGCTCGTGAACTACATCACCGCGCTCGGCTTCGGCTCGAAGGACGCATCGCTCTACTCGCGCTACTGGCCGGGGATCCACGTCATCGGAAAGGACATCCTGAGGTTCCACGCGGTCTACTGGCCGGCGTTCCTCATGTCTGCGGGCCTCGACGTTCCGAGGCAGGTGGTGAGCCACGGCTGGTGGCTGCGAGACGCGAAGAAGATGTCCAAGTCCACGGGCAACGTCGTCAAGCCCGACGAGCTCGTGGCCGCGTTCGGCGTGGACGCCCTGCGCTGGCACCTCGTCTCGGCGATGTCGTTCGGGCAGGACGCGAGCTTCTCCGACGAGGACTTCCTTGCCGGCTACAACGCGGATCTCGCGAACGGCCTCGGCAACACGCTCTCGCGGGCCGTGAAGATGTCGAGGGATTTCTTCGAAGGGAAGACGCCGCCGGAGAGGGATCCGAAGACGAATTCCTTCGAATGGGCGAAGACCGCGGCGGACCGGGCCTCGAGGTGGCGCGTGGCTTTTGAAGGCTACCGCCTTCACGAGGCCGCCGGCGAGATCCGCTCGTTCCTGCAGCTCGTGGACAGCTACATCACGACCAACCAGCCGTGGCGCGCCCCCGGGGATCTTTCATTCGAAGAAATCTCCCGGTTCCGTTCCCACGTGCTCTTCGACTGCCTCGAGGCGCTGCGCGTCGCGGCCGCGATGCTCGCCCCGATCGCACCACGCACGGCGACGGAGATCTTCCGGCGTCTCGGCATCGACAAGCGCGCGGAGGATCTGCGCCCGAGCGATCTCGAGTGGGGCCAGCTTCCTCTGAGCGCCGCCATCCCGTCCGCGCCGCCGCTCTTTCCGAGGGCGGACGCGAAAGAATACTTTGCTTCCAGAGGTGAATCCCCCTCTGGTGCTTCCAAGGAGAGCACTGTGGCAAACCAACCGTCCGAAAGTTCTTCGAAAGGTGTGTCTCCCGCAGGCGCCGCGGCGAGCGGCCCGGCTGTTGTCGGCGCCTCCCCCGCGCCGTCGCCGGCGGCCGGCGGCAGCACGGGCGCGCTGACAGCGCCCGAGGCGGGTTCTTTTTCTTCACCTTCTAAGCAAAATCCACCTTCACCCGTCGCTGCTTCGCAGCAGGCGACGACTCCTGCGTCAACGGTCGGCACGGGAGCAAAGATTTCCATAGATGAGTTCATGAGAATCGACCTCCGTGTCGGGGAGGTCATCGCGGCCGAGAAGGTGGAAAAGTCGAAGAAGCTCATGAAGATGACCGTGAGGCTCGGCGAGGAGGTGCGGACGATCGTCGGCGGGATTGCCACGGCGTACACGGCCGAGCAGCTCGTCGGCCGGAAGTTCGTCTTCGTCGCGAATCTCCAACCCGCGAAGCTGATGGGCGTCGAGTCGAACGGTATGATCCTCGCCGCGACGCTCCCCGAGACGGGCGAGGCGTCGCTGCTCATGGTCGACGCGGCCGTCCCCTCGGGGGCGAAGGTCAAGTAAGTGTCCACCGCCAACCGCAACGACAACAACAGCGACCGGCCGCTGCCCCCGGCGCCCCCGGTCCCGGCCGACCCGGCCGCGAAGGCCAACCTCGAGGCCATCCTCGCGTCGCCGACGTACGCGACGGCGCAGGAAGACCTCGTGTTCCTCGCGCGCCGGGAGCTGCGCGGCGTGCGCCTCATGCTCGAGCTCGAGAAGGCCGACATGCAGTTGGACCAGGAGGGTATCCGGACCACGATCGTCGTCTTCGGAGGCGCGCGGCTCACGGAGGGGGACCGCTGGTACGCGGAGGCGCGAGAGTTGGGGCGCATCGCCTCGACGAGCTGCCAGGTGGACGGGGTGAGCGACTTCGTGATCACGACGGGCGGCGGCCCGGGCGCGATGGAGGCCGCGAACCGCGGCGCGTGGGACGCCGGTGCCAAGACCGTGGGCTTCAACATCCAGCTCCCGCACGAGCAGTTTCCGAATGCGTACATCACGCCGTCGCTCTGCTTCAAGTTCCACTACTTCGGCATCCGCAAGATGCACCTGCTCATGCGCGCCCGCGCGCTCGTCGCGTTCCCGGGCGGCTACGGCACGCTGGACGAGCTGTTCGAGACGCTCACGCTCGTCCAGACCGGGAAGATGAAGCGCGTCCCGATCGTCCTCGTGGGCCGCGCGTACTGGGAGAAGCTCATCAACTGGCAGTTCCTCGTCGACGAGGGCGGGATCGCGCCCGAGGATCTGGATCTCATTTCCTGGGCCGAGGGCGGCGCCGAGGCGTGGAACGCGATCGTGGACTTCTACGCCCGGCATCCGGCCTCGCCCGGCTCGCGCCTGCGCTGATGGCGCTCTTCGAATGACGCTCGAATACGCGGATTCCCACGGGCATCTCACGATGGTGTTCGAGGGCGGCGAGATGAAGGGCGTGCCGAGGGCGCCGAACGGGACCGAGGTGAAAGACCTGGTGAATCGCGCGAGGGACGCCGGCGTCACGCGCATCCTCGTGCCCGGAACCCATCGCGGCGACCTGCGTCTGGCCGTCGACATCGCCGAGGGGCACGAAGGCGTCTACGCGGCGGTCGGAATCCATCCGCACGAGGCGAAGGAGTTCGACGAGGACGAGGACCTGAAGCTCTTCGAGGAGCTTTCGGCATCGAAGAAGGTCGTCGCGGTCGGGGAGATCGGTCTCGACTATCACTACGACCACTCGCCGAAAGAGGCGCAGCGCTACGCCCTCGAGGCACAGCTGCGCTTCGCAATCGAGAAACGGCTGCCCGTCCTCCTGCACAACCGCGAATCCGAGCAGGACCTGCTTCCCGTTCTCGAGCACCTCGCGCCCGGGGATCCCGAGAACCTTCGCGGCGTCTTCCACTCCTTTTGCGCCGATGCCCAGACGGGGGAGCGGGCGCTCGCGCTCGGGTACCTCGTCAGCTTTTCGGGGATGCTCACGTTCAAGTCCGCGGAGAACGTCCGCGACGCCGCGTCGGCCCTCCCGCTCGCGTCGCTGCTCCTCGAGACGGACGCGCCGTATCTCGCGCCCGCGCCGTTTCGGGGCAAGCCGAACGAGTCCTCGTTCCTGCCTCGCACGGCCGCGAGGCTGGCCGAGGTAAAGGGCGTGCCCGTCGAGGAAGTCGCACGCGTCACGACGGACAACTTCCGCCGCCTCTTC
>DATIFW010000085.1:0-4689 GCA_035455045.1 Thermoanaerobaculia bacterium | reverse complement strand
AAGGCCGAGGTCATCCGCATCTACCTTCCGCCGGACGCGAACACGCTTCTCTCCGTGACCGACCACTGCCTTCGAAGCCGCAATTACGTGAACGTCGTGGTCGCGGGAAAGCAGCCGGCTCCCCAGTGGCTGGACATGGAGTCCGCGTCCCGCCACGCGGCGGCGGGCATCGGCATCTGGGAATGGGCGAGCCACGACGGCGCGCCGGACGTCGTCCTCGCGGCCGCGGGCGACGTGCCCACGCTCGAAGCGCTCGCGGCCGTGTCCATTCTCAGGCGTGAGCTGCCCGACGTTCGCATCCGGTTCGTGAACGTCGTGGACCTCATGCGCCTCCAGCCCCCCTCCGAGCACCCGCACGGCCTCTCCGACGCCGAGTTCGACCGTCTGTTCACGACCGACCGGCCCGTCCTCTTCGCGTTTCACGGATATCCGTCGCTGATCCACGAGCTCACCTACCGGAGGACGAATCACGACAACCTGCACGTGCGCGGCTACAAGGAGGAGGGCACGACGACGACGCCCTTCGACATGTGCGTCCTGAACGATCTGGACCGCTTCCGGCTCGCGATGGACGTCATCGACCGCGTCCCCGGGCTCGCCTCCCGCGCCCGCAGGACGCGCGAGATGCTCGCGAAAAAGCGCGAGGAGCACGGCACATGGGTGCGTCGGACCGGCGAGGATCTGCCCGAGGTGAAGAGCTGGCGCTGGGCAGGCTGAAGGAGACGCCAGGCTTCCGGGTTCCCCGAAGGAGCGGCGCGGCAGGTCGACCGCCGCTCTCGGGACGCGACCGAGCGTGCCGCTACTCCTGAAACAGGGCGAGCGTGCCCTGCAACGGGGCCCACTCGATCGTGGCGACGTCGTTCGACACGAGCGTTCCCGCCTCGCCGGCGAGCATGCGCGGAATGTCCTCGAGGGCTCCGATGGAAGCCGTCCTCCCGGTCCGCTCGGCGAAATCCTTCGCCGCCTCGACCTTCGGCCCCATCGAGCCGGCGGCGAAGTCGAAGCGGGAGAGAGCCGCGGGCGACGCCCGGCGCACGGCCCGCGCGTCGGGCGTCCCCCAGCCGACGATGACCGCCGGGACGTCCGTCGCCATGATGAAAAAGTCGGCTTCGAGCTGCTGCGCGAGAAGCGCCGCCGCGCGGTCCTTGTCGATCACGGCCTCGACTCCGTGCAGCCTTCCGTCCTCTCCGTAGATGGTCGGGATCCCTCCTCCTCCCCCGCAGATCACGATCGTGCCTTTTTCGAGAAGCCACTTCACGGGACGGATCTCGAAGATTCTCTTCGGCAGGGGCGACGCGACGACGCGACGCCACCCGTCGCCGTCGCGCGCCACCGACCAGCCCCGCTCCTTCGCGACCCGTCGCGCCTCTCCTTCCACGTACACCGGGCCGATCGGCTTGTCTGGATTCGCGAAGGCGGGATCGGCGGGATCCACCTCCACCATCGTCAGGAGCGTCGCGAAGGGAACCTCGAACGGCAGGAGGTTCCCGAGCTCCTGCTCGATCATGTAGCCGATCATCCCTTCGGTCTGGGCGCCGAGGACGTCCAGCGGAACGCGCCCCGCAGCGCTCCCGGCTTCGGCCTGCAGGGCCAGGAGACCCACCTGCGGGCCGTTCCCGTGCGAGATGACGAGCTCGTGCTCCCGCGCGACCGGGGCGAGCGCCTCGGCGGCCCGGCGGACGTTCGCGCGCTGCCGGTCGACCGTCATCGACTCGCCCCTGCGGAGCAGAGCGTTTCCCCCGAGAGCGACGACGACCCGCATACGTTCCGGCTCCCGCTTCAGGCTGGGGTCAGGCGGCCGTTCCCTCGTACATCCCGTCGATCAGCTCCTTGAAGTGCTGGTCCACGATGCGGCGCTTCACCTTGAGCGTCGGCGTGAGCTCGCCGCTCTCGATCGTGAGGTCGCGAGGCAGGATCACGAAACGGTTGATGAGCATTTCGTGCGGCTTGCCGGTGTTCCACTCGTCGATCGCGCTCTGGAAGATCGCGACGACCCGCGGTTCCTTGACGAGGTCTTCCATGGGAAGGCTGCCGAGGGCGTTTTCCTTCGCCCAGCTCGCGAGCTTGTCGAAGTTCGGGACGAACAGACACGACAGGTATTTGCGGCGGTCGCCGATGAGGACCGGGAGCGAGACGAAGGGATGGCCCTTCAGGAATCCCTCGATCGGGGCGGGGGCGATGTTCTTGCCGTTCGAGTTGACGAGGATTTCCTTCTTGCGGTCCGTGATCATCAGGAAGCCGTCCTCGTCGAGCCGGCCGATGTCGCCCGTGTGGAACCAGCCTTCTGCGTCGATCGCGTCGGCCGTCTCCTTCGGCTTGTTGAAATAGCCCTTCATGACGTGCGGCCCGCGCGTCAGGATCTCCCCGTCCGGAGCGATGCGGCACTCGACGCCGGGCACGATCTTCCCCACCGTGCCCAGGCGCCACGCGGACGGGCAGGCAAGGGCGATGACCGGGCTCGTCTCCGTGAGCCCGTAGCCCTCGTAAACCTCGACGCCGACCGCCCAGAAGAACTCCGCCAGCTCTTTCGCGAGGGGCGCGCCGCCGGAGATCGCGAACCGGAACCGCGAGCCGAGAGCCGCGCGCACCTTTCGGTAAACGAGCCTCTCGTAGAGGAAGTGCTGGAGCGCGAGCGCGAAACCCGGTGTCTCCTTCTTCGCGCGCAGCTCCGTGACCTTCTTCCCGACCTCGACCGCCTTCTCGAAGAGCTTCCTCTTGCCGGGCGAGGACTTCGAGAGGTTCTCCTGCACGCGCCCGTAGACCTTCTCGTAGACGCGCGGGACCGCGCCGAAGAGGTGCGGGTTCACCTCGGAGAGGTTGTCGCGTAGCTTGTCGATCGACTCCGCGTACGCGATCGTGCACGACCGGTAGTAGTAGGCGTACTCGATCGTTCGTTCGAAGACGTGCGAGAGGGGCAGGAAGGAGAGGGCGACGGCGGAGGAGTCGAACGGCACGACGGAGCAGGCCGAGACGACGTTCGAGACGAAGTTGTTCTGCGTGAGCATCGCGCCCTTCGGTTCGCCCGTGGTGCCGGAGGTGTAGATGAGCGTCGCGAGATCGGATGGCTGACGCGCGTCGGCGCGCTTCTCGAACGCGGAAGGGTCGGCCGCATACGCGGCGCGGCCCTGCTCCACCACGCTGGCGTACGGCGTCGTGCCGGGCTGCGCCGAGCCATCGAAGACGATCACGTGCTTCAGCGCCTGCTTCACTTCGGGAGACGCCTGTTGCGCGGCGAGGATCTTCCCCGCATGTTCGGGCGTCGACGCGAACGCGACGGTCGCTCCGGAGTCCTTGAGGAGGTACGCCGCCTGATCGGCGACCATCGTGGGGAAGATCGGCACGAGCACGGCGCCATAGCACTGGCAGGCGAAGTCCACGACAGGCCACTCGGGCCGGTTCTCCGAGAGAAGAGCCACCCGGCCGCCCTGCTTCACGCCGAGGCCCTGGAGAGCCGACGAGAGGGCCTTGACGCGGTCCATGAACTCGGCCGTGCTGACGGGGATCCACTTCCCGGCCTGCTTCGAAAGAAGCAGATCGGGTTTCGGCGTGTCCGCGAGGTTCCGAAAAATGTCGACGAGTGTCCGTGGCGTCATGAAGCGGCCTCCCGGCGTTCTGTGCGCAAACCGGACGGATTATAGTGGGGACGGTGGCGTTGGCGCTCACGCTCCTGTCGGTTTTCACGCTCGTGGGGCTCGTTCTGTCGGCGGCGTCCGGCTGGGCTCTCTCGCACGCGCTCGGCGGGTCGGTCACGGCCGCCCGCCACATCGCGGTTTCGATTCCGACGGTGCTCTTCTCCCTCTTCACCCAGTCGATGGTCCTCTTCTTCTTCATCGGCACGGGCAAGCTCCTCAAGGAGGCCGCGTCGAAACGACCCGACGCCGCCGGGCGCGACTTCATCCTGGCCCGCGTTCGCCATTTCAAGCTGAGGACTTCCGCTCTCTGCACGTTCGCTCCCCTGTCCGCTCTCGCCACCGGCCTCCTCGGCGTGACCGCGCACACCGGCAAGACACCCGCCTCCCTGCACCTCGCCGCGGCGGCCCTCTGCGTGCTCCTGCACGTCGTGGCCTTCGGCCGCGAGGTCGTGGCGATGGCGGAGACGAACCAGCTCATGGACGAATCCGCCACGGCCGTCCCGCCCGGGCCCGAGGCCGCGGCACGATGAGCGACGGGCAAAGCGGCGCAAAGGTCGCGCTCGTCACGGGTGGAACGAAGAGACTCGGTTTCGAGTTCGCGAAGGCGCTGGCGAGGAACGGTTATTCGCTCGCTCTGTCCTACAGAAGCGATGCCGACGCGGCAGGTCGCGCCGTAGATTTTCTCAGAAAGGAAGAGGGGGGCCGCGCACAGGCGTTCCATGCAGACTTCTCAGCCGACGACGCGCCCGATTCACTCTTCAAAGAAATCTTCTCTTCCTCTCTTTTTTCCTCCTCTCGCTCTTCGCGTTCCTCCACGTCTCCCTCTTCGCTTGACTCTCCCTCTTCCCCCCGCCTGGACGCCCTCGTCCATGCCGCGTCGCCGTGGATCCCGAAGCCTTTCTCGTCCGTGACCGTTTCCGACTGGGAAGCGGTTTTTCGCGCCGGCCCCCGCGCCGCGTTCTTCCTCGCGCAAGCGGCGGCGCGGGCGCTTCGCGCGTCACGGGGATCCATCCTCTTCATCTCCGACGTCGCGGCGACGCAGGCGTGGCCCTCGCAC
>DATIFW010000084.1:0-19619 GCA_035455045.1 Thermoanaerobaculia bacterium | reverse complement strand
GACGGGGCGCCGCACCTCGCGCGCGACGGCGCGGACGGAGTTGAAGTCGTCCTCGGAGGCGATCGGAAAGCCCGCCTCCATCACGTCCACGCCGAGGGCGTCGAGCTTCCGGGCGAGGCGCACTTTCTCGGCCTCGCGCATCGAGAAGCCCGGCGCCTGTTCGCCGTCGCGCAGCGTGGTGTCGAAGATCGTAATTCGGGCCGGAACGGGGGGCTCCTGGTCGCTCATCTCACGCCACCTTGTCCACGACGACCGGATTCAGGAACGGCATCTTCGCGCGCAGCTCGACGCCCACCTTCTCGATGAGCTGGCTCTTCTCCTTCTCGCGCGTCGCCTCGAACTCGGGCCGCCCCTTCCGGTTCTCGTCGATCCACTTCTCGGCGTAGACGCCGTCCTGGATCTCCTGGAGGATCTTCTTCATCTCGCCGCGCGTCGCCTCGGTGACGATGCGCGGGCCGGCCGTGTAGTCGCCGTGCTCGGCCGTGTCGCTGATCGAATAGCGCATGTAGTTCAGGCCGCCGCGGTACATGAGGTCCACGATGAGCTTCAGCTCGTGCAGGCACTCGAAGTACGCGACTTCCGGCTGGTAGCCCGCGTCGACGAGCGTCTGGAAGCCGGCCTTCACGAGCGCGGACGTGCCGCCGCAGAGGACGGCCTGCTCGCCGAAGAGGTCCGTCTCGGTCTCCTCGGCGAAGGTCGTCTCCAGGACTCCCGCGCGCGTGGCGCCGAGCGCCTTCGCGTAGGCCAGCGCGTCCTCGCGGGCATGGCCGCTCGCGTTCTGCTCGACCGCGAGGAGCGCGGGCGTGCCCTCGCCTTCCTGGAAGAGCTCGCGCACGCGGTGGCCCGGCGCCTTCGGCGCGACCATCGAGACGTCCACGTCCGCGGGCGGCACGATCTGTCCGAACCGGATGTTGAATCCGTGCGCGAACATGAGCGTCTTGCCGGCCTTCAGGTACGGCATGATGGACGAGTCGTAGAGCTTCTTCTGGCCGGTGTCGGGCGTCAGGATCATGATGATGTCGGCGCGCTTCGCGGCCTCGTCGACGCCCAGCACGGTCAGGCCGTCCGCCTTCGCCTTCGCCGCGGACTTCGACGTCGCGTGCAGCCCGACCACCACGGAAACTCCGCTGTCCCGGAGGTTCAGCGCGTGCGCGTGCCCCTGGCTGCCGTACCCGATGATCGCCACCGTCCGCCCCTTGAGGCGGGAGATGTCGGCGTCCTTGTCGTACCAGATCGTGGCCATGTTCGTGCTGCTCCCGTTTTGCTTCGTGTTGCGTTCTCGGCTTGGGTGACGCTGTTTTTCTCTTAGAAGGTGAATAGGGCCGTTGGGGTGTCCGTTCGATTCCTGCCGACCTCTCTTAGTCCTTCTAAGATGTCTTCTCTTCTTGTCTTCTTGTCTTCCTAAGCTGTTTTTTCTTTGAAGGTGAATTGCGATTCGGGCGGAGCGAAGGCGCCCGCCGCGCCGGCGCCGGCGACCGAGTGCACGTCAACGAGCCGCATCAACTGCTTTCTCAGAAGATTGGCGACGTCGCCGTTGGCCCTGGCGGTGATCGTGAGGTGCGCCGCGCGCCCTTCTCCCCCTTCGAAGAAGAACCCGCGGATGGGCGTGCGTTGCCGGCGGAAGATCGCCTCCACCCGTGCGAGCAGGCCGGGGACGTCCTGGACGGTGATTTCGAAGGTCTGTTCCATGGCGCTCTTCCTCCGCTCTCTCTCGATTCGCTTTTCTCAGCTCTTCTTCTTCCCGAACTTCGGGGCGTGCCTCGGATCCTCGACGACCATCGTGTCGATCGACTGGCCGGCGGGCCACATGGGGAAGCAGTTCTCGGTGGGATCCGTCACGACGTGGACGAGCGCAGGCCCGCCCGTCACGGCCAGGGCCTTCTCGTACGCGGCGTCGAGCTCGTCCGGCCGCCGCGCGGTGAAGCCGACGGCGCCGAAGGCTTCCGCGAGCTTCGCGAAGTCGGGGTTCTTCAGCGCGACCGAGAAGAAGCGCCGGTCGTAGAACAGGTCCTGCCACTGCCGGACCATGCCGAGGCCCTGGTTGTCGATGACGACGATCTTGAGGGGCAGGCGGGCTTCCACCGCCGTCGCGAGCGTCTGCATGGTCTGCTGGAAGCTGCCGTCGCCGTTGAGATTGACGACGAGCCTGTCCGGACGCCCGCACTGCGCGCCGAGCGCGGCCGGCAGGCCGAAGCCCATCGTGCCGAGGCCGCCGGACGTGATGAACATGCCGGGCTCGTCGCACTTCCAGAACTGCGCGGCCCACATCTGGTGCTGGCCGACGTCCGTCGTGAGGATGGGGCGCCGGTCGCGCGTCAGGCGCCAGAGCCGTTCGATCGCGAACTGCGGGAGGATCACGTCGCCTTCCTGCCGGTACCTCAGGGGCGCTTTCTCCTTCCAGGCCTCGATCTCCTTCCACCACGCCGTCGTGTCGGGAGCGCCGACGAGGGGCAGAAGCTGCTGGAGGACCGCCCGCGCGTCGCCATGGAGCGGGTAATCGGCCTTGCGGTTCTTGCCGATCTCGACCTCGTCAATGTCGAGGTGGACGACCTTCGCGTGCGGCGCGAACGTGGCGAGCTTGCCCGTGATGCGGTCGTCGAAGCGCGCGCCCACGGCGATGATGAGGTCGCTGCCGTTCATCGCCCAGTTCGCGTATGCCGTGCCGTGCATGCCGAGCATGCCGACGGACAGCGCGTCCGTCTCGGGGTAGGCGCCCTTCCCCATGAGCGTCGTCGTGACGGGGATGCGCGTCTTCTTCGCGAGGCGCCGCACTTCCGCGGACGCTCCGGACGAGATGACGCCGCCGCCCACGTACAGGATCGGGCGCTTCGCATTCGAGATCGCGAACGCCGCGCGGCGGAGGTCGACGGGGTCCGCGCGCCGCGGCGGAATGGACGCCGTGACGGTGCCTGCCTCCCACTCGATCTCCGCCTGCAGCACGTCGCGCGGCACGTCCACGAGGACGGGGCCCGGCCGCCCCGAGGACGCGAAGCGGAAGGCCTCGCGCACCGTTCCGGGAAGCTCCTGCGGGTCGAGGACGAGCCAGTTGTGCTTCGTGACCGGCGCCGTCATGCCCAGGATGTCGGCCTCCTGGAAGCCGTCGCGGCCGAGGAGCGGCGTCGCGACCTGCGCCGTGAGCGCCACGACGGGCGTGGAGTCGAGCATCGCGTCGGCGAGGCCCGTGATGAGGTTCGTCGCGCCGGGGCCCGACGTCGCGAGGCACACGCCCGGACGGCCCGTGGCCCGCGCGTACCCCTGCGCCGCGTGCGCCGCGCACTGTTCGTGCCGCATGAGGAGGTGCGTGATGGGCGCCGGCAGAAGCGCGTCGTACAGCGGCAGCGAGGCGCCGCCGGGGTGGCCGAAGATGTGCGTGACGCCCTGCGCGACGAGCTCTGCCGCCATCGCGTTCGCGGCCCTCACGCGCGTTTTCTCTCGCGGCTGGAACTGGGCGGTGGGCTGGAACTGGGCGCTCATGCGGTCACCTCCGCCTGGTCCCGCGCCGCGGCGCTGGAGCGGGACGCAGGCACAACCGGGCTCGTCACCGCGCCCTCGGAAGCCGAGGAGACGAGGCTCGCGTACTTCGCGAGGACGCCCGTCGTCGCGCGCGGCGAAGGGGCGCGGTACGAGCGCCTCCGGACGGCCAGCTCCTCGTCGCCCACCTCGAAATCCAGGCGGCGGGCGGTGACGTCGAGCGTCACGCGATCGCCGTCGTGGAGAAGCGCGATGGGGCCGCCGGCCGCCGCCTCGGGAGAGACGTGCCCGACCATGAGGCCGTGCGTCGCGCCGGAGAAGCGGCCGTCCGTGACGAGGGCGACCGTCTCGCCGAGGCCCTGGCCCACGAGCGCCGCCGTGACGGCGAGCATTTCCGGCATGCCCGGCGCGCCCTTCGGGCCTTCCCAGCGGATTACGACGACGTCGCCCGCGCGGATCTGCCGGCGCTCGACGGCCGCGAACGCGGCGATCTCTCCGTCGAAGACCCGCGCCGGACCGGTGTGCTTCAGCCTCTCGTGCCCCGCGAGCTTCACGACGCAGCCCTCGGGCGCGAGCGAGCCCCGCAGGATCGCGAGCCCGCCCGTCTTCTTGAGCGGCCGGGCGAGGTCGCGCACGACTTCCTGCCCGGGAGTCTCCCGCGCCTCGGCAGCCTCTTCCTGGATCGAACGGCCCGTGACGGTCGTCGCGCGCTTGAGGAGGCCCGCCTCCGAAAGCCGCTTCGCGATCAGACGCGAGCCGCCCGCGCGCGAGAGGTCGGGCGCGGTGAAGCGCCCGCCCGGCTTCAGGTCCACGAAGATGGGCGTCCTGGACGCGATCGAGTCGAAGTCGTCGAGGACGAGCGACACGCCGGCCTCGCGCGCGATCGCGAGGAGATGCAGGACCGCGTTCGTCGAGCCGCCCGTGGCGGCGACGGACGTGATCGCGTTCTCGAAGGCCGCGCGCGTGAGGATCTTCGAGGGCGTGAGGCCGTCCGCGAGGCGCTGCATGACGAGCCGGCCGGCGGCGCGCGCGACCGCGGCTTTCGCGGGATCCGTCGCGGGGACGTCGTTCGCGCCCATCGGCGAGATCCCGAGGAACGTGAGAGCCGTCGCCATCGTGTTCGCGGTGAACTGGCCGCCGCACGCGCCCGCTCCCGGACAGGCCCCCGCCTCGACGTCGCACAGTTCCGCGTCGGAGAGCGTGCCGGCCGAGTGCGCGCCCACGGCCTCGAAGACGTCCTGGATCGTGACGTCCTTGCCGTTCACGCGCCCGGGCTCGATCGACCCGCCGTAGAGCGCGACGGAGGGGAGGTCGAGGCGCGCGAGCGCCATGACCGAGCCGGGGATCGTCTTGTCGCAGCCCGAGAGGGCGACGACGGCGTCCAGCGCGTGGCCCATGACGGCGAGCTCGATGGAGTCGGCGATGACCTCGCGCGAGACGAGGGACGCCCGCATCCCGTCGGTCCCCATCGAGATGCCGTCGGAGATCGCGATCGTGCCGAACTCGAACGGCGTCCCGCCGGCCTCGCGGACGCCGGTCTTGACCTCCTCGGCGAGGGCGCGGAGGGACGCGTTGCAGGGGCCCAGGTCCGTGAAGGAGTGGACGACGGCCACGAGCGGGCGGGCGATCTCCTCGGGCGTCAGACCGGTGGCGCGCAGCATCGCGCGCGCGGGCGCCCGCGCCGGCCCCTTCTTCATCGCGTCGCTCCTCATGGCCTGATGGGTCTCCTTTCCGTGCGGCAAAAAAAAAGCCCCGCCCCCTTTCGGGGTGCGGGGCGGCTTTCGATGTTTTCTCGCTTTAGCCGGCCTGCACCCCGCTCGCCGTAAGGACGAGGACGTTAATGACGAGGAGGACCAGGACGCGGCTCTTCACGGGGCGCATTGCACCGCGAAACTCGATTTCAGTCAAACTAATTTTTCTGCTGATAATATCAGGTACGCTTATGGATATCCCGGCCCTTCGCGTCTTTCTCGCGGTCGCCGAGGAGCGCAGCTTCTCGCGGGCGGCCGTCCGGCTCTTCCGCACGCAGTCGGCGGTGAGCCAGGCCGTGCGCCGCCTCGAGGCGGTCCTCGACGAAGCCCTCTTCGACCGCACGACCCGCGAGGCCCGGCTCACGGAAGCCGGGCGCACGCTGAAGGACTACGCCGAGCGCGTCCTGAACGTGGCCGAGGAGGCCGAGCGGGCCGTCAAGGACCTGAAGGACATGAAGCGCGGCCGGGTCGTGATCGGCGCGAACGAGTCCGGCGTCGAGGTCCTCATTCCGCTCATCGCGCGCTTTCGCGATACGCACCCCGGCGTCGAGTTCGAGGTGAAGCGCTCGCCGTCGCGCCTCCTCGGCGTCGAGGTCCTCGGGGCGGCGCTCGACTTCGGAGTCGTCACGTTCGTTCCCTCGGAGAAGGGCCTGAGGACGGTCGTCCTCGCCTCGGACGAGCTCGTGGTCCTGTCGCACCCGAAGCACCCGTTCGCGAAGCAGAGCCGCGTGACGCTCGAGGAGTTCGGCCGGGCGACGGTCATCGCGCACAGCGACCCGTCGCCCGCCCGCGAGCGCGTGCTCCGCAAGTATGCCGAGCGCGGCGTCGCCCTGAACATCAAGGTGTCCCTGCCGAGCCTCGACGGCGTCAAGCGCGCCGTCGAGCGCGGCATTGGCGTCGCCCTGCTCCCCCGGCGCACGGCGCTCTCGGAGATCGAGGCCGGCCGCCTCGCGGCGACGACGCTCCCGGAGCTGAGGCGCCCGCGCGACCTCCGGCTGCTCTACCGGGCCGCCGGAAATTTCGGCAACTCCGCCCACGCGTTCCTCGACATGGTGAAGGCCGCGCGGGCCTGACCCGAAACGCCAGAAGAATCCTGGAAATCCCTGAAGACTCTCCGCGCGTCGGGGCCCATGTTTCCCCCGTGATTCAGCTGCATCATCGTGGCCGGCCAGGCGCCGTCCACACGATTAGCCTGATCGCACCCCGCCAGGTGACGTTTTGCCCCGTCCAGACCCGGACGTACGCCAACCCAACTGCGCTTCGCCAAGTCTCTCAAGGAGGAACCCCCATGCTTCGCAAATTTGTAGTCCTCGCGGCTCTCAGCCTTGCCGTGGCCGGCTGGACCACGGCGGCCAAGCCCAACGCGAGCCCCACCGTCACGATCATGACCCAGAACATGGACGACGGGACCGACCAGACGTACATCATCGCGGCGCTCACCGGGGCAATCCCCGATTTCGACGTGCCCACCGCCGTCGACCTCACCTTCGCAGAGCTCCAGGCGAGCAACTTTCAAGGGCGTGCTGCACTGATGGCCGCGCAGATCGCCGAGAGAAAGCCGGAGCTCGTCGCGCTCCAGGAAGCCGCACTCTGGCGGTTCCAACCCGCTGTCGGCCCCGAAGTCGTCCTTTACGACAATATCGACCTGCTCGTCTCGGCGCTCCGTGCGGCCGGCGTCCCGTATGACGTCGTCGCCGTGAACCGATTGACCGACCTCGCCGCACCCGGGGGCCAGATCGGCGGGGCTCTCCGCTTCACCGACAGGAACGCCGTGCTCGTCCGTTCCGACCTGCGGCCACCCCGCTTCCACCTCTCGAACGTCCACGCGCGCACCTTCGACGCGGCTCTTCCGTTCGCCGGATTCACGATCACGGCAGGCTGGATCTCGGTCGACGTCCACAGGGGAAACCAGCGGTTCCGCTTCGTCACGACCCACCTGGAGAGTCCGATACCGGGTGAGGGGAGAGATGCTTCGATCGCCGTGCAGATGGCGCAGGCACAGGAACTGATTCACGCGTTGCGCAACCTCACGATTCCCGTCGTGATCTGCGGCGACTTCAACTCCGACGCGCTGCACCGTGGCTTCGTGGACGACACGCCGACGGTCGACCTCTTCGAGCCGGCCGGCTACACCGAGACCTGGTCGGCGACGACGCACCCCAGCGGCGATCCCGACGGGCGCACCTGGCCGTTCTTCCTGGAGGACCAGTTCCCTCCGTCGCCTTTCTTCGTTCCCTTTTCCCCCGTCGAGCGCATCGACCTCTTCTTCTCGAAAGGGATGCAGGCAATCAGCTCGGATCTGGTCGTCGCGCCCGCCCCTCCGGACCCCACGGCGCCGCCCTTCGGGTCCGACCACGCCGGCGTGATCGCCGTCTTTCAGCCGTGACGATCGGGTAAGGGTAGAACGGGTCTCCGCGGCCTGATGCCTCTTGATCGAGGCAAGTCGGGCCGCGGAGATCTTGTCGTTATCGCGCCGTGCGTCCGGCCTTTGCGCAGGAAGTTGACACCTGGACTCAGGTGAAATAGGTTTTTGCGCGTTCCACCCGCGATGCATGCGACGCGCTCGAATTTCTCTTCGACAAGGAGGAACGTCATGTTCGGCACCAAGAAAACCAGTCTCTCCAACGGCCTCGCTTCCTTCCTCCTGGCCCTCGCCGCGGTGTCGCCCGGGGTCGTCGTCGCGCAGGACGACGGGAGCGCTCCCGGTCAGATCACGAAGAACGGGATCGACATCGACGTGCGCTCGCTCGGCAAGCAGATCTCCGACGGGGCGCGGCAGGCCGGAACGCCGGCCGGCACGAGCAGCCCGGGCCCTGTGACGGGCTCAGCGGGCGTTCCGCAGATCCAGACCCGGGGCGGAAACGTTCAGGTCAACGACCCCGGCCTCGACAACATCCAGATTCTCTCGAACGGCTTTCCCCTCGTGAAGTTCACGCAGAGCGAGACCTCCGTCGCCGCCTTCGGAAACAACATCGTCGCGACATACAACTCTACGGCGAACCAGCAGATCTCCACCTCCGGGCAGTTCCTTCATGCCCTCATCTCAGGCTTCTCGACCTCGAATGACGGGGGAAAGACCTGGACGAGCGGCTTCTTCCCGCCGATTCCCGGCAGCCTCGGCACGTTCGGAGACCCGTCCGTCGACGTGGACCGTCACGGGAACTTCTACTTCGCCTGCCTGGGTTCGGATGCCCTCGGGCGGGGCACCGTCAACGTGAACAGGTCGACCGACGGCGGACGCACCTGGGGCGACCCGACCGTCGTGCAGGTGGACAACGGTAGCGACAAGGAGTGGCTCGCCGTCGGGCCGGACCCGGGGCACCACAATCAGGACAACGTCTACGTGACGTGGACGAGCCTTCAGCCGCGCACCCCTCCGGCCACCGGGACGCGGGGCGAGCTGCGGGTCGGCCGGTCGACCGACGGCGGCGCGACCTGGACGGCCAGGACGATCTTCGTCCCAGCGAGGGACAACGATCCGACGCATCCAACCGACGTCGTCCAGTTCTCGAACCCGTACGTCGACCCCATCACCGGGCGGCTCTACGTGCCGTTCGTGCAGCTCAGCAATGGCAATCAGGACTTCATCCGCATTCTGGCTTCCGACGACGCGGGCGAGACCTTCACCTTCCTGACGTTCGACATCCCAGGAGCCCCGAGCCCGACGCTTCTGCCCGTCGTCTGGCCAGGTGAGCTCGTAGACATGGGCTCGGGCGGCGTCCGACCCGGCATCCACGCGGGGGCCCCCAGCGCGGGACGTTTCGGACGGCGGCTCTTTCGTAACGTGAATCGCATGACCGTTCAGCCGGCTTTCGCGGCCAGGAACGGAGTTCTGTATCTCGCCTGGTCCAACTCGACGAGCCCCATCTTCGGGGACCCCAACGGGAAGTCCAACGTTCTGTTCATCCGATCGGACGACGGCGGGGCCACTTGGACGCCTCCCGTTCAAGTGAACCCGACGGCCGAGACCGACCTCCACCACGTCGTGCCCTCGCTGGCCCTCGACACGGATCCCAATGACGTCCACGTCTCGTACTACACGCAGCACGGCGACGAGACGGTGGACGTGGATCTCGCCAACTCTCGTGACCGCGGCGACTCCTTCCCGTCGAACCGCACGCTGCGGGTGACGAGCACGAGCTTCGCGCTCCCGCCGACGGTGAACCGTGTGTTTCCTGCGTCGCGAACGAACTTCGCGACCACCAACTACGACGACACGATCATTCCCGGCTACGCCCTCGGGGAATACATGAGCGCGAAGGCGGCCAACGGCAGCGTCTACGTCCTGTGGGGAGACTGCCGCAACACCGTCACGGAGCCTTTCAACCCGTTCATTCCATACCTCTCCAACCTGACTCATTCACAGGAGGACGTCTTCTTCCAGATCGTCAAGGCTCAGTAGCCGAGCTCCGCTCCAACGGGCCGAACCCGCGGACGTACGGAAGCCGTGCCGCCACGGCTTCCACGTCCGCGAAGTTTTCGAGCAGCATCGAGGTTCCGTCCCAGTTTCCCGAGAGGAACGCCTCGCGCGCGTTCTCGGGAATCGAGACGGGAAAGGCCTTGCCTTCGGCGATCAGCGTCCTCGCCTCGAGGTCGACGGAGAAGGCCGACTTCGGATCGCCTTCCACGAGGCTCTGCAGATCCTGGACGGTCCCGCGCGGCAGGGCCACGCACGGGAGGCCGATCGCGACGGCGTTCCCGAAGAAGATTTCCGAGAAGGACTCGCCCACGACGGCGCGGATGCCGCCACGAAATATCGCCTGCGGTGCGTGCTCGCGCGACGAGCCGCACCCGAAGTTGCGGTTCACCAGGAGGATGCGCGCGCCCCAGAAGCGCGGATCGTCGAACGGGTGCGTCTTCCCCTCCGCCTTGACGGCCTTCCGGTCGTCCTCGAACGCGTGCGCGCCGAGCCCCTCGAACGTGATCGAGACGAGGAAGCGCGCGGGGATGATGCGGTCGGTGTCGATGTCGTCGCCACGAAGCGGGAGCGCCGTGCCCGAGACGCGGCGGATCGCGGGAAGCGTCATCGGCCGCCTCCGAGCATCGGCCTCACGTCCGTCACCTCGCCCGCGAGCGCCGCCGCCGCGACCATCGCGGGGCTCATGAGGAGCGTGCGGCCGGTCGGGCTCCCCTGCCGGCCCTTGAAGTTGCGGTTCGACGAGGACGCGCAGACCTGCCGTCCCTCGAGCCGGTCCGGGTTCATCGCGAGACACATCGAGCAGCCCGCGCCGCGCCACTCGAAGCCCGCCTCGCGGAAGACCGCGTCGAGGCCCTCCTTCTCGGCGGCTGCCTTGACGGCGTTCGAGCCGGGGACGACGAGCGCCTTCACCTGCGGCGCGACTTTCCGGCCCTTCACGACGCGGCTCGCCTCGCACAGGTCCGACAGCCTCCCGTTCGTACAGGACCCGATGAAGGCGACGTCGATCTTCGTGCCGGCGATCGCCTCGCCGCCGACGAAGCCCATGTAGTCGAGCGCCTCGGCGACCTGCGCGCGCGCCTCGGGCGCTTCGTCGGAGGCTTTCGGGACGCGGCCCGAGACGCCCACGCTCTGCCCGGGGTTTATTCCCCACGTCACGTGCGGCTCGAGGGCGCCGGCGTCCAGCGTCACGCGGTCGTCGTAGCGCGCGCTCTCGTCCGAGGCCATCGAGGTCCACCAGGTCACGGCGCGGTCCCAGGCGCCGCCGGAAGGCGCCGCGGGGCGCCCCTTCAGATACGCGTACGTCGTCGCGTCGGGGTTCACGTAGCCCGCGCGCGCGCCGCCCTCGATGGACATGTTGCAGAGCGTCATGCGCTCCTCCATCGACATCCGCGACACGGCGTCGCCGCCGTATTCGTACGCGTATCCGACGCCGCCTTTCACGCCGAGCCGGCGGATGACCGCGAGGATGACGTCCTTCGCGTAAACCCCCGGCTCGAGGGTCCCCGTGACGTCGATGCGACGGACCTTCAAGGGATCCAGCGCGAGGCTCTGCGAGGCGAGGACGTCGCGCACCTGCGAGGTCCCGATGCCGAACGCGAGCGCGCCGAACGCGCCGTGCGTGGACGTGTGGCTGTCGCCGCAGGCGATCGTCATTCCCGGCTGCGTGAGCCCGAGCTCGGGGCCGATCACGTGGACGATGCCCTGTTCGTACGAGCCGAGGTCGTGCAGCGGAACGCCGTGCTCCGTGCAGTTCTGCTGGAGCGACGTGAGCATCTCCTCGGCCTGGGCGTCGGCGAAGGGCCGCGCGACGCTCTTCGTCGGGACGATGTGGTCCACGGTGGCGACCGTGCGGGACGGGAACGGCACTTTCCAGCCGCGCGAGCGCAACATCTCGAAGGCCTGCGGGCTCGTGACCTCGTGGACGAGGTGGAGGCCCACGAAGAGCTGCGTCTGCCCGGTCGGGAGCTTGCGGACCGCGTGAAGGTCCCAGACCTTCGAGAAGAGCGTCGCTCCCATCCCTTTCAGCGTAGCAGAGAGCAGGGAGAGAGAATGCCGCCGATGTTCGTGGGGGGCGGCGCATGACGAAGGGACGGATCCTGGTCGTCGAGGCGGATGACACGATCCGCGAGCACGTCGTGAAAATGCTCAAGATCGACGGGCACGAGGTGCAGGAGGCGGCATCCTGCCGCGTCGCCATCCAATCGTTCGAGGCTTCGAGGCCGGACGCTCTCGTCGTGGCCGGGCGACTGCCGGACGGAAGCGCCCTCGAGATCCTCGCGCACGTGAAGCGGGCCGACGCGGAAGTCGCCTGTGTCGTTCTCGCCAAGTACGAGGAGCTCGACGTGGCGGTTCAGGCGATCCAGGAAGGAGCGGAGCAGTTCCTGACCAAGCCCGTCCAGCTCGCGGCCTTTCTTCTCGTCGTCGACCGGGTCCTCGAGAACCAGCGCAACCGCCGCCGTCGGCTCCGGGACGAGGCGCGAGCGGCGCGGGGAGAGATCGATCCCTTCCTCGGCGAAAGTCCGGCGATCCGCCTCCTCCACGAGCGGGCGCAGCGCGTCGCCGGCGCGAACGTCCCGGTTCTCATCCGCGGAGAGACGGGCACGGGCAAAGGCGTCCTCGCGGCCTGGATCCACCGCCACGGGCCTCGCGCCGAGGAGTGCTTTCTGGACCTGAACTGCGCGGGACTTTCTCCGGAGTTCCTGGAGAGCGAGCTCTTCGGCCACGAGAAGGGCGCCTTCACGAGCGCGGTCGCCACCAAGCTCGGCCTCCTCGAGGTCGCGCACCGGGGAACGCTTTTCCTGGACGAAATCGGGGACGTGCCTCTCTCCGTCCAGCCGAAGCTCCTGAAGGTGCTCGAGGAGAAGAAATTCCGCCGTCTCGGCGACGTGCGCGAGCGGCAGGTCGACATCCGCTTGATCGCCGCGTCGCACGCGCGCCTCGACGATCTCGTCGAGAAGAAGGAATTCCGGGCCGATCTCTACTTCCGGATCAACACCGTCGTCCTGGAGATTCCCCCGCTTCGGGACCGGCCCGACGATCTGACCTCTCTGGCGGAATTGCTCCTCGGGCAGATCGTGCTCGACCTCGATCGCGAGCCGATGCGGCTCGCACCCGCGGCTCTCGAGAAGCTCCACGCCCATCGCTGGCCGGGCAACGTCCGCGAGCTGCGCAACGCCCTCGAGCGCGCCGTTCTCCTGTCGCAGGGGCAGGTGATCGGGCCGGAGGACTTTTCCTTCGAGCCTGCGCCCTCGACCCTTGCGCCAACGGCCGGCGACGGCAGTCTCCTCGAGACGGAGAAGGACCTCATCCGAAAGACTCTCGAGAAGGAGCGCGGCCGCATCGCTCGCGCGGCGGAATCGCTCGGCATCTCGAGAAGTTCCCTCTACCAGAAGGTCCGCAAGTACGGCATCGTCGTGTCCAGGAATTAGAAACTGTCGTCCAGAAGGCCGACACCCGCGCCCGCCGTCGGACGCTCGCGAAAGTAAAGCGCTTGGAAAACAGAGAGCTGCGTCCTGCGTACCTTCCGCTCGCCACGTGGCCCCGCCCTTGCGAGAGGGCCGGCCGCGATCGGACGAAAGGAGAACACAATGAGAGTCGAACAGGCGCATGCGAGAACGGAACGGAAGAATCTTCTGGTGAGTGCGTTGATCGATCTGGCGCTCGTCATCGCAGCTCTTCTCTCAATGCGAAGCGCACCGGCGCAGCCAGCTGCACCATACATCGAGGCCAGGCCCGGGGCCGCCGCGGTCATCTCGGCCACGCCCGGGGAGGCGGTCGCGGACAGGGACACACTCGACCTTCAGCTCGACTGAACGGTCGTGAAAACGACGGGACCGCCGCTCAGCGTGCGCCGAAGATCTCCTCGAAGAAGACCTGCATGGCCTTCCAGGAGCGCCGGGCGGCGGTCTCGTTGTAACCGATAATGCCCTTCATTCCGCCGGCCGCCGCGAGCCTGTCCGCGTCGGGGTTCGTGAACGCGTGGACGGCGCCCGAGTAGTCGACGGACTGGTAGTCGACCTTCGCATCCTCGAGAGATTTCTCGAGCGCCGCCCGCGCGTCCGCCTTCACCATCGGGTCGTCCGCGCCGTTGAGGAGCAGGAACTTCGCCTTGACGTTGCCCGCCGCCGACGCGGGAGCGTTCACCGGCCCGCCGTGGAAGCTCACGATGCCCGCGAGCGGCGCACCGCTGTACGCGAGCGCCTGAGCCGTCGAGCCGCCGAAGCAGAAGCCGATCGCGGCGACTTTCTTCGGATCGACGAGACCCGTTTTCAGGAGCTGCTCGAGCCCGGCATTCGCGCGCTCGGCCATGAGCGGCTTCCCGTAGAACTGACCCGCGAGCTCCGCCGCTTTCTTCGGGTCCTCCGTGACGACGCCCTGCCCGTACATGTCCACGGCGAAGGCGACGTCGCCCATCGCGGCGATCTGCTCGGCGCGCCCTTTCGTGTACGCGTTGAGCCCCCACCACTCGGGGATCACGAGGACGCCGGGGAGCTTTCCCTTCGCGGTCTTCGCGTCGTCGTACGCGAGAAGGCCTTCCAGCTTCGTGCCCGCGTGCTCGTAGACGACGGGCTTCGTGACGACTTTCGCGAAGGCCGCGTTCGCGGCGAGAAAGGCGGCGGCGGAGACGACCAGCGATTGAAGAGTTTTCATGCCGAAGAACGCTAGCAAAGGCGGGGCCGTCCGCCCGGGATTCAGCCGAGCTCGGCGGCGAGCTTGTCGACGAGCGCGGCGTACTTCTTCATCGCGTCGTCCTTGGACAGCCCTTTCCGAGCGGCCCAGGCGTCGTACTTCGCGCGGCCCTTGAGGTCGAGCATCCCGGGCCGCGAGCCGGAGACGTCCCCCTCCGTCGCCTGCTTGTAAAACGCATAGAGGTCGAGGAGCTGGTCGTTGGACGGCCGCTTCGAGAGCTTTTCGACGCGCGCCTTCGCCTCGTTGAACCTGTCCGCGACGGACGAACCTTTTTTCGTGGCCATGCGATCTCCTCGCTGAAGGCGCGATCATACCGGCCCGTCGCGCTCGCGCACGTCGCCCCTCATCCGGAGGTGATGCCGCCGACGACGTCCACGAGCGCGTGCGCGAGGATTCCGGGCCGCAGGCTCTTCCGCGCCGCGGCCAGGACGCCGAACGCGAGCCCGTAGATGCCCGTGCCGAGCGCCGCTCGCCAACCCTGGTACATGTGGGGAACCGCGAACGCGGCCGCCTGGAGGAGGATCGCGGCCGGAAGCGAAGAGGTCATGCGTGCGAACTGCCCCTGCAGATAGCCCCGGAACGAGATCTCTTCGCCGATGCCCGCCGCGAGGCTCACGAGGATCCACGCGGCGACCTGCGCAGGCCCCGACGGACCGATGACGCGCCCCACGTCCTCCCGTCCGCCGAGCGCCGCTCCGAGGAGCGGCGAGAGGACGCGCGCCGCGGCGAGGAAGCCGACCGCGAGGAGGAGGTCGATCATGACGCGGCGCGGAGCCGTGGAGACGTCGCCGAGGAGGTCACGCAGAGTCATTCCCTTTCGATGGATTCCGATCGCCACGTATCGCACGAGGAGGATCTGCAGCGCGACGACCGAGGCGTACGCCGCCCACTTCGCCCCCGGCGAGAGCGTCGGAGCGCCGCCGCCGAACCGCTGCTGCGAGGCGACCCCCCATGCCGCAACCGCCGCGAGGATCGCGAGGAAGATGACCGTGTGGCGGCGGGAGGCGAGGAGGGGACCAGAGAAGGACGAAGAGCGGGATTTCTCGGAAGGGGTATCGACCATTCGGGGATCGTGTCCCCGCACGGGCGAGGGCACAATGTCCGGCGCTGTTCGCGACGGGCCGCGCGTGGCGAGGCCCGAAACCCTTGATCCTCCATGAGGAAAGGAGGTCCGGAGCCCATGCTTGACCGCTCACGGAATGTGTCGGCGACGGCCGCCGCCTGCCTGCTCGGGCGCCGCGGCGGCCTGCGCGGCGGCCGGGCGCGCGCCGAAAGCCTCTCCGCGAAGGAGCGCAGCGACATCGCCCGGCACGCGGCCCGGGTGCGCTGGTCCGCCGGGGCGACGGAGCGCCTCGCTCCCGCGCCAGCGGGGCGCGACGCGAATCGTATGCGGCGGCGCATCCTCGCGGCGGCCGTCCGCGAGGTGCGCGCTCACGGTCCCTCGGGCGCCCGGCTCGCACGGATCGCGCGCCGCGCGGGGGTCCATCCGAAGACGATCCACGCCGGGTTCGGAAGCCGGGAGAACCTCGTGAGGGAAGTCTTCGTCGCGAACGCGCGGACGCTGCGGGCGGCCGGGAGCGCGACTCCGGCCGACCTGCCCGAAGCCATGGTCTTCTGGCAACGCTTCCTCCTCGAGCGGCCGGGCTGGATGCGCGCGACGCTCTGGGAGGCGCTCGACCCGCCGGCGGGCCGGCTCCCGGCTGCGGACGAGAGGCGCGCCTTGTGGCGCGCGGCGGTCGACGCGCTCGACGACATGCAGCGCCGGGGCCGGCTGCGGCCCGACCTCGATCCTCGTTATCTGCAGCTCGCCCTCGTCTCCCTGACGCTGATGCCGGCCGCGCTTCCGCAGATGGCGCACCTCGTCACCGGGCTTTCCCCGTCGGACGCCCGCTTTCGCGAGGGGCAGGCGACCTTCCTGAGAGCGCTGGGGCGCCTGCTCGCGCCGCGTCCATAATCCCGCCGTGCGCGTCGCGCTGCTGCAGATGGATCTCGCCTGGGAGGACTGGAAGGCGAACCACGCCCGCGCCGCGAAGCTGCTCAAGCGCGCCGCCGACGCCGGAGCGGACCTCGCCCTTCTGCCGGAGATGTTCGCGACGGGCTTTTCGATGGACGGTGCCAAGATCGCCCAGCCGCCGGGCGGGCCCAGCGAGCGGTGGCTGCGCGGGGTGGCGCGCGGGCTCGGGCTGCACCTCGTCGCGGGCCTCGCCGAGACCTGCGACGCCGCCGGCGCGCCGTCGGCCCTGCCGCGAAACAATGCGCTCTGGGTCACGCCCGAGGGCGAGGTCGCGCGATACACGAAGCTCCACCCCTTCTCGTTCGCGGGAGAGAACGAGACGTTCGCGCCCGGCGAGAACGTCGTGACATGGGAGATCGGAGGCGTGCGCGTGACGCCGCAGGTCTGCTACGACCTGCGCTTCCCGGAGCCGTTCCGACTCGCGGCGGACGGGACCGACCTCTTCGCGGTCGTCGCGAACTGGCCCGAGCGAAGGCGCGCGCACTGGCAGCTCCTCCTGAAGGCGCGTGCGATCGAGAATCTCTGCTACGTCGCCGGCGTCAACCGCGTCGGCGACGACGGCAAGGGCTTCCACCACGCGGGCGACTCCGCCGTGATCTCGCCGTGGGGTGAGACGCTCGCGAGCGCCGCCGAGATCGAGACCGTCCTGCTCGTGGACGTGGATCCCGCGGCGGTGGCGGACGCGCGCGCGAAGTTCCCGGTGCTGAAGGACCGGAAGCCGGGCTACACGCACACCCGATGAGACACCTGCATCATGGAGGGCACTGAGGAGCCGCTCCCAGATTGACCTCAGGCGCGAGCCTGCGGGAGGAGAGCGTCATGGCGAAGCTTCTCAGGAAATCGACCCGGCCCGTCGTGAGCGTCCAGGAGACGGCGACCGTCGAGGCCGCCGTCAAGACCATGGTCAGAGAGCGGATCGGCGCCGTGATCGTCCTGAGGGGGAACGAGATGACGGGGATCTTCTCGGAGCGCGACATCCTCGACAAGATCGTCCTCGCGCACCGGGACCCGGCTTCGACGCCCGTCTCGGCCGTCATGACCTCGCCCGTCCTGGCCGTCCCCGGGAGCGCAGAAGACGCGGAAGCCGCCGAGACGATGGCCGAGCACCACATCCGCCACCTCCCGATCCTGGACGACGACAAGAAGGTCGTCGGGATGGCCTCTCTCCGCGGCGTCCTGGAGGAGCGGATAGCGGACCTCGAGCACGAAGTGAACGTCCTCGAAGCCTATCTCGGCTACGACGGCGTCGCGGGCTAAGGGAGGGCCATTTTTTCCTTCTCCGGAATTTTCCGACCAGCCGCCCGCGTTTGCGGCGGGCGGAGGCACCACCATGAAGGTCGGAATCCTCGGCAGCGGTGAGGTCGGCCAGGCGCTCGGAGACGGCTTCGTCTCGCGCGGACACGAGGTGAAGCTCGGCGCGCGGGAGGCCGCGAACGAAAAGACCACGAAGTGGGCCGCGAAGCACGGGGCGAAGGCCTCGGCCGGGACCTTCCGCGACGCGGCGGCCTTCGGCGAGATCGTCGTCGTCGCGACGCTCTGGACGGGCACCGAAAGCGCGCTCCGCCTCGCGGGAATCGAGAACTTCAAGGGCAAGGTCGTTTTCGACGTGACGAACCCGCTCCTTTTCGAGCCGAATCAGCCCCCGAAGCTCGCGCTGGGCCACACGGACTCGGGCGGCGAGCAGGTCCAGCGCTGGCTGCCCGGCGCGCGCGTCGTGAAGGTCTTCAACATCGTCGGCAACAAGCACATGGTCGATCCGAAATTCCCCGGCGGACCGCCGACCATGTTCCTCTGCGGAAACGATCCCTCGGCTCGCGCCGCCGCGGCCGACGTGTGCAAGGCCTTCGGCTGGGAGACGGTCGACCTCGGCGGCATCGAGGGCGCGCGCCTCCTCGAGCCGCTCTGCATCCTCTGGGTTCAGTACGGTGCCGCCACGGGAACCTGGAATCACGCCTTCAAGCTGCTCCGCAAGTGAGGGAGGTCTCATGACGGCAGGCGACGACGCGTTCCGGCAGCACTTCTCCCGCGCCCTCGGCTGGGGCGAAGCCCACCTGACGTTCGAGGATGCCGTCGCGAGGATCCCCGCGAAAGCCCGCGGCAAGCGGCCGCACGGCTTCGAGCATTCGCCGTGGGAGCTCCTCGAGCACATCCGGCTCGCACAGCGCGACCTCCTCGAGTTCTGCACGAAACCCGATTACGTGGCCGGGGCATGGCCGGACGAGTACTGGCCGAAGGGGGCGGCGCCTCCTTCGGCGTCGAGCTGGAAGAAGAGCGTCGCGGCGGTCGCCGCAGACCGGAAGGCTCTCGAGGACTTCCTCGCGCGCGTGCCGGACCTGACGGCGGCGATCCCGCACGCGAAGGGAAAGTCGTACCTCAGGTCGGTCCTTCTCGTCCTCGACCACAACGCGTATCACGTCGGCCAGCTCGTCATGGCGGGAAAACTGCTGGGAAGGTGAGCGCCGGTCAGGCGACTTCGATCGGCACCGACAGAGAGAGAACTTCCTCGGGCCGGCAGGCGCCCTCGCCGCAGGCGCGGTGCGCGACGCGCACCGCGATCTCCTTTTTCCCCTTCGCCGCCTTCTTCGAGACGAAGAAAGAAAGAGTTGCTTCGACGGTCCCGAACCAGCCCGTCTCGTCGTCGCGCGTCGAGTCGGGCAAGCGCGAGGGCACCGGCACGGCCGCCTCTTCGAAGGTGAATTCGGATCCGCCCCACGCTTCGACGTGCAGTCCGTCCGGCCCCTGCAGGTGCCAGCCGGGTGCGATCGAAAGTCTGAGATAGAGGCTGCCCTTTTCGCCGCGGGGAACCTTCGGCTCGACAGCCGTCGCCTCGACGCGCACCGGCGAGACGCCAGCCAAGCTCTCTTTCACCTTCGAAGAAGAATCGCCCGCGCCCTGCCCCACTGCAGGTCGTCGCGCCTCGCCGGTGTCTGCGAGACGGAGCAAACCGTATCTGTCGTCGAACACCAAGAGAGTCTCCAGCGCGAAGAACCACGACTCCGTGCCGTGCGGCGAGCGCGCCATGAGCCACGACACTTCCTCGACCGCTTCGCGCGCTTCGCGCGCGAGCTCGCGGTCGCCGGTCTTCAGGGCGAGACGCGCAAGGGCCCACGCGGGGGCGCCGGAGGCGGAGGGGGTGGCCTTGTCGAAAAGGTCCCGGCCGTTCACGAGGAGCGGCTCGTTCCCCTCCCCGGAGAACGTGAAGCCGGGTCCGTCCTTCCTCCGGAATCGCGTGCGGATCGAGGCGATCGTGGAGGCGGCTTCACTCCGCCACTCG
>DATIFW010000083.1:0-12331 GCA_035455045.1 Thermoanaerobaculia bacterium | reverse complement strand
TCCCAGCCTCTTTACCGTCCATTGGAATCTTCTGGTGCTCTTCGGAGGCCACGGATTGAGGTGGCGTCGCTCGACGCACGTCGGCGCCGCGGTCACCCACTTCACCATTCAAAGAAATCTCCCCGTGCTCTTGGAACCCTTCAATGAGCGTGCCTGGGACCACCGGCACACCCGCAGTCCGCATCTTTTCTCTCGCAGAGATCTTGGATCCCATCGCCTCCATCGCCTCGGGCGGCGGGCCGATCCAGACGAGACCCGCGGCCTCGACCGCGCGCGCGAAATCCGCGTTCTCCGAGAGAAAGCCGTAGCCGGGATGCACGGCGCCGCAGCCGGTTTCACGGGCCGCCGCCAAGAGGCGCGGAATCGAGAGGTACGATTCGCGCGCGGGTGCGGGGCCGACGTGCACCGCCGCGTCCGCGAGGGCGACGTGGCGCGCACCGCGATCCGCGTCGGAGTAAACCGCCACCGCGGAGAGGCCGGCGGTGCGGCAGGCGCGGATCACGCGCACGGCGATCTCGCCGCGGTTCGCGACGAGCACGCGTCCGAGCCGCCGGAGCTTCGTCACGGGAACGTCACGGCTTTTTCGGGGCGGGCTCCGCCGCCCAGGCCGGCTTGCGCTTCTCCACGAAAGCCGCGAGGCCCTCGCGTCCCTCGGGCGAGGCCCGTCGCTCTCCCAGGCGCTGGATCGCCATGTTCGTCGCCTCCCGCAGCGGCATCGCGGCGACGGCACGGGCGAGGTGCTTGGCCTCGGCGACCGCCTCGGGGCCGCCCAGCAGGATCGCGTCGAGGACCGTCCGTGCCGCCGTGACGAGGTCCTTCTCCGGGACGACGCGGTGCACGAGGCCGGCCTCGCGGGCCTCTTCCGCCGAGATGCGCTCACCCGTGACGAACCAGACGCGCGCGCGCGACTCCCCCACCTTGTGCACCAGGTAAGGCGAGATGACGGCAGGAATGACCCCCAGTCTCACTTCGGTCGTGCCGAAGATCGCGTTCTCGGCGGCGACGACGACGTCGCAAACGGCGACGAGGCCGGTCCCCCCGCCCAGAGCGGCACCCTGAACGCGCGCCACGATCGGCTTCGCCAGCTCGTCGAAGGCGCGGAAGAGGGACGCCAACTCGGCCGAATCGCGGAGGTTCTCCTGCATCGTGAAGCCCGAGACCTTCTTCATCCATTCGATGTCGGCGCCGGCGCAGAACGTCTTGCCCGCGCCCGAGAGCTCGATGACGCGTGTCGTCGCGTCCGACGCCAGCTCGCGCACCGCGCGCTGCAGAAGCGACACGAGCTCGCCGTCGAAGGCGTTCCGCCGGGACGGACGGTTCAGGATGAGGCGCGCGATCCGTGGATCCGACGCGCGCTCGAGGAGGACTCCTGATTCGCTCATCGCATCACCTGCACAGACCCTGGAAGGTCGAGGGGCAGCGTGAGCACCTGATCCTTGCCGACGCGGAGGGAGACGCGTGCGACGAGCCTTCCGGCGACGCGGCCGCCGCTCGCCACCGCGCCGCCCAGAGCGGACAGGAGATCCACGCTCGGGGCGCTGATCGGAAGCTCGACCGCGTTCTCGCGGCCCGCGTGCAGCCTGACGCCGTGGCGCTCACCTTCGGCGAGCTTCCGGTCGCCAGCCCACACTGCGTAGACGAGGTCCTTCACGTCGAGAGGAAAAGAGAGCGGATTGAAGAGTGTCGCCGTGGCCTGCCCCTCCAGCTCCGTGAGCGAGATCCCCGTGAAGCGCGCTCCGGAAAAAGCCGCGAGGGAAGCGCCCAGCGGGGCCGATGAGCGGATGTCCGGCGTTCCGACCCTGAGGACTCCCGCTGCGCAGACGGGCACGGGCGGGCCGGTCTTGGCTGAAGAAGGAGATGAAGAGCGGAGCTTTCCATCGAAAGTGATATCGAGGGCCTCGGCGCGCAGTCGCGCGAGGAGCTCCGCGGGGACCTTCGAAAGCTCGAGATCCGTGAGAAGGACGACCTCGTGCCGGCCCTCGGCGTGCTGCGCGAACGCCGTGACCTCCGGTCCCAACGGCATCACCGTGTTCGCGACCTCGATCTTCCCTTCGAAGATAATCTTCGAGCCGGCGGGCGCTTTCGGGAGGACGGTCCGGAGAAAGGCCGACAGCCGCGTCCGGGTGAGGGACGTGATCTCGAGGGCCTCGACCGTGCCGCACGTGAGGCGATCGTCGGCGGGCGCCGGCAGGGCGAGCAGGACCAGGGCGGCGAAAGCGGCACGCCTCATCGCTACATCCGGAACACGCCGAAGCGTGTCTCGCGACGCGGGCCGTTCGCGGCGGCCGAAAGGCCCAGGGCGAGGACGCGGCGCGTCTCGACCGGGTCGAGGATCCCGTCGTCCCACAGGCGCCCCGTGGCGAAGTAGGGATTCCCTTCGACCTCGTACTTCTCCAGGGTGGGCCTCCTGAACGCGTTCCGCTCCGCATCGGTCATCTTCGCCTGTCCCTCCCTGAGGCGCTGATCGTCCTTGACGGTGGCCAGAACGTCCGCCGCCTGCTCGCCTCCCATGACGCTGATCCGGGAATTCGGCCACGTCCAGAGAAATCGCGGCTGGTAGGCGCGGCCGCACATTCCGTAGTTTCCCGCACCGAACGAGCCTCCCACGAGGAGCGTGAACTTCGGGACGGCGGCGTTCGCGACCGCATGCACCATCTTCGCTCCGTCCTTCGCGATGCCGCCCTGCTCGTACGCTTTTCCCACCATGAAGCCCGTGATGTTCTGGAAGAAGACGAGGGGCACCTCGCGCTGACACGCCATCTCGATGAAGTGAGTCGCCTTGAGCGCCGATTCCGAAAAGAGAACGCCGTTGTTCGCGAGGATGGCCACGGGGAAGCCCGAGACGTGGCCGAAGCCCGTGACGAGCGTCGCCCCGTATCGCGGCTTGAATTCGTGGAACCGCGATCCGTCGAGGATCCGCGCAAGCAGCTCGCGCACGTCGTAGGGCCTGCGAAGGTCCCTCGGCACGACGCCGTAGAGCTCGTCCGCGGGATACCGGGGCTCCTCGGTGGCGACGCGGCCGGGCGCCGCGCACGGCGCGCCTCCGAGATGGGCGACGATGTCGCGCACCTTCTCGAGCGCGTCGGCGTCGTCCTCGGCGAGGTGGTCCGCGACGCCCGACAGGCGCGTGTGAACGTCGCCTCCGCCGAGCTCCTCGGCGGTCACGTCCTCGCCGGTCGCGGCTTTAACGAGGGGGGGCCCCGCGAGGAAGATCGTGCCCTGGTTCTTCACGATGACGGTCTCGTCCGACATCGCGGGCACGTACGCGCCACCCGCCGTGCACGAGCCGAGCACGGCCGCGATCTGCGGGAGACCGGCCGCGCTCATGCGCGCCTGGTTGTAGAAGATGCGACCGAAGTGGTCGCGGTCCGGGAACACCTCGGCCTGCAGCGGCAGGAACGCACCGCCCGAATCCACGAGGTAGACCGCGGGAAGGGCGTTCTCCATCGCGATCTCCTGCGCCCTCAGGTGCTTCTTCAGGGTGACCGGGTAATACGTGCCGCCCTTCACGGTCGCGTCGTTCGCGACGACGACGACCTCGCGGCCCGAGACCCGGCCCACTCCCGTCACGAGCCCGGCGCCGGGCGCGGCATCGTCGTAAAGGCCCCAACCCGCGAGCGGCGCGACTTCGAGAAAGGCCGTTCCCGGATCGAGAAGCCGCTCGAGGCGCTCGCGTACGGGAAGCTTGCCGCGCCCAACGTGCCGCGCCCGCTCCTTCTCTCCCCCGCCTTCCCGGGCCCTCGCGAGCTCGTCGTGGAGGCGCGCAGCGAGCGTACGGTGGTGTGCGGCATTCTCGCGGAACTCCGGCGAGGACGGGGAGAGTTGCGAGACGAGGACTTCGCTCACGCCCTCTCGCCCGCGAGGCGGCGGATGGCGTCGACCGTTGCGCCGGTGGTCGTTCCCGGAAGAAAGATGTCGCGAACGCCCCGGGCCTTGAGCGGAGCGATGTCCTTCTCGGGAATGATTCCGCCGACCACGACGGCGATGCTCTCGCCGCCGCTTTCCTTCAGGGCGTCGATCACCTCGGGCACGAGGACGTTGTGGGCGCCGGACAGGATCGAGATGCCCACGACGTCGACGTCCTCCTGGACGGCCGCGGCGGCGATCTGGCGAGGCGTCTGCCTCAGGCCGGAGTAGATGACCTCCATGCCGGCGTCGCGGAGCGCACGCGCGATGACCTTCGCGCCGCGATCGTGCCCGTCGAGGCCGGGCTTCGCGACGAGAACGCGAATTGGCCGCTCGCTCATGCGCGCGATTCTACAGGGAGGCGCCGTGTAAAATGGAGTTTCGAGGATTCATGCCGCGCCTGGGCGACCTCCTCATCGAAAAGACGCTCATCACCGACGAGCAGCGAAACCGCGCCGTGATGCGACAGGTGCGCCAGCGCGGACGGATCGGGACGGCCCTGCTCGAGGGAGAGACCTCCGAGGAGATCATCCTCCACGGCCTCTCCGTCCAGCACCGGGTGCCCCCTGCCTCGCCGGAGGCGCTCGAGCAGATCCGCGCGGACGTCCTGCGCCTCGTGCCCGGCCGCGTCGCACAGCGCCTGCACGCGGTGCCGTTTCGCCGGGACGGCCGAAGCCTCGCCGTCGCGATGCGCGACCCCGGCGACCTGCCGGCTCTCGACGAGCTCACGGCGCTCACGGGTTTCCGCATCGTTCCGCACGCCGCGCTCGAGGTGCGGATCTACGCGCTCCTCTACCGCTACTACGCGGCCGACGTCGAGCCCCGGTACCTCTCGGCTGCCGCCTTCCTCCGCGAGACGCAGCCCGCCATGGAGGCGGACCCCGACGAGCCGACGCAACCGACGCGGATACCCCGTTCGAAGAGCCGGCCGGAGCTGCGCGTCGTTCCGCCCCCGCCGCCAGACCTCAGCTCGCCATACCCGCAGCGCGCGCGGCGTCTCGACCAGGGCGACCCCTGGCAGTCCACGACGGAGCTCGCGGCGTCGGCGTCGCTCGCGGTCACCGCGCGGCGCATGGAGTCGGAGATCTTCGAGGATCCGCTGGCGTCCATCGACCCGGTTCCGGACTCGATGGAGTTCCCGCGGCGGCTCGAGGAGCCCGACAGCGAGGCCGGAGGCGAGCCCGAGGGCGAGGAGCGGCTCGTCGCGCGGCTTGGCGCGGCGCGGAGCCGCGACGATATCGCCGACGCCGTCCTCGAAGAGTGCATGCGCCACGTCCGCCGGGCGGCCCTCTTCGTCGCGTATTCCGACCACGTGCGGGGCTGGGCGGCGCGACCCGCAGCTCCCGGGTTCTCCTCACTTCTTCTGCCCGACTCGGAGCCCTCGGTCTTCGCGACGCTGCGCAACACAGAAGGGTTCTACGTCGGCCCGCAGCCGGATCTCCCCGGCACGGCCTCGACGCTCCAGGCGCTCGCGTCGGACGGCCTCGGCATCATGGCCGTGGTGCCGGTCAACCTCAAAGGCAAGACCGTCCTCTACCTCTACGGCGAGGCCGAATCCGAGGAACGCCCTCCGTCCGTGGCGGCGCTGAAGCGCCTCGCCGCCATGGCCGCGACGGCCCTCGAGATCGTTCTCCTGAAAAGGCGCCTGGGCCGCCTCTGAACGGCCGGGAGCAGCCCAAGCGACTCGATTTGAACGAGATGCCCGAGGACGGGTAGACTCTGCCTCACGTGATCAAGAACGACATCATCAACGCCGTCGCGGGGGCGGCCGGCGTGGGCCGCCAGAAGGCGACACAAGCCGTCGAGACCATCATCGACGTGCTGCGCCAGGCGCTGTCGCGCGGAGAGCGCATCGAGCTGCGCGGCTTCGGCGTGTTCCTCGTGAAGCCGAGAAAGCGCGGCATCGGCCGCAACCCGAAACGTCCCACCGAGGAAGTGCAGATTCCGCCCGGATTCACGATTCGGTTCAAGCCGGGCAAGGAGCTGCGCGACATGACCGGCCCGGCCGAGGAGCCAGCCCCGAAAGCCGCGTCTCCCGGCCCGCCCCCCTCCGGCACGCCCTCCTGACCTCATGAGCGAGCCCCAGGCGATTGCGCCGGCCGCCGCGCCGCGGCGGAAGGAGCGGTGGTGGCTTCACGGGCTGCTGTTCGCGGCGACGTTCCTCACGACCACTTACGCTGGCCTGGTCTTCGCGGCGGGATTTCGTCCCGCGCTTCTTCCTCGAATCGAGAACGCGCCCTCTCTGTTCGATCCCCGGCTCTTCAAGGAAGGGCTCGTTTTCTCCCTTCCCCTTCTGGCCATCCTCCTCGCGCACGAGCTCGGCCACTATCTGGTGTGCCGGCGCTACGGTATCGACGCGTCGCCTCCCTACTTCATCCCCTTTCCGCCCCAGGTCTCCCTCGTCGGGACGATGGGAGCCTTCATCCGCATCCGGGAGCAGATCCGCGACAAGCGCCAGCTCTTCGACATGGCCGTGGCCGGCCCGATCGCCGGATTCGTCGTGGCCGTTCCCCTTCTCGCATGGGGCGTCTCCCACTCGCGGGTCAATCCGTCCCCGGCGCTTTCGGAAGGAACCGTGATCTTCCAGTACCCGATCCTCGTCCAGCTCTTTCAGAGGATCTTCGCCGGGACGACGTACACGAGCGTGGACGTCATCGAGCATCCGGTTTTTCTCGCCGCGTGGTTCGGCCTCTTCGTGACGGCGCTCAACCTGCTCCCGCTCGGGCAGCTCGACGGCGGGCACACGGTGTACGCCGTCTTCGGCCGCTTCCAGCGAGTCCTCGCGCTGCCGCTCCTCGTGGTCCTCGCGGTCCTCGGGCTGAAGTGGCCGGGCTGGTGGGTGTGGGTGGTCTTCACGCTCTTCACCGGCCTCCGCCATCCTCCCGTCTCGAACGAGGACGAGCCGCTCGACGACCGCCGCAAGCTCGTCGCGGCGGGCGTCCTCCTCATCTTCGTCCTCTGCTTCGCGCCGGTCCCGATCGAGATCCTCTAGGGAATGGCCCGCGCGGCGCCGGTCCGGGTCGCCTTTTCGGGTTGAGAACGAGTCCTGCTCTCTGTTAGGGTACCGGCGACAGACAACCTCAAGGGCTCGGGCGGGGTACTCGCTGACCGTCCGTCGAGCGATGTTCGCGGCGAGATCCTTTTCGTTCAGGAGGTACACCGATGAATAAGGGGCTCATTCCAGGCTTGACGTTTGCGGCGGCGTTCGTCCTCGCGCCCGCGTCTGCCTTCGCCACGGACGTGCAGGGGACGGCGCCTGAGGCGCGATCGGAGACCGCCGTGGCTGCGTCCGCGGTGGAAGGCGCGCCCACCGACGCGCCGACCGTCGTTTTCCTCACACGGGAGGAGCACGAGAAGGCGAGCGCCCGGCGGGCGCTCGCCAGGCCGTCCCCTAACATGAGCTGGCACGGCGGCGAGATCATGGTCTCTTCGGTCGTCGAGAGCATCTTCTGGGGACCGAGCTGGAACTCGGGTTCCTTCTCGGGCGACAAGGTCACGGGCCTGGACACGTTTTACGGCGGCTTCGGCGGCAGCAACTACGCGGGGACGAACACGGAGTACACCGGGAGCAACGGCCGGGTGTCACGCGTGTCCGCGTTCGGCGGCCACCACCTCGACTTCACGACAGCCACGGGAGGCAGCAAGACGGCCCCGATACTGGCCGAGGTGTGCAAGCTGATCACGAACCCTGTCGCGAACGGCTATTACCCCGTCTACACCGACGTCCCGCGGGGACGAGCCAGGTTCTGCGCCTGGCACAGCTGGGGGAGCTGCGGCAGTCCGGCCGTCCCCGTCCAGTTCGCGTTCTTCTTCAACCTCGACGGGGACGCCGGCTGCGACCCGGACGACCAGACGACGGCCCATTCGCAGGGCCTCGCCGCGCTCGCGAACGTCTCCGGCCACGAGCTCTCCGAGGCGATGACGGACCCCCGAGGTTCGGGCTGGTTCGACTCCTCAGGGGCCGAGAATGCCGACAAGTGCGCGTGGACGTTCGGCGCGGACGTCCTGACGCTCAGCAACGGATCCCAGTTCAAGATCCAGGGCAACTGGTCCAATGCCGCCTATAACGCCGTCCCTCAGGGCGGCTACACGAAGGGCGGGTGCATCGGCACTCAGTAGCGCTGCATCTCCTCTTCTCCCGATTTCGCCCGCCCGCCGGCCTCGCGCCGGCGGGCGTCCTCGTCTCGGAGCATCTAGACCGACTTCCCGAGGAGCTCGTCCAGAGCGGCCTCCACGTGGATGCGGGTCGTATCGAGGAGCGGAATTCCCTTGGCCGTTCCGCCCTTCAGGATGAACGGCAGCTCCGTGCCGCCGAGGATCACTCCCTCGACGCCTTCGCCTTCCCGCATCCGCCCGACGATTGCGAGGAGCTTCGCGCGCGCCTCCGGGCGGTAGACGCCCTTGACGAGCTCGCCGACGTAGGTGTCGTGGATGAAGGCCAGGTCGTCCTCGGCCGGAACGACGAGCGCGATCCCTTCCCGCGAGAAGACATCGGGGTAGAAGCGCCCCTGCATCGTGAAGCGCGTCCCGAAGAGCGCGAGCTTCTTCAACCCGAGGGCCTTCGCGGCGGCGCACGTCGCCTCCACGATGCTGACGAGCGGGATCGGCGACTGGCGGAGAACCTCGTGGAAGACGATGTGCGGCGTGTTGGCGGCGAGGAGGCCCAGATCGGCTCCCGCGCGCGCGAGGAGGCGCACTTCGCCGAGCAGGTATGAAGTCAGGCCCTCCAGATCACCTGCGCCCGTGAGATCCAACAGCTTTTTCAAGTCGATGCTGTCGATGACGATCGAAGGTGCGCTTCCGTCGGGCTTCCTCTCGCGATACGAAGCGATGAGCAGGCGGTAGTACTCGATCGTCGACTCCGGCGCGATGCCTCCCACGATGCCCAAGGTCTTCATGGAGAAGCTCAGATCCACTCCGGAGCGGCCACCGTCCTCTCCCCGCCGGCGTCTCCTGTGTTGACCGTCGAGACCGGCTCGAAGAGGAGGACGTGGACCTCGTTCGCCGCGACCGGCCGGTGCTCGGTGCCGCGCGGCACGACGATGAGCTCGCCCGCGCGCACCGGAACCGAGCCGTCGCGAAACTCCATCACGAACTCGCCCTCGACGACGAGAAAGAGCTCGTCCTCGATCTCGTGGCGGTGCCAGATGAACGGCCCTTCGAACTTCACGAGCTTCACGTGCTGGCCGTTCAGCTCGGCCACGATCTTCGGATCCCAGCGGGACGTGAACCGTGCCAGCTTCTCGCGGAGGTTGATTTTGTCGATCATTCCGCCTCCTGTGCTTCGCGCGGATTCGAGGTTAGAGGTCCCTGGGGTACAGCTTCGGCGCACCCTTCAACTTGACCGCGCCGAAATCGCGAACATCCAGCGTTGCGATGGCGGCGGCCTCGAGCCGTTCGGCGACCGCCATGACCACGGCATCCACGAGGCCAAGCTTCAGCGCGCGATGCCTTCGGCAGATACGGTGCGCTTCGAGGAGATCTCCCTCGTCGCCCCAGGCTACGGCGAAGCGCCCCTCGGCGACATCTCCCAGGAATGCTTCCTCCACGCCCGCTCCGAGGCGTTTCCCGAGGAGGTAGTCCACCTCGGGAAGGATCGCCCAGGGGAGAACCCAGGCGTCCGGATCGGACTCGAAGAGGGCTCGAAGGGTACGGTAGTTCCGATCCCGCGAGTCGACGAGGGCATACACCGCCCCCGTGTCGGCGACGATCATCAGGAGCGACCGAAGCCGGCCAGGAGCTCTTCGGCACGTTCGCCGGCATCCTCGGAACTTCCACGCCCTGCCCCGAGGCTCGTCGGAAGCCGCCTGCGTCCATGGCGCTTCGCGTATTCCGAGACTGCCTCGCGAATCAGCTCCGCGGGCGCCCTGCCCGCTTCCCGGGCAATCGTTTTCAGCCTCCGATATTCGTTCGGGTCGAGATAAACGGTCGTCTTCAAGGTGGCTGACATATGGTTACCATATATGGTCACGCGCCTTCAGTCAAGAGTCCGATATAGGGGCGGCTGGCGGCTGGTCTTCACGCCGCCTGTTTCTTCCGGAATGCACCCAGGACCTCGTCCACCTCCGTCGCACCGAGGAGCTTCGCGAAGGCGACGAAGGCGACCGCACCGAGCAAGGCGGCGGCTCCCACCCATCCGATCCTCAGCGGCAGGCTCCAGATCATCCGGTACGGCAGGAGCCTCTCCGAGAAAACCCATACGATCGCTCCCATCCCCAGGCTCGCGAGGGCGAGCCGAAGCAGCCCGGCCCCGATCGCGCGCCCCCCGAGCCTGCCGAGCCGCTTCCTCAGAAGGGCCAGAAGCGCGAGGAAGTTGATCCAGAACCCCGCCGCCGTCGCGAGCGCGACCCCGGCATGGCGCATCGGCCCCGCGAGAGCGAGGCAGAGAATCCAGAACACGGCGAGATCGAACGTGGCCACGAAGACCGGTGTGCGCGTGTCGTGGAGCGCGTAGAACGCCTGCGTGAGGATCTTGACGCCCGCCGCCGCGAAGAGCCCGAGAGCGAAGAAGCCGACTGCGAGAGCCGTCATGTCCACGTCCTCCGTCCCGAAGCGCCCGCGCCGGAAAACGACGTCGATGAGCGGCGTCGCGAGGAGAACGAGGCCGACGGTCGACGGAATCGTGATGAAGCCGATGAGCCGGAGCGCGAACGCGATCGTGCCGCGGTAGGCGCTCCGGTCCGTTTCGAGCGCCTGGTCCGAGAGGGACGGCAAAATCGCCCGCGTGATCGAGACGACGAATCCGCCGAGGACGAAGTCCGTGACGCGCCAGGCGCAGAAGTTGTACGTTACGAACGCGTCGCCGAGGGCCGCCAGCGTGCGGGTCGAAACGAGAAACGACAGCTGCCCGACGCCGTAGCCGTAGAGGCGGGGTGCGATCTGAAGGGCCGTCCGCTTCACTTCCTGGTCGCGGAATGGCGAGCCCGAGAAGCGCAGGCCGAGCCGCCGCACCGCTGGCCCCTGCAGCGCGACCTGGAGAAAGCCTCCCACGAGGACGCCCACGGTGAGCGCCGCGAGCGGCGAGACGCCCGCGGGCGCGAGGACCCACGCGGCGGCGACGATCGCGAGGTTCCAGGCGATCGGCGTGGCAGCCGAGAGCTGGAAGAAGCCCTTCGCGTTCAGGTAAGCCTCGAGGAGAGCGGCGGCGGAGACGAGGAGCACGTACGGGAACATCCAACGCGTCAGGCGCACGGTCAGCTCGAACTTTCCGGGGGTCGCTTTGAAGCCGTTCGCGAAGAGCGCGACGATCGGACCCGCGAAGAGGATCCCGAGCGCCACGAGCGCCACGAGGACGCACAGAAGGAGGACCAGGACGCGGCCCGCATAGACGCCCTCCTCGCCCGGCCGCTCGCGCTCGACCTTCTTCGCGATCGGGACGAAGGCGCCCGGAAGGCCGCCCTCCCCCACGATCGCCCGGAACGTGTTCGGGATGCGAAACGCCGTGTAGAACGCGTCCGAAAGCGCGCTCGCGCCGAGGAAACGGGCGATCGTCGCGTCGCGGAGGACGCCCGCCGCCCGCGATACAGCCGTCCACGCGGTGATGCCCCAGGCCGACCGGACCAGCTTCCGCGTTTCGCTCAAACCGGACCGATTGTAGGATCCGGGCGATCGGAGGACGGACATGGCTGGATCCGTGAACAAGGTGATCCTCATCGGCCACCTCGGGGCCGACCCGGAAATGCGCGCCACCACCGGCGGCGTGCCCATCGCGCGCCTGCGCATCGCCACGACAGAAACCTGGAACGATCGCGCCAGCGGACAGAAGCAGGAGAAGACCGAGTGGCACACGGTCATCGCGTTCGACAAGCTCGCGAGCATCTGCGAGCGGTACCTGTCGAAGGGACGCCTCGTCTACATCGAGGGAGCGCTCCAGACGCGCACGTGGGACGACAAGGAGACCGGCCAGAAACGCTACGCCACCGAAATCAAGGCGCGCGACATGAAGATGCTGGGAGGCCGCCCCGACGCCGCGAGCGCGTCGGGAGCGTCGACTCCGGCGGTGCCGGACGCCGCCGCGGGCGGCGGCGACGCCGACGACGACGTGCCGTTCTAGAGAGTCTTGCAAAGAGAAGACTAAGAGAAGATTTCTTAGAACGGGAAGATCCGCCAGGAGAGGCGAGGGAGGCGCCGGTGCCCCTTGCGACGCACGCGCGTGCTGTTTGAGCGAAGCGAGTTCACGCGCGAAGGAGCAGGGGTACCGGGCCGAGCGAGCCCCCGCCCAATCTTCTATCGGCGGCAGCACAGCGGCCGCCGCATATAAGAAGAGAATTCTCTTCGGTTCCTCCTCTTATTCCTTCTAAGAAAATCTGAATTCTCGGTCTTCTCTCCGAGGTCTCGGTTTACTGAGCAGTTCGCTGAACGCGGCGGCTTCTTCCGCCAGCTTTTTCCACGCCTCTTGGTCGAACTGCGGACGCGGCGCGTCCGC
>DATIFW010000082.1:0-6534 GCA_035455045.1 Thermoanaerobaculia bacterium | reverse complement strand
CGTCGTCCATGTGCACCGGAATGCCGAAGTGGAACTCGCGCAGAGGCCACCTCAGGAGCTCTCGCGTGGCGTCGTCGAGCCCGAGGATGTCCGCGGATTTGTCGAACTGCGACTGCGCCATTTCGAACGGATTGAACGCACTTTTCATGGGGAAACTCCCTCTCTCAGGTCCTGTCATCGTGTTTACGGCCGGAGGGCTGGAACGCGGCGCCCTCTTCGACCCGGCTCATCATGGACATCGTAGCGGCCGGTACCCCGCGGCGTCATGAGGCATATGGATCACCTCGACCGTTCCGAGGACCTCGCCTACACTCGCCTCATCTGGAGGATCGATGCCCGCATCAACCGGCTTCCTGGAAACCGTGAACCGGAACTTCGACTCCGCCGCGAGCTATCTCGACTACCCGCCAGGCCTCCTCGACCAGATCAAGGTCTGCAACAGCATCTACAAGTTCCGCTTCCCGGTTCGAAAGGAAGGGGGAGGCTACGAGGTCATCGAGGCCTGGCGCGCCGAGCACAGCCATCACAAGCTGCCCGTCAAGGGGGGAATCCGGTACTCGCCCGACGTCAACGAGGACGAGGTCCTCGCGCTCGCCGCCCTCATGACCTTCAAGTGCGCGATCGTCGACGTGCCGTTCGGCGGGGCGAAGGGCGGCATCAAGGTCGATCCCCGGAAGGTGTCCATCGAGCAACTCGAGCGCATCACGCGCCGCTACACGGCCGAGCTCACGAAGAAGAATTTCATCGGACCCGGGATCGACGTGCCCGCTCCCGACTACGGGACCGGTCCGCGCGAGATGTCCTGGATCGCCGACACGTACGCCCAGTTCCATCCCGGCGAGATCGATGCGATCGGCTGCGTCACGGGCAAGCCCATCAGCCAGGGCGGAATCCGCGGGCGCAAGGAGGCCACGGGCCGCGGCGTCTTCTTCGGCGTCAAGGAAGCGCTGACGGACTCCGCGCTGCTCAAGACGCTCGGCCTCTCCGGCGGCCTCGCGGGAAAGCGCGTCGTCGTGCAGGGGCTCGGCAACGTCGGGTCGCACGCGGCGCGGTTCCTCCAGGAGGGCGGCGCGGTGATCGTGGGCCTCTCCGAGTGGGAAGGCGCGATCGCGAACCCGAAGGGCCTCGACGTCGCCGAGGTGATGAAGCACCGCGCATCGACCGGAAAGATCACCGGGTTCCCCGGCGCGACGGATCTCCCGGGCGAAGACGCCCTGTTCCTCGACTGCGACATCCTCGTGCCGGCCGCGCTCGAGAACGTGATCACGGGCGCGAATGCCTCGCGAGTCCGCGCGAAGATCATCGCGGAGGGCGCGAACGGCCCGGTCACGGCCGACGGCGACGAGATCCTCCGCCAGAAGGGCGTCTGCGTCATTCCCGACATGTACCTCAACGCGGGCGGCGTCACGGTGTCGTACTTCGAATGGCTGAAGAATCTCTCGCACGTGCGCTTCGGGCGGATGGAGAAGCGCTTCGAGGAGATGAGGGCCGAGGAGATGGTGAAGTCCATCGAAGGCAGGACGGGCAAACACTTCTCTTCGGGCGAGCGTAAGCTCGTCATTCACGGGGCGGGAGAGGAAGACCTCGTCAACTCCGGCCTCGAGGAGACGATGTCCGTCGCGTGGCAGCAGATCCGCGCCGTGCAGGGCAAGCACGTGAAGTCGGACCTTCGCACCGCGGCTTTCATCTCCGCGATCGACAAGATCGCGGTGAGCTACATGGAGCTGGGAATCTTCCCCTGAGATGGTGAGCGGACGGCTCGCCCTTCTCTTACTCGTCACCCTCGCCGGGTCCGCCGCCGCGCATCCCGGTATCGGGATCGTACGCGACGGGCGCGGCAACGTTTTCTACACGGACCTCGCGAACGTCTGGCGGATCGACCCCGCGGGCGTGAAGACGATCGCCGTCGCCCGCGTCCACACACACGAGCTGTGGCTGGACGCATCGGGCGCCCTCTACGGCGAGCACCTGTGGTACGAGGGCGACGCGACGAAGAAGTGGGGGCACCGGGTCTGGCGGCTCGGGCCCGACGGGAGCCTCTCGGACGTCGTCGCGGCGCGCGAGGGGTTCCGCACCGACTGGAGCTTCGTGCGAGACGCCGCCGGCAACGGCTACTGGAGGGAGGGCGACGGGGTCGCCCGCTTCTTCGTGAAGACCGCCGCGGGCGCCACCGCAGTTCGGGCCGAGTGCTTCGACTGCCGGGACGTGCGGTGGCTCGCCGCCGCTCGGGATGGCACGCTGTACTTCGTCGACGGCGCGGATCTGCGCGCAGTCTCGCCGCAAGGTTCCATTCGAACGCTCGCACGCGGGCTCGGGTCGAGAAGCCTCACGCAGGCCTTCGTCTCCGTCCGCCACGCGCTCATGGGGATCTGGACCGGCCCGGGGGGCGTCTATGTCGCGCGCTACGGGACGCGCGAGGTCCTCGTCGTCGCTCCGGACGGCGTGGTGACGGTCGCGGCCCGGTCTTCCTTTCCCTGGGCACCAACCGGCGGCACGTTCGGCCCGGAGGGCGACCTCTGGCTCCTCGAGGCCTCCGCGACGGACGCCGTGCGCGTGCGCCGGATCGCCCGTGACGGCCGCGTCACGGTCTACTGAGCGCTCGGTCGGGCGAAGACACGCGCGCGGACCCCCTCGTGCAACGCCTCGAAGACGGCGCGGTGCCCGGCCGCGTTCAAGTGCATGTCGCCTCCGGGGAGGTATTGGCTCCTCCCCGTCCGGTGGCGCGCCGCCGCGAGAGCGCCGGTCGGATCGAAGCAGGTCATACCCTCGCGCGCGCAGAAAGTGCGCAGGCGCCGTGCGGGGGCGCCCGGGTCGAAGCATGCCGCGCGGAGTCCGTACGCGGCGACCGTTGCGTCCCAGTCCTCCTCTTGCACGGCATAGCGCTGCGGAAGCAGGACGACCGCGATCTCGAACCCACGCTGGTTCGCGAGAGCCCGGTAGCCGAGCAGCGTCCGCGAGAGCCTCTCGAAGAAAACGTCCACGAGGGGCGGCGGCGGGACGAGACAGAGCCCGAGTCCGTTGATTCCGTCGAGAAGGAAACGCGAAAGGCCGGGGCCGCGCGAACTCCCGATCGGCTGCGCCGGCATTCCGAGCACGAGGTCGAGCAGGCGAAGGCGCCGTCTCACGGGCGTCTCCACGGGCGGTCCGGCGAGACACGCTTCGGGCAGCATGGCGTGAATCTCGTCGCGCTTCTCGACGGGAAGCCCCTCCGCCACGCGCTCGATGCGAAAGGCCGGGGGTTCGATGCGGTACGCGCCGGGCGGGTCGAGCTCGAGACCTGCCTGTGCGACGTCGTTTCCGAGCGTCACGCCCAGAAGCACGAGAGTCGGATGAAATCGCGCTCCCGTGCGATCGAGCCAGAAGAGACCCGTGACCGGTTCTTCGATCTCCGAAATCAGCACTTCCACGGGGCCGCGCGCGGCGAGGTCCTTTTCGAGAAGGCGGGAGAAGGTCTCCTCCTGGTCGACGCGGTAGCCTGCCGTGAACGAGTCGCCCATCGAAAGGATGCGCATGGCGCGGGGGGGTGGCGTCTCCGGCGTGTCCTCCGAGCGCCGGAATCCCTGTGCGTTGTTCCGCCAGAAGACGGTGCCGCCGAGGCCATCCGTGACGCGCCCCTCGAATCCCTCCTTCAGAAAGCCGCCGAGACCCGGGCCGTCCGCGCGCACGGCGTCGCCGTAGTCGAGGCCGCTTTTCGGCGCGGGGGTACGGACGCGCTCGCGAAGGCGCAGGGCGCCCTCGGCGAGCGCCAGCGCAAGGGCGCTCGAAACGAAGACCGTCGCGGCCGCCTTCAGTCGAGCGTGAACGTCTTCTTCCAATCCTCACTCTCGGCGAAGGCTGGCTGGCCGTCGCGCACGAGGACGTGGTTCTCGAGGACGAGGGCGTCCATCGCCGTCCGCATGAAGCACCGGTAGGCGTCCTCCGGCGTGCAGACGATGGGCTCCCCCCGCACGTTGAAGGACGTGTTCACGACGACGGGACATCCCGTGCGCTCCCGGAACGCGGAGAGGATCGCGTGATAGACGGGGTTCGTCTCCCGGCGGACCGTCTGAAGGCGCGCGGAATAGTCCACGTGCGTGACGGCCGGGATCGAGGAGCGAGGCACGTTGAGCTTCTCGATCCCCCAGAGCGCGTTCTCCTCGGCGGTCATCGCGCGTCGCCTTTCCGGCACGACGTCGGCGCAGAGCAGCATGTAGGGCGAGTCTCCGTCGAACGCGAACCAGTTCGCCGCTTCCTCGCGTGTCACGGACGGCGCGAACGGTCGGAACGACTCGCGAAACTTGATCTTCAGGTTCATGACCGCCTGCATCGCGGGCGAGCGCGGATCGCCGAGGATGCTGCGCCCCCCGAGCGCCCGCGGCCCGAACTCCATGCGCCCCTGCAGCAGCCCCACGACCTTCCCGGAGGCGAGAAGGTCGGCGACTTCGCCTGGAAGCTCGGCGGGAGGGACCGTCCGATACGGGTAATTTCTCGACTCGAGCCAGGTTTGTATTTGCTCAGAAGGGTAAGAGGGGCCGAGGAACGCGCCCGACATGCCGTCTTCGTAGGGCGGCAGATCGTCGACGGAAGCGGCTGCGACATTTTTCTCATATGCGGCGGCTGCTGATGCAGCCGCCGATGGCAGAAAATCTTCTTCCCGAATGACCGATGTCAAGGGCGCGCTTCGCGCGCCGCGCAGCGGTCCAGGACCCTTGACATCGGACATTCGGGAAATATCTCTTGGCTCTTTCTTATTCGCAGAAATCTCTTTCCTCTCTTCTCTCCCCAATCTCCACGTCCCACGCTTCTCCGCGCTCTCCCGCGGCCTGCCGAGGTGGCGGTGCCAGATCGAGAGCGCCGCGCCCACCGCACCTCCCGCGTCGCCCGCCGCGGGCTGAATCCAGACGTCGTCGAAGATGTCCGCCTCGAGGAGCTTGCCGTTCGCGACGCAGTTCAGCGCGACCCCGCCCGCCATGCAGAGGTACCGGGCGCCCGTCGTCTTCTTCACGTGGCGGGCCATCTTCAGGACGATCTCCTCGGTCACGTCCTGGATCGAGCGCGCAAGATCCATCTCGCGCTGCGTGAGTTTCGACTCCGGCGCGCGCGCCGGCCCGCCGAAGAGCCGCTCGAATCCCTCTCCCGTCATCGTCAGCCGGTCGGCGAAATCGAAGTAGTCCATGTCGAGCCGGATCGAGCCGTCCTCGCAGACGTGGACGAGCTTTTCGCGGATGAGGCCCGCGTACCTCGGCTCGCCGTAGGGCGCGAGGCCCATGAGCTTGTATTCGCCGCTGTTCACCTTGAAGCCGCAGAAGTACGTGAATGCCGAGTAGAGGAGGCCGATCGAGTGGGGAAACTTGAGCTCCGCCTGCATGTCGAGCCGGTTGCCGCTGCCCATTCCGAGCGAAGACGTCGCCCACTCCCCCACTCCGTCCATCGTGAGCACGCCCGCTTCCTCGTACGGCGACGGGTAGAAGGCCGAGGCCGCGTGCGACTCGTGATGGTCGGAGAACAGGATCCGGCCCGGGAAGCCCAGCTCTTCCCCGATGTGCTCGGACATCCAGAGGCGGTTACCGATCCAGAGCGGCATCGCCTTGCGGAACGAGGCGAATCCGCGCGGCGCGTACTCGAGATACGTCTCGAAGAGCCGCTCGAATTTCACGAGCGGCTTGTCGTAGAACGTGACGTGATCGAGGCGGTCGGCGGTGAGCCCCCCCGCCTCGAGGCAGTAGCGCGCCGCATGGGCGGGGAACTCCGCATCGTGCTTCTTTCGCGTGAAGCGCTCTTCCTGCGCCGCGGCGACGATCCTTCCGTCGACGAGAAGACACGCCGCCGAGTCGTGGTAATAGGCCGAGAGGCCGAGGATCGCCGTCACGGCTCTAGAACAGCGTGTAGATGAAGGGAGCGATGACGCTCTTCTCGGCGAGGACGAGGAGGAGGCCGACGAGGACGAGGAGGAACACGATGGGCATGAGCCAGTACTTCTTCCGGTATTTCAGGAACTGCCAGAGCTGCGAAAGGACCTCGCCCTTGCTCATCACCAGATCGTCTCGTAATGGCGGGGATCGCGATTCCGTTCCGGGTAAGGCGACCACATCGAGGCGGGGGCGGGTCCGCGCCGCCTCAGCTCGTCGCGCCCGAAGAGGCGCAGGACGAAGCCGAGCGGCGTGAGGACGAGAAAGAACGTGAGAAACAGGAAGATCGCGGAGTTGACGCGGCCGAGAGCGCGCGCGAACGCGAGCCACGCGCGATGGGGGCGGGCGAGACCCGAGGGGAAGAACGCGGCGAGAAGGAGGAGCGGCCCGCCGAGCGCGAACGCGACGACGGCCGCGGCGCTCCGGTGACGCCAGAGGAGGAGGCCGCCCAGGACGGCGAAGACTCCTCCCACGGTCCACCCGAAACGGCGGTCCTCCGCCGAAGTACTCATGGAGCGGAGTTTAGACGAACGGCCGTGGCGCACCTGCATCATGTCGCGGCATTCCGCCTGGATCTACGTTAGGGCGGTACGTGAGGAAAATCGCGGCGGTCGCCGTGTTTACTTTCTTCATGCGCGCCGCTTCC
>DATIFW010000081.1:0-4873 GCA_035455045.1 Thermoanaerobaculia bacterium | reverse complement strand
TCGAAGACGACGTCCGCGAGGAAGCGCGTCTCGCGCGGCCCGAGGTTCAGGACGATCCACGCCGGGTTCTGACCGCACGTGGGGCACGCGATCCGCAGCGAGAACCTTCGGCCGACGGCGGTCGTGTTCCGCACCCACAGGTCCGTCGCGAACCGCTGGCCAAGCGCGCCGGGCGCCGACGCCGCCGTCGGGAGGGTGAGGATCTCGCCGAACGGCTCGGGCGCGAAGGCAACGTCGTCCACGACGAGCGCGTAGGTCTCGGAGGTGTCGGCGCGCGCCACGAGGAGCACGATCGCGGAAACGGCCGACGAGGGCGACACGACGAGCCGGCTCTTCGCCTGTCGCGTCTCGGGGGACGTCTCGAAGTCGAGGGAGGGCGCTCCGGCGAGGACGTTTCCGTTGCAGCCGGCCTGCCCGAACCACTGGACGCGGACGGAAAGGCCGCCGGTTCCGTCTGCGCGCTGGGGGAGGTTCGCGGCCGCCGAGACGGAGTAGAGGGCGCCGCCGCGGACGTCGACGCACTGAATGAGCGCCTCGTACGCGGAGAAGGACGGGATGTCGATGCGCGCGGATCCGCCGAACGCGGGAGTCCAGCCCACCCGCGCGGCGCGCGTCCAGCCGGAGAGGCCCTCGTCGAACCCGCCGTTCGTGAGCAGGTTCGCGGAAGCCGCCGACGACGGCCGCGCGAGGGCGCTCGAGAGGACGAGAATCGAGGCGCAGAGAGTCGCAGTTTTCACGGTTGTCTCCTTGGAGGTTCGGATTCGGGAAGGTCGTTCGCCGCAGGCCGGCCGGTCCCGCTGGCTTCGACAACTTACGGCCGACGCCCTCCAGGGTTCCTTCTCGGACCCTCAGGTTTCTGTTAGATTTCTCTCATCGGGGCCTTGATTTGATCGCCAACCCTCTCGAAGGGAACGATTTGGTCGAATTCGGCCCGTTCAGGCTGGACTTTCGGGCACGCCGTCTCTCGAAGGGATCCGAGACCCTCGCCCTCGCCCCGAAGTCGTTCGACGTTCTCGCCTATCTCGTGCAGCACGCCGGTCGCGCCGTGTCGCGCGAGGAGCTGCTCGCCGCGGTCTGGCCCGATGTCGTCGTGAGCGACGGGAGCCTGACGCAGGCCGTCTTCGTCGTCCGCCGGGCCCTGGGAGAAAGCGAGGAGGGCTCCGGCTATCTCGCGACGGTGGCGCGCGTGGGCTATCGGTTCTCGGCGGACGTGCGCGCGATTTCGCGTCCCGAAGTCCAGAGCGCGGCCCCTCCGCTCCCCGCCGCGGTCCCCGCGTCCGAGGCGTTCGCCGAGACGGGCCGTGTCGCGCGCCGCCTCCCGCGCGGTGCGATCGCCCTCGGCCTCCTCCTCTTCGCGGCCGGGGTGGTTGCCGTGCGCTGGACGGGGCGAAGCCGGCGGCGCGAGCCGGCCGAGACGTCTCCGGGCCTCCTCGCGCTCGTGCGCGAGATCGCGGCCCCGCCCGATGCGACGGCTCTCCTCGGCGCGGCCGGCCGCACGGCGGTGCTCGGCGCGCCGTCGGCCTTGTATCTCCTCCCGCTGGACGGTGCGCAGGCCGCGACGCGCGTCCCGCTCGCGACGGGCGAGGTGGTCGCAGACCGACTCGTCGGGAGCGAGCTCGTCGTGGCCGTCGGTCGCGACGTCTCCGCCAGGGACGTCTTCACGGGGAAGGTGCGCGCGCTCGGGCATCTGCCCGAGGGCGCGCCTCCCGCGCGCGAGGGGCGGTTGCTGGCCGCGCCGGGCGGGCGCGTCCTGGCGCTGCGAGGGCGGGACTCGATCGCCGTCCTCGCGGCCGGCAGCGCAGGCCTTTCGGTCGTCCTCCGCGTCCCCGCCCCGGAGACGCCGAACGAGGCGCTCGCGCTCTCGGACCGCGCGTTCGCGTTCGCGGCGGGTAACGGTGCGCCGGTCCGCGTCTTCGACGCCGTGACGGGTGCGCCGCGGTTCGAGGCGGAGCTCGCCGAGACGCGCGTCGAAACGCTCGCGCTCGAGGACCTCACGGGGCGCGTCGCCGCCGGCGGAGCATTCGACACGGTGCAGGTGTTCGGGCTCACCGGCGGGCGGCCCGAGACGTTTCCTTCGCGCGGCTGGACGAGCTCTCTCGCGTGGATTCCCGACCATCCGACGCTTCTCGCGGGCGGCCGGCTCGGCGCCGTGGCCTGGAGGCCGGGTGCGGGTGTCCTCGCATGGCCGGCGGAGCCGGGAAACGGCGGCGCTCTCGCCGCGACGCCCGACGCGGTTCTCGTGCTCTCTCCGGACCGCCAGCGTCTCGCCGTCTTCGCGTACGCGGGATTCCCTCCGGAAGCGCGCGTCGCGGTGTCGAAAGCGCCGCTCTGGGCTCTCGCGCGCGATCCGGAGGGGCGGACGGTCTTCGCGGGCGGTCGGGACGGAAAGGTCTACGCCGTCGACGCGTCGTCCCGTGCGATCCGCGCGGAGACGGTCCACACGGACGGCGTGCCGTCGCTCCTCGCGGCGGGCGACTTCCTCGCGTCGTCGTCCGACGACAAGACGGTCGCGGTCTGGAGCCTGCCGGGCCCGAAGCTCGTCAGGCGCGTTCGCGCCCACGATTTCCTCGTCAACGACCTGCAGCTCGCGCCGGAGGCGCCCGGCGGGGCCGTCCTCGTAACCTCGTCCTCGGACGGGACGATCAAGACGTGGCGCTGGCCTTCCCTCGAGCCGCTGGAAACGGTGGACCTCACGCCGTTCGCCGGCGGCAAGGTCGAGGCGCACGCCCTCTGGACGTCGCCGGACGCGAGCCGCGTCCTCGTCGGAACGTGGGACCACGCGCTCCTCGACCTCGTGAGGGCGGACGGCCGCTGGACGGGCCGCCGGCTGGCGACGGAGGGAGGTGCCGTCTACCGTCTCGCGGGCCTGCCGAAGCTCGGCCTCGTCGCGGGTGTCGGGATCCTGCCACACGAAGTGTTCGTCTTCGACCTCGCAACCGGTTCGCGCCGAGCGCTGCAGGACGCCGGCCTCCAGCCTTTCTGGGCCGTCGCCGAGCCCGCGGGTGACGCCTTCATCGCCGTGGGGAACGGAGGGGCTTCGCGTTACGTCCTGACGCGCGCGTCGGACGGCACTTTCACCGCGACCGTCGTGTCGCGCCGGCAGAGCGGGCTCTCTCTCCTCACGGCCGTTCTGCTTCCGGACGGGAGTCTCTGGTGTGGATCGGACGACGGCGCGTTGCTGGATTTCCCTCGGAGAGCCCTGGACGGCGACGCGTCGTGGACCGAGACGGTCGCGTTCCAGTAGAAATAAATAGGACTGTATAGTCGTTAATATGATTCTTGCACAGTTTCATGTGCATTTCCCCTGATTTTCGTAGCAGAATTGCCTCTCCGGCCCCAGAATCTGCGCGGCAAGGCTCATTTTTTCGAGAAAGAAAGGAACTTTAGATGGGCATGAAGGCGGCGGAGATCCTCAAAGAGTGCGACAAGCAAGGCGTCAGGTTCCTGCGCCTCCAGTTCACGGACATCCTCGGAATCATCAAGAACGTGGAGGTCCCGCGGTCGCAGTTCGAGAAAGCGCTCGACGGCGAGATCCAGTTCGATGGCTCTTCCATCGAGGGTTTCACGCGAATCGAGGAATCCGACATGGGCCTCGTGCCCGACCTCGCGACGTTCCGCGTGTTTCCCTGGTCGCACCCGAACGGAGGGGTCGCCCGCCTCGTCTGCGACATCATCGAGCCGGACGGCAAGCCCTTCGCGGGATGCCCGCGCCAGACGCTGAAGCGCCAGATGGACAAGGCGAAGGCTCTCGGTTACACGCTCATGACGGGGCCCGAGGCCGAGTTCTTCCTCTTCCGGCGCGACGCGAGCGGCGACCCGATCGTCGACACGCACGACCAGGGCGGCTACTTCGACCTCACACCCGTGGATCGCGGCGAAGAAGCGCGGCGCGACATCGTCGTCGCGCTCGAGGCGATGGGCTTCGAGGTCGAGGCGGCGCACCACGAGGTCGCTCCCGGCCAGCACGAAATCGACTTCAAGTACGGCGACGCCGTGTCGACGGCCGACAACGTCACGACGTTCAAGCTCATCGTGAAGAAGGTCGCGCTCGATCACGGCTTGCACGCGACGTTCATGCCGAAACCGATTTTCGGCGTGAACGGCTCCGGCATGCACGTCCATCAATCGCTCCTGTCGGGCTCGGGCGCGTCCATGAAGAACGCGTTCTTCGACCCGAAGGCGAAGTACGAGCTCTCCAGCCTCGCGATGCAGTACATCGGCGGCATCCTGAAGCACGCGCGCGCGATCGCCGCCGTCACGAACCCGCTCGTGAACTCGTACAAGCGGCTCGTGCCGGGCTACGAAGCGCCCGTGAACGTCGCCTGGTCCGAGCGCAACCGCTCGCCCATGGTGCGCATCCCGGCGCGGCGCGGCATGGGGACGCGCTGCGAGGTGCGGATGCCGGACCCGGCCTGCAATCCCTATCTCGCGTTCACCGTCATGCTCGCGGCCGGGCTCGATGGCATCAAGAACAAGCTCGACGCGGGCGAGCCCGTGAACCAGAACGTCTTCGAGATGTCGGCACGCGAGAAAAAACGCCTGAAAATCGACGTCCTCCCCGGGAATCTCTCGGAGGCGCTCGACTGCCTCGAGAAGGACGACCTCCTGAAGAACGCGCTCGGCGAGCACGTCGTCGAGAAGTTCATCGAAGCGAAGCGCTCCGAGTGGCAGACGTACATCGCGTGCGTCCACCCCTGGGAGGTGGAACGCTACCTCCAGTCCTACTGACGAGCGATCCTCCCGGAACAATGTCGGCGCGGGCCTCGCGGCCCGCGCCTTTTTTCGTTCGACGTCGGTCGGAACTCGAGCGTCGTGGTCAGGCCCGCCGTCGCCGCCCGGCCGAATCCAGGCTGAGCGCTCCCGAGCCGTGGGC
>DATIFW010000080.1:0-7036 GCA_035455045.1 Thermoanaerobaculia bacterium | reverse complement strand
TTCACGGTTTCGTGCTCTCCGCCCAGGGTCCCGAGCGGCCGCCCGTCCACGATGACGTCCACGGCACCCGCGTTTCCGAGCGTGAGCGTGAACGTCCCGCCGTTCGCGAACTCGCGGCGCGACCCCTTCGGGAAGAGTCCGCGCACCACGAGCCTTCCGTCCACGAAGACTTCGGCCCAGCACTCGTCACGGAAGCTGAGGGTGAGCGTCCGACCTCGCGAGGCCGCCGAGGAAGCCGCGACCGGCAGCGCCGCGCCCGCAGGCAGGGCGACCGTCGCCGCCGCGACGGCGGGGGGGAGCGCGAGGGACGCCGGTCCGGTCTCCACCCGCGGCACCGGGGCCGTCGAGGCTTCCGGCCCGCGGTGATCGGTTCCGCGGGAGCGCATGAATGCCGCGGCCCCGGTCACGGCCGCGAGCGCGAGCGCGATCGCGATTCCCCGCAGCGTCGTCGAGGACGACACCGAGCGCCGCGGCTGCGAAAGGCGGAGGCCGGCCGTGCTCGTCGTCGCCTGCTGTTGGCGCCGCGCACACTCGGCCTCCCAGCCCGCGTGAACGTGGCGGAACGCGGTCACCGATCGCTCGGCGTCGAGTCCCAGATGCAGAGCGATCACGCGGACGAAACCCTTCGAGAACACGCCGGCGGGGAGCTGTTCGTAACGGCCGGATTCGAGAGCGGCGATGTGGCGCAACGAGACCTTCGTCGCCGACGAGAGCTGCTCCCGGCTCACGTCGCGTAATTCGCGTTCCCGGCGAAGTTCTTCGCCGAATTCCTGGGCGGTCTCGGCAGTCACCCGGTTTCCCGTAAGGTCTTAGGCTATGGCGACTTACCATTCTCTGTCAACGGAATTCGGCCCGTTTTCGAGCAGTTCGCGGGCACAGGCCGCCAGGAGAGCGTCGGCCGCCGGATCTTCCGCCAGCCTTCGCCATTCTTCCCGCGAGGCCGACGTCAGAAGCGAGAGCGCCGCGGAACGGGGTGTCAGGCGATGCGTCAGGAGAGCGATCCGGACCGCCGGCCGGCTCGCCCAGCGCCCGTCGCGGGCGAGGAGCGCGAGCGCGTCAGGCCTGGGATTTCCGGTCGCGAGCCAGCGCTGCAGGTCTTCGGCCGTGAGCCGTGTATTCGCGAGCACCGCCTCGAGGACACGCGGGTCCGGATCGTCGAGGAGCGACGGAAAAAGCGTCGGCGCGGCGAAACGCGCCACGGCCACCCTTTCGCCCACGGCGAGAAACCGGAGCGCGCCCTCGAGCTTCCGGTTCGCCGCGATGCGAACGGGGGGCGGCGTGCGGATCTCGCGGCCGATGTCGAGCAGGTCGCGCCAGAGGAGGTCCTCGAGGCATCGAAGCGCCGCGTGCCGCGGCGTCTGGGGATGCGAAGCGACGAGGCGCCGCACGCCCCGGAACGCGAGGAGGGTCCTCGAGGAGATGATCTCCACGATCATCGCCTCCGACGCGTGAGGATGCCTCAGGGCCTGCAAGGCATCGCGCTCGGAGAAGCGCGAGAGGTTTTCCGCGACGAGCGCGACGAGCGTCGAGCGGTCCGCCTTCGAGATCCGGGCCGACAGGCTCGTTTCGCCCCCGGACACGTCAGCCTTTCGTCGTGGCCGCCGCGAGCGCACGCACGAGGCCGGCGCCCGCCCCGACGGGATCCCGGCCTTCCTGAACGGCGATTTCCATGGCGGTCACGACCGCGCTTCCCACGACGACTCCGTCCGCGAGGGCGGCCACCCGACTCACCTGCTCCGGCGTCGAGAGGCCGAACCCGACGGCGAGAGGGAGGCTCGGCACGTTTTGCCGGACGCGGTCGACGAGCGCCGCGAGCCCTTCGGGGAGGTCCGTGCGGGTCCCCGTGATTCCCGCGCGCGACACGACGTAGAGGAATCCGCGCGAGAGCGAACCCGCCCGGCGGATGCGCTCGCCGGACGACGTCGGCGCGACGAGGTACACCGGATCGAGCTTCGCGCGTTTCAGGATCGACGCGAACCCGCGGCCTTCCTCGGGCGGGAGGTCGGTGACGAGCACACCGTCGGCTCCAGCCTCGGCGGCGCGGTGCGCGAACTCGGCTTCGCCCATCGCGAGGATCGGGTTCGCGTAGCTGAAGACGACGACAGGCGGGCCAAAGCGATCGGCGCGCAGCTCCGCCAGCAGAGCGAGCGCCGCGGACAACGTCGTCCCCGAGGCCAGCGCGCGCTCGCTCGCGCGCTGGATGGCGGGTCCGTCCGCAAGAGGGTCGCTGAAGGGAATCCCCAGCTCGAGCACGTCGGCTCCGGATTCCGCGAGCGCGGGTAGAAGCCGCCGGGTCGTCTCGAGGTCCGGGTCGCCGGCCTCCACGAAGACGACGAGCGCCGCGCGCCCCGAGGCCTTCGCCTTCGCAAAGGCCCGCCCGACGCGCCTCACAGGGCGACTCCCTCCCGCCGCGCCACCGAGACGACGTCCTTGTCGCCGCGGCCGGAGAGATTCAGGACGAGCGCAGCGCTTTTCGGCCGGCGCGGCGCCTCGGCGATCGCCCAGGCGACGGCGTGCGCCGTCTCGAGGGCGGGGATGATGCCTTCGGTCTCGGCGAGGCGGTGAAAGGCGGCGAGAGCCGCCTCGTCACCGACAGAGACGTACCGCGTCCGCCCGAGCTCGGCGAGTCGCGCGTGCTCGGGTCCGACCGCCGGATAGTCGAGGCCGGCGGACACGGAGTGCGTCGGGAGGACCTGCCCGTCCGCGTCCTGCAGGATGAGCGTCCGGGTGCCGTGGAGGACGCCGACCGAGCCGGGGCCGAAGCGCGCGGCGTGCTCGCCGGGCGCAAGGCTTCGTCCTCCGGCTTCGACCCCCACCATTTCGACTTCGGGAAACGGAAGGAACTCCCGAAAGAGGCCGATCGCGTTCGAGCCGCCCCCCACACACGCGACGAGGATGTCGGGCAACCTCCCGAGAATCCTGCGGGTCTGGACGAGGGCCTCGCGCCCGATGACCGCGTGAAAGTCGCGGACCATCGTCGGGAACGGATGCGGTCCGAGGACCGATCCGAGGATGTAGTGCGTCGTCGACGTGGAGGCGACCCAGTCGCGCATCGCCTCGTTGATCGCGTCCTTCAGCGTGCGTGAGCCGCCCGTCACGGGCACGACCGTCGCGCCGAGAAGCCTCATCCGGTACACGTTCAGCGCCTGGCGCTCCACGTCGACCGCCCCCATGTAGACGACGCACGAGAGCCCGAGGAGCGCGCACGCCGTGGCCGCCGCGACTCCATGCTGGCCGGCGCCGGTCTCCGCGATGACCCGCGTCTTGCCCATTCGCACCGTGAGGAGGGCCTGTCCGAGGGCGTTATTGATCTTGTGGGCGCCCGTGTGAAGGAGATCCTCGCGTTTGAGAAAGATCCGCGCGCCGCCGAGACTCTCCGACAGCCGCTTCGCATACGTGAGCGGCGTCGGACGGCCTGCGTACGTCTTCAGGAGGTCGTCCAGCTCGCGCCGGAACGAGGGATCGCGCCGCGCGTCCCGGTACGCGCGCGAGAGCTCCTCGAGCGGCGCCATGAGCGTCTCCGGCACGAATCTCCCGCCGAACGAGCCGAAACGGCCCTGCGCATCGGCCTCGGGCGGGTGAAAACCGGATCGGGTCGCCTCAGGCACGTCGTACCTCTCTCACGAACGCAGCGATTCTCGCCGGGTCCTTGACTCCCGGCTCCACTTCCACCCCCGAAGAGACGTCCACGACGTCGGGCCTCACCTTTCGCACGGCCTCCGCGACGTTCTCGGGCTTCAGCCCGCCCGCGAGGACAACGGGTCGGGAGCGATCGACAGCGGAAAGGAGGGCCCAATCGAAGGTCTTTCCGGTGCCTCCGCTCCGGCCTCCGACCGACGTGTCGAAGTGGAGAGCGTCGCCTTCGGCGTTCTTCGCGGACGAGAGGTCGTCGCAGCCGACGGGGATGGTGTTCCAGAAGGAAAGGACCGAAGAGGAGGATTTCTTAGACGGTGAAAGAGCGGAGAGGGGCATTTGAATGACGTCCGGGCGAACGTGGTCGACGATGCGCTGCACGTCCTCTTCGGTCGCCGTCTCGTCGAAAACCGCGACGACACCTTTCACCGCGCCGGCGCTTACGCCGCCCGCCCCCGCGCGGGGTTCGCGGATCGCGGCTCCGTTCCCTTCGTCCTTCATTCGAAGAAATCTCCGGTCTTCGTCTCCTCCCCCTTTCGCCTTCATTCGCAGAAATCTCCCCTCTTCCGGCGTGAGTCGCCGCGGGGATCGCGCCGCGAAGACGAGGCCGATCCAGTCCACGCCTTGCTCCAGGCAGGCGTCGACGTCTTCCTCCCGCGTGATCCCGCAGATCTTGACCTCCGTGGGGTTCTCGCCGCGCAACGCCCGCAGCATCCGTGTGGGATCTGGGGCCTTGAGGAGCGCCTCGCCCACCAGGAACGCGCCATAACCCGCGGCGGCGAGCGCTTCGACGTCCTCCCGCGACCTGATGCCGCTCTCGGCCACGCGCGCCACGGACGCCGGGAGGAGCGCGCCGAGGCGGGCCATGCCGGGCAGGTCGACCTCGAACGTTTTCAGGTCGCGCGAATTCACGCCCACGATCCGGGCTCCCGCGTCGAGCGCCCGCTGGATTTCGGCCTCGTCGTGTGCCTCGACGAGAGCCGCGAGCCTGCGGGATTGCGCGGCCGCCTGCAACCGCGCGAGGGCGTCGTCGTCGAGAGCGGCGGCGATGAGCAGCACGGCATCTGCGCCCAGAGCGGCGGCGAAATCGAGCTGCGTCTCGTCCACGATGAAGTCCTTCATCAGGACCGGCAGGCCCGACGCCTCTCTCGCGCGCGGGAGCCAGGAGGGATCTCCGCCGAAGAAGTCCTGCTCGACGACGACGGAAAGCACCGACGCCCCGCCCCGCCGAAAGGCGCGCGCGACGGCTTCGATGCGCGAAGCCGCCTCGGGGAGGATCACGCCGGCGCTCGGCGACCTGTGCTTGATTTCGCAGAGGAAAGCAGAAAGAGAAGAAGAAGGAAGAAGATGATTTTGCTTAGAAAGGGAAGAGGAGAGAGAAGCCGCGAAGCGGGCTCCATCGGGTGGCGCGTCAAGTGCCGGCGAGACACCTGCGTTGGCCCGCGCGATCTCGGCCGAGCGAGCCGAGTACTCCCCCGCCGCGATGCGGCGCCGCTTTGCCGCGAGAATCTCGCCCAGAACCGATTCGCCCATCCCTCTTGCCCTTCTAAGAAATCTTCAATCTTCTCTCTCGTCCCCTCGTGACCCATTCGAAGAAATCCGAATTCTCGACGCCGTCACGAGGTCTCACCCCGCGAGATCCGGACGAGATCCTCGAGAGCCGTCTCCGCCTTCCCCTCCTCGAGCGCGGCGTCCGCCCGCGCCACGCCCTCGCGGAAGTCCTTCGCGACGCCCGCCACGACGAGCGCGGCAGAGGCGTTCATGAGAACCACGCTGCGCGCGTCGCGCCGGAATCCTCCGAACAGGGCGCGCAGAATCTCCGCGTTCGTTCCGGCGTCTCCTCCCCGGAGCGCATCCGGGCTTCCTTCGTCGAGCCCGAAGTCGACGGCGCCGAGCTGGAGGAGCTCGACGTCCCCCTGCCTCACCTCGGCGGCGAACGTGCGCCCGAAGGGCAGGAGCTCGTCCCCGCCCGACTCGTGCGAAAACACGAACGCGTGCTCGGCGCCGAGCGCCGCGAGGGCACCCGCGATCACCGGAACGCGCTCGGGTCGATCGACGCCGACGATCTGCCGCGTGACACCCGCGGGATTCGAGAGGGGCCCCGCGAGATTGAAGACCGTGCGCAGGCCGAGCTCGCGCCGCAGCGGGCCGACTTTCCTCATGACCGGGTGGTAGAGCGGCGCGAAGAAGAAGGTGACGTTCGCGCGGGTGAGCGCCTCGGCAGCGAGGGCGGGAGACATCTCGATGTCGACGCCGAGCGCCGCGAGAACGTCGGCGGAGCCGCAGGCAGACGAGACGGCGCGATTGCCGTGCTTCGCGACCTTCGCACCAGCGCCCGCTGCGACGAAAGCAGCCGCGGTCGAGACGTTGAACGTGCCCAGCCCGTCGCCTCCCGTTCCGCACACGTCGATCGCGCGGGCGGCCAGCGCACGGTCCACCGGAGGCCGCGTGGCACGCGCCCTCAGGACATCCACGGCGCCGGCCACGGCCTCGACCGTCTCGCCCATGGCGGCCAGCGCGGAGAGGAGTCCTCCCGCGATCGCAGCCGGAATCTCCTCGTCGAGCAGGGCCGATACGGCGCTCCGCGCGTCCTCGCGCGTCAGACGCGCCCCGCGTGCCACCGCGTGGAGCGCGCGATGCGCCGCCGTCGTCATGCGAGCCGCCCGGCGACGAAGTTCTTCAGGAGGCGCTCCCCCTGCGGCGTGAGGATCGACTCGGGATGGAACTGCACGCCCACGAGCGGAAGTGTCCGGTGTTGGAGCCCCATCACGAGGCCGTCCGAGCTGGTCGCCGTGATCCGAAGAGCGCCGGGAACCGAGTCCCTCTCGACGACGAGCGAGTGGTAGCGCGTGGCCGTGAACGGGTTCTCGAGACCCTCGAAGAGCCCTTTCCCGTCGTGGGAGATCTCCGAGGTCTTGCCGTGCATGAGCACAGGCGCCCGGGAGATCGTGCCGCCGAAGACGGCGCCGAGAGCCTGATGGCCGAGGCAGACGCCGAGAAGAGGGATCGTCTCGTTCCGGCGGACCAACTCGCACGAGATGCCCGCGTCCTCCGGCCGGCCCGGCCCCGGGGACACGACGAGCCGGTCGGGCTTCGCGGCAAGAACCTCGTCGACGGAAAGCGCGTCGTTCCGGACGACGCGCACGTCCCCGTCGAGCGTCGAGAGGATCTGGACGAGGTTGTAGGTGAACGAGTCGTAGTTGTCGATCACGAGGATCATCGGTACGACCCCGCTCTCTCCACGGCGCGCATGAGGGCGCGTGCCTTGTTCTCGCACTCGACGGCTTCGGCTTCGGGGTCCGAGTCCGCGACGATGCCGGCGCCGGCCTGCACGTGCATCGTGCCGTTCGCAACGACCGCCGTGCGAATCGCGATCGCGACGTCGAGGTTGCCGGCGAAATCG
>DATIFW010000079.1:0-5489 GCA_035455045.1 Thermoanaerobaculia bacterium | reverse complement strand
CAGGAACATCTTGACGTTCGAGTACCCGCCTGACTTCAGGTGGCAATAGCTCATGATCGTGCCCAGCACCGCCGGCACGCTCGTCGCCCCGGAATAGCAGCCGGGCTCCGACGCGTAGCACTGGTCGACGGGCGGCGAATAGCAGTGTGTGTGCGGCGAGCCGAAATTGTGCCCGCTCTCGTGCGATGCACACATGAAGTCCCAGTACGTCGTCGTGATGTTCGCGGGCGCCGTCCCGCTGAGATTGCCGCTCACCGCGTACCCGTAACTGCTGCAGACCGCATTGAGGTACGCAATGCCCCCGCCGAGACCCCTGCCCGAGAGCATGTGGGCCAGAGAGCGCGGAACTGCGGTGCGGTTCGTGTTCCAGTACGAAACGAATTCGCTGAGCGCCGCGCTCGAATCCGTCGCGGTCCAGGGGTCGCTCGCCGTCGTCCAGACCGAGAGGTAATTCACCTGCAGCGTCACGAGAATGTCGCGCTGGTAGATCGCGGAGATCGCCGCGAAGAGATCGCCGGCGTACTGCGCGACCGCGGTAACCGACGATCCCTTCTTCGTGTAGAGCTCGTAGTCCGTCTCGATCGCGATCCCGGCGTAATACATGACGCTCGTGAGGGCACGACGGCCGGTGGGAGCCGGCGCGGGGATCTCCGGGGGCACCGGCAGCGACTCTGTTCCGCACGTGAACCAGCGCATCTCGGGGGGCGTGTCCACGACGGGGTCGAAGGACGAGATGAGCGTCCGCCCGTGCGGGCCGTCGCCGTAGACGTTTCTCTCGGGGCCGATCGTCGTGACCCGCCCTCGGGTGACGATGAAGCCGCGGAGCGACCGGCCGCGCGCGAGCATGACGAAGGACTCCGGATCGTCCGAGACGCGCCCCGTGAACCAGCGGTCCGAGGGGAGCGGCGCCCGCGACTCGCCGTTCGGCCCGTGGACGACGATCTGCGCGTCCTCGGTGAACGGCTCCATGCGCGTGAGCTCGAGAGCGACCGCCGTTCCGTCGTCCAGCGACAGCGGCTCGATCGTGATGTGCGCCCCCGAGACGAGCGGACCGTCGAGGGCGCGGAAAGGCCTGTCGTCCACGACGCGTTCGGCTGCCGCGGGGAAACCCGTCAAAAGGGCGGCCAGGAGCGCCAGCCGGGACCACCAGGCGCCGCCGCTACTGGTAGTAGCCATTCACGTCGACCACGAAGTCGAGCGCGCCGCCGGAATTGTTCCGGGCGACGATGCTGCCGTCCAGCGCGAGGTAGATCTGCACGTTGTTCGCGCGCGTTCGGCCCGCGCGGAAGCTGATCGTCGAAGCCGTGGGCGCGGAGATCCCGGCGGGATAGACGATGAGATCGCCCTGCGCCGCGGGATTCACGATCGTCGCGTTCGCGGAGACGGCGACGGCCCCGGGGGGAACGCCGCAGCTGTTCGACACGATGAAGGTTCGCTGTCCTCCGCCGCCGATGGCGGGGCCGCCGAGCGGCCCGACCGCGTTGCGCGTGTCGAGCACGCGGCAGGGCGTGAGCGGATGAAGCAGAGTCGCGGCCGAGACGGGGGGCGGCGCCTGCGGCCCGCCTCCGCCGACGACGGCGAGACAGCCGGAGGAGGCCCCCGCGTCGAGGGTGTCACCCACGTACCGGGAGATCGTCGACGGGTGGAAAGCGTACGTCGTCCCGGAGTTGCAGGGCGAGACGTGGCAGTAGCTCATGAGCGTGCCCGTCGCGTTGTAGCCGTTGATCATCAGCGGGGCCGGGCAGGAGGTCGGACCTGTGTAACAGGACTCGAAGTTGTAGCAGTGGTCGGGCGCGGGGGCGGCGTAGCAATGCGTGTGAGGCGAGCCGAGGTTGTGGCCGATCTCGTGTCCGACGACAAGGGTGTCGCCGGCGAGGTAGCTCGTCTTGAAGACCTGGCAGAAGCTGTAGTCGCTGGAGTCTCCGCAGACCGAGCCCGCGAGCCAGGCGATGCCGGAGGCGCTGAAATTCCCCGGCTGCTTGCCGGACAGCATCGTCGCCACGGAGCGCGGATACGTCGCATTCGGGTAATGAGCGTTCCAGTAGCTCGTGAACTCGTTGAGCTCGGCGATGTTGGCATTCTGGCCCGAGCCCGGGCCCTGGGCGTACGGATCCGCCGTCGTCCGCAGGAACGTCGTGCCCTGCAGCAGGCGCAAATTCAGGTCCCGCTCGTACATCACGTTGATCGACGCGATGAGCTGCGCGATGTAGTTCGTGGCGTTCGTCGTGTTGTTTCCCCAGTACGTCATGTACTCGTTGTCGGTGTCGATCGCGACGATTCCGCTGTGAAGCGAGGACAGGGCGTTCGAGCGGCGCGAGAGAGCCTCGGCGCGTCTGTTCGCGGGCGGCGCCCACGAGACCGCCGTCTCGACGAAGTCCTCCTGGCCGCATCTCCAAGCGGCCCCATCCGGGACGCGCGGCCGCGCGAGGACGTGCCGCTCTCTCCGGTCCGTCGGGTCGCGCGCGATCTCGTGCGTACCCTCCGGCCCGTGGACGAGGCCCGAGAAGCCGCGTGTCGCGGGATCGAGCGCGACGAACAGCCGGTTCCCGGCGCCCTCGAGGTCCGAGCCCCAGAAGAAGACGAGCCTCGAGCGCGGTACCTCCGTTCGGACCTGCCCTTCGACACGGTAGACGCGGGCGCCGTCGGCATAGATCTCGTGCCGAACGAGACGGACCCTCCGGCGCACGCCCGGGGTCGTCGGAAACTCGATGACCTCCCGCCCTTCTTCGGGCGCGAGGGTCAGAAGCGCGGAAGCGAGTCTGCCGTCGAACGAGAACAGCTCGGCGAGTCCCCTGTCGCCCGGCAAGTCGACGATCTGGCCGGGATCCGCGGCCCGCGGGAGATTCGCCTCCGCGCTCGTCCCCCGCGCCGGGGCGGAAAAGACGAGGCTTGCAAGGGCCAGGGCCGCCGAAACGGCGACACGTCCTCCCATACGCCGAAGTGAGGTCATGCTCTTATTCACGGTCCTTGCCGGAAACCCTGCCGCGCCTCAGAAACAGGATTCATCGCCATGAAGTGCGGAACCCTAACGTTTGCTTGATCTTACTCCGGGACCCATGGCACGGGTGCGCACTCCTTTGCGCCGTGGCCGGGTTCTTCCCAGGGCCGGAGCTGTCAAAATTTGGTGGTCACGAGGGTGACACGGCGCAGTTTTCGTCAACGCCGCCGCGCGGACTTCATCTCGGCGCGCGCTTCGCGATCGGCCTCGCGGCGGCGGATCGTCTCGCGTTTGTCGTGGAGCTTCTTGCCGGTCACGAGCGCAATCTCGACTTTGACCCGGGGACCCTTGAAATAGAGGTTCAGCGGCACGCACGTGGCGCCCGACCTCTGGATCTTCGAGGCGAGGCGGACGATCTCGCGCTTGTGGAGGAGAAGCTTGCGGTTCCGCTTCGAGTCGACGTTGTTGTAGCTGCCCGCCCCGTAAGGGGGGATGTGGACGTTCCACAGCCAGGCTTCGCCTCCGGTCACCGCCACGTAGCCGTCCTGCAGACTGGCCCGGCCTTCACGCAAGGACTTCACCTCGGTGCCCGTCAGGGCGACGCCGGCCTCGAGCTTCTCCTCGATGTTGTACTCGTGAAACGCGCGCCGGTTCGAGGCGATGGGACGGTTTCCGGCGCTCTTCTGGGCCGCGCGCGCTGCCGCCTTCTCCCCCTGCCTCTCGATCCGGGATTTCACGCCGGTCCCCCGGTCAGTCCGACGCGTCCGCGACCATCCGCTTGAACTCGGGCGTGAGCTCGGGATCGAATTGCGTGCCCGCCTTCGAGTCGAGGATGTCGATGGCCTGGTAGTCCGACAGGACGGCCCGGTACGACGTCGGAGACGTCATGGCGTCGAACGCTTCGCAGAGATGGATGAGGCGCGCGCCGAGCGGAATCTCCTCACCCTTCAGCCCGTCGGGATAGCCGCCGCCGTCCCACCGCTCGTGGTGGTGCCGGATGAGCGGGGCGACCGGGTACGGCCACGGAATGTCCTCGACGAGAAACGCCCCGACTCGAGGATGCTGGCGCACGAGGGCCATCTCCTCGTCGGTCAGCGCGCGCTTGCCGTAGATCGTGTCGTAGCTGAGCTCGCGCATGCCGATGTCGTGGAGGATGCCGGCCACCGTGATCTGCTCGACCTCCATCGGCGTCACGCCGAGCTGGGCGGCGAGCTTGCGGGCCAGGCGGCCGACGTTGAAACAGTGCGTCTTCAGAGCCGTGCGTCTCTGCAGACCCGGCTCGAGGAGCTTGTTCACGAGCCCCCGGTAGGCCTCGCGGAAGCGGGCCTCACTGCGGTTTCCGGCGAGGACGTTCCTCAGAACCACGTGCGCCGCGCGCAGGGCCTCGCGGACCTCGGGGTTCGGGCCGTGGCGAAACAGAAGGGAGAACAGGATGACGCCTTCCGACGAGCTGTCGAGGACACTCGACTGGATGGAGACGATCTCGGCCCGGCGCATCGCGGGCGCGTCCGAGTGGGGCGTGTCGAGAGGCCGCCAGGATGGATTGGACGTGAACGAGAACGGGACGGCCGTCTTCGCGAAGATCTTCTCGAGGTTCTCGAGGAGCGCAGGGGCGATGTCCGGATCGAGCGGACGTCTCGCCGCGATCGTGACGGTTGCTCCCCCCGGCACGAACGAGGAGACGGCGGCGACTTCGACCTCCTCGTAGCTGAGACAGGTGGGAAGGTAGAGGGCGATGAACTCGGCCTCGCGCGGCGTGAGCCCGCCGCCCGCCGGCGTCGCGACCTTCACGGCCGTGCTGCGCGAGAGCGTCTCCTCGACGAGACGGTTCGCACGCGCGACCGCGCTCGGAAGCGGGCCCGCGGCGTCGGTCTCGGACTCGGCCGCAACCGTCGCGGGCCTTCGAAAGATGCCCGACGTGCTGAGCTGCGCCGTCGAGAAGCCCGACGTGCGCTCGAGCGGAGGCGCCGTCACGGTGGGCGTGCGGTCGAGCGGACGCTCGAGCTGGGAAGCCGGCTCGGAGAAGATCGCGCTCCCGCTGCGCGCATCCGCGATCCGGCGCAGCTCGATCGCGAAGCGGCGCAGGAGGTCGGAGATCTCGAGCACGTCGTCCTGGGAAAAGCCCTGTCGGCCGGCCTTCTCGCGCACGTCGACGAGTCCCATGATCCGCCCGTCGAGATAGAGGGGGGCGAGGAGCATGCGCGTGGACGTCGCCTGGACCATCACGTCCGTCAGCTTTCCCGCCAGGTTCACGTTGTTGACGAAGGTCGGCTCGCGGTGCTCGTAGAGGTGATTGACGAGCGCGTCATTGCGGCCGAGACGTTCCGCGAGGTGGTCCGTTCGGCCGAAGCCGAATTGTGCCTTCAGGCGAAACGTGCCGCTCGCGGGATCGAGCGTGTAGAACGCCGCTTTCGCCGGCCGCCATTTCTGGCCGAGCACGGCGAGAAAGTCCTGATAGTACTTCTCCTCAGCGGGCGCGAGCACGGCTGCCTCCGGACGCAACGAGGATATCAGCCGCCATTCTGCACGAAGCGGGCCGCGGCGCGGCGGT
>DATIFW010000078.1:0-7277 GCA_035455045.1 Thermoanaerobaculia bacterium | reverse complement strand
CCCGCGCCTGACCGACGCCGCTGAACCGGCGACTCTCGCGCGGACCGCTCGCTGCCGCTTCGAGCCGGCGGGTCTCAGGCGCGAGACGTCCGGCGGTCCGAGCCGGATTCCGAACTTCGATCCCACCGTCTCGATGACCTTCTTGGCTTCGAGCACGGGGTCCTTCTTCAGCATCGCTCTCGCATACGCAATCGCACCCGGACGATCGATTCCGAGGCGCTTGCGCACATCGCGAATCACGCCCGCACTGATCGTCTTGGGATTCAGCTTGAAGACCTTGCCGATCGCGGCCTTCACCTCGCGCTCCGTGAGCGCCTTGTTCTTCTTGAGCTGATCCGTCACGAACGTACGGATACCCGCTGCGGTCTTGTCCATCCGGAAGTTCCTCCCTTTGCTACAACTCTCTCACAAGACAGAGCAAGAGATCAATGTTGGGGATTCCGGAAGCAATGTGGATAGAATGCCCCTCCCATGCTGGAAGACTTTCGCAACGAACCTTTCACCGACTTCACGCAAGCCGAGTCCCGTTCGGCCTTCGAATCCGCCCTCGCGCGCGTCGAGCGCCAAAAGGGCGTCGAAATCCCGCTCGTCGTCGGTGGCCGCCGCCTGAGGACCGGTCACCTCCTCGAGAACCGCAATCCGGCGGAACGCTCTGAGGTCCTTTCGCGCCATCACCTCGCCGACCGGAAGACCGCGTCGAAGGCGCTCGAGGTCGCGGTCAGGTCCCAGAAGGCGTGGGGCGACGTCGCCCCGCGCGAGCGGGCCTCCGTGCTCCTGCGCGCCGCGGCACGCATGCGCGAGAGGAAGCACGATTTTTCCGCCACGATGGTGCTCGAGATCGGCAAGTCCTGGCCGGAGGCCGACGTCGAGACCGCCGAGGCGATCGACTTCCTCGAGTTCTACGCCCGCGAGATGCTTCGCTGGGGCGGGGAGATCCCCGTGACGCCGTACCGCGGCGAGTTTCCGGAGACCCGCTACCTTCCGCTCGGGGCGGGCGCCGTCATCCCGCCCTGGAATTTTCCGAACGCAATTTTGACCGGGATGACGTCCGCGGCCGTCGTCACGGGCAACGCGGTCGTCCTCAAGCCCGCGTCCGACACGCCTCTCATCGGGTGGAAGGTCTTCTCGGTCCTCGAGGAAGCGGGCGTGCCGGACGGCGTCCTGAACTACCTCCCGGGGCCGGGCAGCGAAGTCGGCGACTTTCTCGTCGAGGATCCCGCGACGCGCTTCATCTCGTTCACGGGCTCGAAGGCGGTCGGACTCGGAATCAACCAGAAAGCGGCCGCGATCGCGAAGAGCCAGCGCTGGATCAAACGCGTCGTCCTCGAGATGGGCGGGAAGGACTTCATCGTCGTCGACGAGGACGCGGATTTCGACTTCGCGGTCTCGCAGGTCGTCGCCTCGGCGTTCGGCTTCCAGGGCCAGAAGTGCTCGGCCTGTTCGCGCGCGATCGTCCACCGCAGGCTCTACAGACGCTTCGTCGATGCCGTGGTTGCGAAGACGGCGAAGCTCAAGCAGGGCCCGACGCGCGACCACACGAATTACCTGGGGCCGGTCGCGTCCGAGCGCCAGCTCAAGACGGTGGCGGACTACGTCAAGCTCGGGAAACGCGAGGCCAAGCTCGGAACGGGCGGGACCTGGAACGGGCGAGTCGGCAACTTCGTCGCCCCGACGGTCTTCTACGACGTGAAACCGTCGGCGCGCATCTTCCGGGAAGAGATTTTCGGTCCCGTCCTCGGGATCACCGAGGCGAAGGACTTCGACACCGCGCTTGCGCTCGCGAACGCCTCGGAGTACGGCCTCACGGGCTCGTACTTCGGCCGCGACCGCTTCCGGATCGCCGAGGCGAAGAAGCGCCTCCACTGCGGGAACCTCTACATCAACAGGAAGTGCACGGGCGCGCTCGTGGGCGTCCACCCGTTCGGCGGCTTCGATATGTCCGGCACGGACAGCAAGGCGGGCGGCCGCGACTACCTCGGGCTGTTCCTCCAAGCCAAGTCCATTTCGGAGAAGCTGCTCTGATCACGGTCCGTCCCGCGAATGAGCGCGGCCACGCGAACCACGGCTGGCTCGACACCTGGCACAGCTTCTCGTTCGCCGACTATTACGACGAGGCGCACATGGGCTTCCGCGCTCTGCGCGTCCTCAACGACGACACCGTCCGGCCGGGGATGGGGTTCGCGAGGCACGGGCATCGGGACATGGAGATCGTGTCGTACGTCCTCGAGGGCGCGCTCGCGCACAAGGACAGCATGGGGAACGGCTCGACGATTGTCCCCGGCGATGTCCAGTACATGAGCGCGGGCACGGGCGTGCGCCACAGCGAGTTCAACGCGAGCCCGAAGGAGCCCGTCCACTTCGTCCAGATCTGGATCCTCCCGGACCGCGCCGGGTACGAGCCGCGCTACGGACAGATCCGCGTCGAGAAAGCCGACAAGACCGGCCGCCTGCGCCTCGTCGCCTCGCCGGACGGGACGGACGGCTCGCTCGCGATCCGGCAGGATGCACGGCTCTACGCCTCCGTGCTGAAGGAGGGAACGGAGACGACGTTCGCCCTCCCGAACGGACGCCACCTCTGGGTCCAGTCGCTGCGTGGGACGGTCGACGTGAACGGCCGCGCGCTCTCGGCCGGCGACGGCCTCTCGGCTTCGGACGAGACGGCCTTCACGCTAAAGGCGCCAAAAGGCGAAGCGGAGTTCCTCGTCTTCGATTTGGCCTAGTCGCCTCGGGAGGCCGGGCACCCCCGCTCCTTCGCGCGTGAACTCGCTTCGCTCAGACAGCACGCGTGTGCGTCGCAGAGGTGTCCGGCCTCCCTCGGCGTGTCTCAGCGCTCGAGCGACTATTTCCCTTTGAGCGCCGCGGACTCGAACGGCTTTTTCGCGTCCTCGACGTGGTCGCCGGCGTAGCGCGCGACCCAGACCGCCGGTCCGTTCTTGTTGTCGATCCACGCGATCCGCGTCCCGTCCGGTGAGATGCGTGCCCAGGAGCCCGAGGTATCCGCGATCTCCGTCTTGGAACCGCCCGCGCGCGGCATCGTGAAGAGCTTGCCCTTCACGGAGAAGACGAGCGTCTCCTTCGGACCCCACCCCGGGAAGATGTTGTGCTCCTCATCGTGCGTCACGTTCACGGCTCCCGTGCCGTCCGCACCGATGACCCAGACCTGGTCCTTGTGGTCGACCTTCTCGAGGTAATAGAGGACTTCCTTGCCGTCGGGGGACCAAGACGGGTTGAAGGGCTTCGCGCCCTCGCTCTTCGTGAGCCGCTTCGCTCCGGACCCGTCCGGCGCCGTGGTCCAGAGCTCCTGCGCCCCGTCGCGCTCGGAGGTGAAGACAAGTCGCTTCCCGTCCGGCGACCACGCCGGGGCGCCATCCTTCGCCGGGCTGCGGCTCACGTTGATGCGGTCGCCGGTCGCGAGGTCCGTGACGTAGACCTCCCAGTTCCCGCCCCAGAACTTGCCGTAAGCGACCTTCTTTCCGTCCGGCGAGAAACAGCCGAACGGCGAGCCCGTCTCGACCTTGCGGAGGGCTCCGGTCTCGAGCTCGACGACGACGAGTCTCCATTTCTCGGGGTCGTAGTCGGACCAGTCGGGCTTTCGCTCGATCGCGGAGACGAGGAGGCGCTTGCCGTCCGGGGACCACTCGACGGACTGGAATCCGATCGCCGTGTCCTGTGCGGAGGTGGGGCCGTGTGCGAGTGAGGCGAGGACGGCAGCCGTCACGAGGGATGCCCGGGCGCGTAAACGCATGGACGACCTCCTGCTCGTCTTACGCAGGACGCGCGGCAGGGTTTGACGGTCAGAGCGGCGGCAGGTCGCGGCAGCAGATCTCGCGGCAGCGCTCGTAGACCGAGCCGCGCTTGACCGGCGTGAAGCCCGCGTCGCGGATGAGCGCGAGCATCGCCTCCTCGCCCATCCTGTTGTGCGAGCCCGCCGCGGCCACGACGTTCTCCTCGATCATGATCGAGCCGAGGTCGTCCGCGCCGAACGACATCGCGACACTCCCGATCTTCGCGCCCTGTGTGAGCCACGAGCCCTGCACGTGCGGCACGTTGTCGAGATAGAGCCGCGCGATCGCGAGCGTGCGCAGATAGTCGATGCCGCTCGCCGTCTCGACCGTGCCGTCCATCGCCGTGTTCTCTTCCTGGAACGTCCACGGGATGAAGGCCGTGAAGCTCTCGGCGCCCTCGGCAAGCGACGCGTCCTGCACGCGGCGGACGACCTCGAGATGCCGAAGGCGCTGCTCGTGCGTCTCGCCCACGCCGAACATCATCGTGGCCGTCGTGGGCATCCCGAGACGGTGGGCCTCGCGGTGTACCTCCGCCCACTTGACCGTCGGCGCCTTCGTGAGAGCCCAGATGCGCTTGCGGACGTCGTCCTCGAGAATCTCGGCCCCGCCGCCCGGAACGGACTGGAGCCCCGCTCTCTGGAGACGTCGGAGAACGTCCGCGATCGTCGTCTTCTCCTTCTTCGCGAGGAAGTGGATCTCCGGCGCCGAGAACGCGTGCCGGTGCACCTGCGGGTATTTCTCCCTCAGGAACGAGAGCATCTCCTCGTAGAACGAGAACGGCAGCTCGGCGTGAATGCCGCCCTGCAGGAGGATGCCCGTGCCGCCGAGCGCGATCGTCTCCTCGACCTTCCGGCCGATCTCCTCGAACGGCAGGACGTAGCCCTCGGCGTCGCCCGCCGGCCGGTAGAACGCACAGAACGCGCAGCGGTAGATGCAGACGTTCGTGTAGTTGATGTTCCGGTCGACCTGGTACGTGACGCGGTCGACGGGGTGCTTGACGCGGCGAACGTCATCCGCCGCGGCACCCGCCTCGAGAACGGTCGCTTCCCGAAAGAGCGTGAGGCCTTCTTCGAACGTGAGGCGCGCCCCGTTGCGGGCGCGCGCGAGCGCGGCGGCGACCTCGCGTGAGCCGCCGAGTCCCGGCACGGGCGCGTTCGGCAGGACGGCGGGCGCCGCCGGCGCGAGAGGCACCGCGGACACCGTGGACACCTCAGCCTTCCCGGCGCGGCACGAGAGGCACGCCCGCGAAGGGCGGCAGGTCGGGCGAGGGGAGCAGGCCGTGGACGTGCGCCCGGCGGTAGAACTCGGCGAGGCCTTTCTCGTCCTCGACCTCGAGGTCGTGATGGAGGTTTCCGTCGAGGTATTCGTGCAGCGCCGACTGCTCGAGCCCCGTCCGCTGGGAAGCCACGGCGACGACCTCCGCCAGGTGCGTCTTCGCGTACTCGCGCGACCACAGGAACGGCTCCGGCGGCACGGAGGGCCGCACCGCCCACACCGCGAAGACGAACGGCAGGCCCGTGAGCTGCCGCCAGCCTTCCGCGAGATCGAGCACGTGGAGGCCGGAGACGTCCACCTTCAGCGCCGGATCCCCGATGAGAAGCGCCGCGTCGTGGTGCGCGAGCATCTCGCCGAGATCGGGCGCCGCCGTGTGGAATTCGGGCTTCATCCCGAGGAGGTCGCGGAACAGGATTCGCGCCATCGCGGCGGACGAGCGGGACGCGACGTCGAGGGCCACCGTCCTCACCGCCTCGAGGGGGGCGCGACTGACGAGGATGACGCTCCGCACGCGCTCGCGCGACGCGATCCCCACGCCGCGCACGATCCGGATGCCGGGGATGCGCGCGGCTTCGATCGACGGCACGAGCCCGGCCTCGACCCCTCCCCGCGCGAGGCGGTCGGCGCACGCCGACGGGATGTCCGTCAGCGCCTCGACCCCTTCCACCGCCCCGCGCAAGAGGCCCCACGTCAACGGCCAGGCGTTCACGTAATCCACGATCGAGGCGCGCAGCATGGCCTTCATTCCCCTCCTAAAAATACACCACGACGGCGCCTTCCGGGCGGACTCGGCGACAATGAGCCGTGCCCCCCGACGCCGTCCCTCCCACCGTCTCCGTGGTGATGCCCTGCCTGAACGAGTCGGAGACGGTCGCCCGGTGCGTCGCCGAGGCGCTCAAAGCCCTGAAGAGCGCGGGCCTCGACGGCGAGGTCGTGGTGGCCGACAACGGCTCGACCGACGGCTCGCGCGAGCTCGCCGAGCGCGCCGGGGCGCGCGTCGTCCTCGTCCCGTCGCGCGGCTACGGCGCCGCGCTCGCGGGCGGCTTCGCCGCGGCGCGCGGCCGCTACGTCGTCATGGGCGACGCGGATCTCTCGTACGACTTCGGCGCCGTTCCGGACTTCGTCAAGGCGCTCGACGCGGGAGCCGACCTCGTCATGGGTTCGCGGTTCCGCGGCGGGATCGAGAGCGGCGCGATGCCGCCGCTCCACCGGTGGCTCGGGAACCCGGTTCTGAGCAGCCTCGGCCGCCTCTTTTTCCGAACCGACGTGTCCGACTTCCACTGCGGTCTGCGCGGCTTCCGCCGCGACGCGCTCCTCGGCCTCGACCTGAGGACGACCGGGATGGAGTACGCGAGCGAGATGGTCGTCAAGGCGGCGCTCTTTGGCCTCGTGATCTCCGAGATTCCCGTGCGTCTCCGGCGGGACGGCCGCTCACGGCCGCCGCACCTCAGGACGTGGCGCGACGGCTGGCGTCACCTGCGCTTCCTCCTCCTCTATTCGCCTCGCTGGCTCTTCCTGGTGCCCGGCCTCATCCTCGCGCTCCTCGGCGCCGCGCTCATCGTGTGGCTGCTGCCGGGGCCGCGTCCGCTCGGCCGGGCCACGCTCGACGTCCACACGATGCTCGCCGGGGCGGGAATGGTCCTCGTCGGCGCCGCCGCGATCTTCTCCGGGGTGTGCGCGAAGATCTTCGGCATCACCGAGGGCCTCCTGCCGAAGGATCCGCTCCTCGACCGTCTCTTCGACCGCTGGGTGACGCTGGAGACCGGTCTCTTCGCCGGTGCGGCGTGCGTTCTCGGGGGCGGCCTTCTCGTGGGCCGTCTCGTGAGCCTCTGGGCCGGCGCGGGCTTTCACGGCCTGCCGTACTCGCAGACGATGCGGTGGATGATCCCCGGAATCCTGCTCCTCGTTCTCGGGGCGCAGGCCCTCTTCGGCTCGTTTCTTCTCTCCCTGCTCGGGGTGCGCCGCCGCTGACCGCCCTCACGGGCGCGAGGCGAGAAGCTCCGCCACCGCAGCCTCGGCCCGCTCCTCCCGCTTCGTGCCCTGGCCCGCGACCTCCGCGACGCGCGCCCCGGCGTCGGCGAGAGCGGCCGCGAAGAGTCCGTGCATCTCCTCGCGCCTATCGCCGCGGTCTCGTGCCGGATCCGGGGTCCACGGAAGGTCCGGGGGACACAGAATGTAGAGATCTCCCAGCCTCTCGGCCGCGAGGCGCTCGATCCA
>DATIFW010000077.1:0-2417 GCA_035455045.1 Thermoanaerobaculia bacterium | reverse complement strand
CGGGACAACTCGGACTCGGCCATGGGGCCGTAGGCCTGGTACTCGATCGCCGTGGTTCGCCGGCCCTGGTTCTCGTTGCGGACGACACCGACGAACAGGCACAGAGCGCCGTCGGCCGGGCGCGCCTCGTGCAGCAGAGCGGCGACGTCGATCGGGGAGGCGGTCAAGTACATGAGACCAGCCCGAGACGCCCTCACCCTCACCCCCCGGCCACCGGCGGCAGGAACGCGACCTCGTCGCCGTCTTGCAGCACCGTGTCGCGCGAGGCGTACTCGCGGTTGACGGCGGCGGGAGGCATCGACGCAAAGCGCGAGAACAGAGGCACTTCGCGCGCCAGGGCGGTCCAGAGCTCGCCGATTCGGGCCCCTTCGGGCAGCTCCCGGACCTCCTCATCCCGACCTGCCGCGTCCCGAAAGGACGCGAAGTGGAGAAGCCGGATCCTCACGCGACGAGTCTATGCAAAACCGCTCCGGCGCGCTCCGGCCCTACTCGGTTGACATTTGACTGACCGGTCGGTTAGCCTTTCCGCATGGCCCGAACCGCTCAACCCGCCGAGTCCGAGCGGCGACTGGCCCTCCTGAAGGCGGCCTTCCGGGAGGTTGCCGAGAAGGGCTTCTCCGAAGTCACCCTCGACGACATCGCCAGGCGCGCCGGCGTCTCCAAGGGGGTCACGCTCTATTACTTCGACTCCAAGGAGGAGCTCTTCCGCGAGGTCTTCGGATGGCTCATCGACTCGATTCACTCCCGGATGCGAGAGGCCGTGGCGCGCGAGGACGACCCGATCGCGCGCGTCCGCGCCCTGGTCGCGTTGATCTTTCCTTCTCCCTCCAAGAACCGGGCGTTCTTCCGGGCCTTCGTGGATTTCTGCGGCCTGGCGGCGCGGCGCGAGGCCTTCCGTGAAGTCAACGAGCGCTTCTACGCGGGCTGCCGCGAGATCGACGGCGGCATCGCGGAGGAGGGAATGCGGCGGGGCCTCTTCGTCGTGCGCGATCCGCGGGAGGCCGGCTCCACGATGCGCGCCATCTTCGACGGTCTGATGATGCAGTGGCTGGCGGAAAAAGATCCGGAGGCGGCTTTCGCCACGTACCGGGACCGCTGCGAGCGGGAGATTCTCCACTATCTGCTTCCCGCGAGCGGCGCGAAAGGGGGACCAGAATGAGGCAGACGAAGAAGGCCGAAACGGCCCGGTGTCGCAACGAGGCCTGCCCGCGCCCGGCCGAGCCGGGTGAACCGTACTGCGAAGGCTGCGGCCTGGAGCGGTCGCTCTACATGCGCGACGGGGGACGGGAACGGGACCGGGTCCGGGCCATCCGCCGTGCGGAGGCCGGGCGATAAGATTCGTCTCGGGCATGACCTCGAAAAGCTCGCCGGATCTTTCCGGCACGGTCCGAAAAGTGCTCCTCGCCTCGCCTCGCGGGTTCTGCGCCGGCGTGGTGCGCGCCGTGGAAATCGTGGATCTCGCGCTCGACGCTTTCGAAGGTCCGATCTACGTCCGGCGCGAAATCGTCCACAATCGCCACGTCGTCCGCGACTTCGAGGCGCGGGGCGTGCGTTTCGTCCAGGAGCTCGACGAGGTCCCCGACGGGGCCACCGCGGTCTTCTCGGCGCACGGCGTCTCGCCCGCGGTGCGGGCCTCGGCCGCGGCGCGCCGCCTGAAGGTCATCGACGCGACCTGTCCGCTCGTCACCAAGGTGCACCTGGAGGCCGTGCGCTTCGCGCGCCTGGGCTACGAAATCCTGCTCGTCGGGCACGCCGGCCACGAGGAGGTGGAAGGGACCATGGGCGAGGCGGCCTCGCAGATGCGCCTGGTGTCCACGGTCGCGGAGGCGGAATCCGTCGAGGTCTCCGACCCCCGCCGCGTCGCCCTGATCACCCAGACCACCCTCTCGATGGAGGACACGCGCCCGATCGTCGAGACGCTCAAGCGCCGCTTTCCGTCCATCCACGTTCCGCCCAAGGACGACATCTGCTACGCCACGCAGAACCGCCAGGTCGCGGTGCGCGCGCTGGCACGCCGGGCGCCGGTGATCCTCGTGGTCGGCTCCCGCAATTCCTCCAATTCCAACCGGCTCGTGGAGGAGGCCTCGCTCGCGGGCGCCCGGGCCTACCTCGTGGACGACGTGTCCGAGATCGATCCGAGCTGGTTTGCGGGGGTCGACACGATCGGAATCACGTCCGGGGCGTCGGCGCCCGAGTTCCTCGTGCAGGAGATCGTGCGCCGGCTGGGCGGTCCGGACGCGCTGGAGATCGAGGAGGTCGTCACGGTCGCGGAGGACGTGCACTTCCCGCTGCCGCCCGAGGTCTCCGCGGCCCGCCCCGGCGAGGCCGCCGCCCTGCCCGTACGCCGGTGAGCGGCGCGTCCGCGGCGGGTTCTCCGCGCCTCTCGGGCCGCGCGGCGTTCGTCACGGGCGCCTCCC
>DATIFW010000076.1:0-8137 GCA_035455045.1 Thermoanaerobaculia bacterium | reverse complement strand
TGACCCCCGGCTCGACGGCGGAACAGCAGGCGAAAACAGCGTTGCGGCAAGGTAGCGCCGACGATCTCAACTTTTACACGGCGAACCCCGGAGGCAGTCTGCTGGGCTGGGCGACATTCCCGAGCTCCTACACGAGCGCTCCGAACGACGACGGCGTCGTCGTTCTCTTCTCGTCGCTCCCGGGCGGATCGGCGGTCCCCTACAACGAGGGCGACACCGGGACGCACGAGGTCGGCCACTGGATGGGTCTCTATCACACGTTCCAGGGAGCCTGTAACGAGAAGAAGGGCGACTACGTGGACGACACCCCCGCGGAGAGGTCGCCCGCTTTCGGCTGTCCGGTCGGGCGCGACTCGTGTAAGCGAAGAGACTCCGGGCTCGATCCGATCCACAACTTCATGGACTACACCGATGACCCGTGCATGAACAACTTCACGGCGGGTCAGTCCTCGCGCATGAGCGAGCAGTTCACGGCCTATCGCTTCGGCAAGTAGGCCGCGGTCGCCGGGGGAGATTCCTAATCTCCCCCCGGACCCCCTTCCAGCCCGTACTTCTCGATGCGCGAGTAGAGCTGGGCGCGCGTCAGGCCGAGGAGCTTCGCGGCCTTGCTCTTGTTGAAGCGCGCCTTTCTCAGAGCCTCCTTCACGTAGTCGCGCTCGAGCGATTCGAGGTCCACGCCTTCGGGCGGCAGGAACGTGCCGGCGGGAACGGGAGCGGCACCGCGGTCGGCGGAATCCTGACGTGTCACGGAGATCGGGAGGTGCGCCGCCGTGATCAGGCCGCCTTCCACCAGAATCGCGGCGCGCTCGAGCGCGTTCCGAAGCTCCCGCACGTTGCCGGGCCACGGGTAGGAGAGAAGGAGCTCCTTCGCTTCCTTCGAGACGCCGGGCACGGGCCGGCCGACCGCCGGACCGAGCTCGGCGAGGAACATCTCGGTGAGCGGCAGGATGTCTTCCGGGCGCTCGCGAAGGGGAGGCATGTGGATCCCGAAGACCGAAAGCCTGTAGAAGAGATCCTCTCGGAACTCGCCTTTCTCGATCGCCCGGGCGAGATCGCGGTTCGTGGCCGCGATGATGCGCGCGTCGGTCTTCAGCACTTTCGTCCCGCCGAGCCTCTGGAACTCGCGCTCCTCGAGGACGCGCAGGAGCTTCGCCTGCACGGCCGGGCTCATCTCGCCGGCCTCGTCGAGGAAGAGCGTGCCACCCGCGGCCTGCTCGAGGCGGCCCGGCTTCCCGCCCGTCGCACCCGTGAACGCGCCTTTCTCGTAGCCGAACAGCTCCGACTCGAGGAGCTGGTCGGGCAGCGCGGCGCCGTTGAGGGCGATGAACGGGCCGGCCGAACGCGCCGAGCTCCGGTGGATCGCCCGCGCGACGACCTCCTTGCCCGTGCCGGACTCGCCGGTCAAGAGGACGGTCGTCTCCATGGGCGCGACCTTGGCGGCCTGGAGGAGGACGTCGTGCCAGCTCTTCGACGTCCCCACGATCCGGTCGGGCCCGGCGCGCGAGGCGAGCTCCACGGAAAGAACGGCTACCCGCTTCTCGAGCGTCTCGGCTTCCGCCCGGGCGTCGGCCGCGCGACGCGCCTCCTCGGCGAGACGCTGGTGGGAGAGCGCGAGGGCGACCTGGTCGGCGACGTGCCGTGCGAAGGGAATGTCGTCCTCTCCGTACGTGTTCGGCGTGCGCGAGATGAAGAGCAGACCGCCCGCGAACTGCCAGTGGCCCTCGAAGAAGATCGGCACTCGCAGGATCGAGCGAGCCCCGTCCGCCGTCAGGTGCCGGCATCGGTCGGACGAGGGATCCAGGTCGACGAGGACGTCGCGGACGATCTCGGTCGACCAGTCCTCGCGCGCGCGGTCGGCGGGAGTCAGCCGGATCGGCTCCTTGATCTCCGGGATGCCGGTGCCGGAAACCGCGTACACGCGTATGGCCGCGCGATCCTCGGTGAGAAGGCCGAGCGCCATGCGGTCGTGCGGGACGATCGGCCGGACGATTTCCGAGATGAGGTCGAAGACGTCGCGCACGTCGAGGGCCTTCGCGAGCGCAGGCGCGAGCGCCTGCAGCCCTTCGTATTTCCGGCGCCGTCTTTTCTCGTCCGCGGCGAGGCGCTCGTGCTCGAACGCCATCGCGATGACGTCCGCGATCGGCCGCACGAGCTCTTCATCGTCCTTGGTATAGGCCCCCGGCTTCAGGCTCAGAAGGGTCAGATAGCCCTCGCGCGACGTGCCGGTGAGAGGCACGCGGAGCATCGACCGAACCTTCGCGTCCCTGAAGCTCTGGTCGCGAGGGTAGGACACGTCGAGGAAGGAGAGGAGATCGTCCGTGCGTCCCACGCGCAACAGCAGAGCCCAGAGCCCGGGCGAATAGTCCTTTCGCGGGACGAGGCGCGCGTACGTGCGACGCTCCTCGTCGTTCAGCGTCGGGCCCGCGATCGTGTAAAGGGAGAATCCTTCGCCCCCCTGGTTGTACGTCACGGTCATCGCGTCGAAGGCGAGGACGCGCGCCGCCGCCGCAGAGATGCGCTGGAAGACGACGTCGAGATCGAGCGTCTCCGACGCGACGCGGGCGATCTCGGAAAGCACCGGGACGAGGGTGGCCGTTCCCGACTCCATGGGGCGGCCATTCTAGGCCCCGCGGTCGACTAAACTTCCCCGATGGCGGTCTCGGGGGCGGTCCAGGATCTCGCCGAAGGCGTCCTCGCGGGGCGTGTGCCCGCGGTCGCACGCGCGATCACGTGGGCCGAATCCGGCGATCCGCGTTTTCGCGAGCTGCTCGCGCTCGTTTTTCCGCGCACGGGCGGCGCACGCGTGACGGGCCTGACGGGCTCGCCGGGAGCCGGCAAATCCACGCTGACGGCGGCGCTCGCGCGCAAGGCGCGCGCCCTCGGCCGAAAGGTCGGCATCGTCGCGGTGGATCCTTCGTCCCCGTTCAGCGGCGGAGCGATCCTGGGAGACCGCATCCGGATGCAGGACCTCTACACGGATCCCGGCGTCCTCATCCGGTCGATGGCGACGCGCGGACATCTCGGCGGGCTCGCGCGCGCGACGGCCGATGCCGTGGACGTGCTCGATGCGGCGGGGCACGACGAGATCCTCGTCGAGACGGTGGGCGTCGGCCAGGACGAGGTCGAGGTCTTCCGTCTCGCCCAGACTTGCGTCGTCGTCCTGACGCCCGGCATGGGGGACGACATCCAGGCCATCAAGGCGGGTCTCATGGAGGTCGCGGACCTCTTCGTGGTGAACAAGGCAGACCGCGACGGCGCGGACCGCGTCGTGCAGGAGATCCTGCAGATGCTCGAGCTGGGCGAGCACGGAGCGTGGGTGCCGCCGGTCGTGAAAACGATCGCCACGACGGGCGCCGGCCTCGACGAGCTGGCCGCGAAGATCGCGGCGCATCGCGCGTTCCTCGACGGACCGCAGGGCGCGGCGCGCCGCCGCGAGCGGACTCGGATGCGCATCGAGGGACTGGTGAAAGAAGATTTTCTGAGAAGGGTAGAGACGCTGAGGGGGGACGGCGGAACACTCGAGGAGGCGGCGCGACGCGTGGATTCGCGCGAAGAGGATCCCATCTCAGCCGCCAGCCGGCTCGCGGGCCGCCTCGAACGAAGCGCATCCGACGCCCCGCCCCACCCCTCTTCACTTTCTAAGAAATTCTCCTCGGACGTTGCCGGTATCTCAGCCCCGCTCTCGAGCGCTGCCGAGAACATTCCGCCCGATTCACCTTCTAAGAAATCCCCCGTTCCGAAATCCCCGGTTCCGGATTCTCTGGTCTCCCGCATTTCCCACCTCGGCATTTCGGTGAAATCTCTGGCCGAGGCCGGCGCTTTCTGGGACCTCCTCGGCCTCGTCGAAGAGCACCGCGAGGACGTCGCGTCGCAGAAGGTCGTGACGTCGTTCCGCGCGGTGGGGGAGTCGCACCTCGAGCTCCTCGAGTCGACATCGCCCGAGGGGCCGATCGCGAAGGCGCTCGCGACGCGCGGTCCAGGGATCCACCACCTCTGCCTCGAGGTGACGGACGTCAACGCGGTGCTCGCGCGCCTGAAGGCGGCTGGCGTGCGGCTCGTGAACGAGGAGCCCTTCGACGGCGCGCACGACTGCCTCGTCGCCTTCGTGCACCCTTCGGCGACGGGCGGCATCCTGCTGGAGCTGTCCGAGAGGAAGACAAAAGCGGGCTGAACCCTTGATTATGGCGGTGTTATTATGTCAGCCATGAGAGGAAACGCCTCCATGAAGCGCACGACCGTCATGCTTCCCCGCGACCTCCGGCGACGCGCCTTCCGCAGGGCGAAGAGCCAAGGCGTGTCGTTCGGTGTGGTCGTCCGTGAGTCGCTGGATGCCGCGCTTCCCGCCCTGGAAGGAGAAGGCGGCGACGACCCGCTGTTCGCGGACGGTGCCGTCTGGCGCGGCCGTACCCCGCGCGCTCTCGCCCGCCAGCACGATCGTTTCCTGTACGACTCCGAGTCGTGATCTTCGTCGACACGGGCGCGTTCCTGGCGCGGTATGTCGAAGGTGACCAGTATCACCAGATCGCCGTCCGTGCCTGGAAACGTCTCGAACGCACCTCGGGAGCTCTTTTCACCTCCAGCTACGTCGTGGACGAGACCCTGACGCTACTCGGACGCCGGACGTCGTACGCGTTCGCGGCCGCGCGGGCGGACGCGATTTACGCGTCGCGCGTGCTGACGATCCTCCGCCCGGACGCGTCGGACGAGTCCGCCGCCGTCGACCTCTTCCGGAAGTTCGCGGACCAGAAGGTGAGCTTCACCGATTGCGTGTCGTTCGCCCTCATGCGCCGGCACAGACTGAAGAAGGCCTTCACGTTCGACCGACATTTCGCAGGTGCGGGATTCGAGATCTGGCCGACTTCAGTTCGGGCGTGACGTGGAGGGGGTTCCGGCCGCGGCCGGAGCGCCGAGGAAGCCCCGCACGTCCGAGCCCACGATCTCGAAGAAGCGCTCGGCGTAGCTCGCGACGCTCCCCACGCGCGCGTCCTCGAACAGCTTCTCGATCCGATGGAGCGGGACGAAGAGCGTCGCGACTCCCAGCTCCGCGTCGGAGCCCGGTCTCTGCTGGCGGGCCCAGTCTTCGAACAGGTCGAGCTCGAGCCCGCGCAGCGTCACGCCCGCGGGCCCGAGCGCGAGGAGGACGCCCCAGTACTTCTCCTTGGGCTGGACGAGGTGCACGAGAACGAGCGTGCCGGCGTCCATCGGGATCAGAAGATCACGCGTGTCACGAAGTACTTCGAGGGTGAGATGCGGCCGTTGAGGAGCGCGTCCGCGTCGTCAGGCGAGACCTCGAAATGCGCCGCCGTCTCGCCGCTGGCAGTCGCGAGGACGACCTCCACCTTTTCGAGCGGCTTGCCCGCGGCGCGGGCCTCCTTGAGGCCGCGAGCCGACGCCATGAGCGCGAGGAACACCTGCTGCTCGTTGTCCGTCACGGCCTGGACGCGCAGGGCCGAGGGAAGATTCCCGAGCTTGACTCCCTTCACGTTGCTTCCGTCGAGCGCTCGCATGAAGGCGTCGCTCACGACGGGGTCGAGAACGACGGGCGGAGGCTCGAGTCCCTTTCCGGCCGGGGCGCGGGGAGCACGCGACCCCCGTTCGGACACGACGGCACCCGTCTGCGGCTCCGGACGCTCGGCGTCCAGGGTCCGGCCATGCTCCTTGATGTACTCCGAGAGCGACGGCTTTTTCGCTTCCGGAGCGGGCAGCGAAGAGATGCGGCCGCCGGGATCGTCGAGGACATAGGCGCCGCCGAGGCCTTCCCGATTCGCCTTTTCGGTTCGTACTTGATCCATCTCGTCGATCGACAGCGTCTGGGACGTTCCGAGGGGGGTGAGATAGACGAGGCGGCGGCCCTGGACGACCGGCTTCTCCCGCGCTTCGATCCGATGGCCGTCCTTCGTGTAGATCACGTAAATGGCGTGGGCGGGGAGGGCCGAGAGCGCGGCGAAGACGAGAGCCGCCGCCGGGAAGAGGAACGTGCGCGCGCGTGGGGACATCGGTGCCTCCGGGAGCCGCCATGGAGGAAGTCGCGGCAGGATGAAGTATAAACGTCGCCGGAAGAGAGAGGCGGACTCGTGCTGATCGTCATGGACCGGAGCGCCACGGGCGAGGACGTCGGACGCGTCGTCGCCGCCGCGGAGAAGCTCGGGCTGAAAGCTCACCCGATTCCGGGCGCGCAGCGCACGGCAGTCGGCATCACGGGGAACAAGGGCACGGTGGGGCCGGCCGCGTTCGAGAGCCTGCCGGGCGTGCTCGAGGTCATCCGGGTCTCGCATCCTTACAAGCTCGTCTCCCGCGAGTTCCACCCCGAGGACACGATCGTCTCCGTCGGCGGCGTCCCCGTCGGCGGCACGCGCATCGTGGTCATCGCGGGGCCGTGCGCCGTCGAGACCCGGGAGCAGACGCTCACGATCGCGCGGCAGGTCAAGGAACGGGGAGCCGATCTCCTGCGCGGCGGAGCCTACAAGCCGCGGACGTCGCCCTACGCGTTCCAGGGCCTCGCCGAGGAGGGCCTGAAGATCCTCGCCGAGGCCCGGGAGGCGACCGGCCTGCCCGTCGTCACCGAGGTGCTCGACACCGAGACGGTCGAGCTCGTGGCCTCGTATGCCGACTGTCTGCAGGTGGGCGCACGCAACATGCAGAACTTCGAGCTCCTGAAGAAGGCGGGTCGCACCGGCAAGCCCGTGCTCCTGAAGCGCGGCATGTCGGCCACGCTCGAAGAGTTCCTGCTGGCGGCCGAGTACGTCCTGTCGGAGGGCAACCCGAACGTCGTCCTGTGCGAGCGGGGCATCCGGACGTTCTCGGACTTCACGCGCAACACGCTCGACCTCTCGGTCGTGCCGGCGGTGGAGCGCCTGTCGCACCTGCCGATCGTCGTCGATCCGTCCCACGGAACCGGGCGCCGCGACAAGGTTCTGCCCATGTCGCGCGCGTCGATCGCGGCCGGCGCCGACGGCATCGCGGTCGAGGTCCACCACAAACCGGCGGAGGCTCTCTCGGACGGCCCCCAGGCGCTGACGCCGGAGATGTTCAGCGAGCTGATCGATCAGATCCGCCCGATCGCGGCGGCGGTCGGGAGAACGGCATGAGCGCCGCGGTTCTCGTCCTCGAGGACGGCCGGACCTTTTCGGGGCGCGCGGTCGGGGCGCCGGGGACAACGTTCGGCGAAGTCGTCTTCAACACGGGGATGTCGGGCTATCAGGAGACGATGACCGACCCGTCCTATCGCGGTCAGATCGTCGTGATGACGGCCGCGCACATCGGCAACTACGGCCTCAACGACGAGGATGTCGAGTCGTCCCGGATCCAGGTCGCGGGCTTTTGCGCGCGGCATTTCCCGGACGGTTTCTCGAGTGCTCGGGGCAGGGAACCGATCGGACAGGGGCTCGTGGAGGGCGGCGTGGTGGGAATCGACGGGCTGGACGCGCGCGCCCTCGTGCGGCATCTCAGGAGCCGGGGCGTCATGCGCGGCGCGATCTCCACCGAGACGGCCTCGGAGGGCGACGTGATGGCGCTCGTCGAGAAGGTGAAGGAGCAGCCCACGATGGCGGGCGCCGCCCTCGCGCTCACGGTCGGGACCACGGCGCGCTACGACTTCCCCCTTCCCGTGGGCGTCGCACGAAAGGGGAGAGTGGCGGCGATCGATTACGGCATCAAGAGGAACATCCTGAGGATGCTCGCCGCGCGCGGCCTCGAGCCGACGGTGTTCCCGGCCGCGGCGACCGCCGAGGAGATGCTCGCGGGCGGATTCGACGGCTACTTCCTGTCGAACGGACCGGGCGACCCCGACGCGCTGCCGTCGTGCGTCGCGGAGGTGAAGAGCCTCGTCGAGTCCGGTAAGCCCGTGTTCGGCATCTGCCTCGGACAGCAGCTCCTGGGCCTCGCGCTCGGCGGGACGACGTACAAGCTCAAGTTCGGCCACCGCGGCGCGAACCATCCCGTGAAGAACCTTCAAACGGGCCGCGTCGCGATCACGTCCCAGAACCACGGCTTCTCCGTGGCGGCCGAATCGCTGCCGCCGAACGTGGAGCTCACGCACGTGAACCTCAACGACGGGACGTGCGAAGGGTTCCGGACGACGGACCGCCCCGTCTTCGCGGTGCAGTACCATCCGGAATCTTCCCCCGGCCCGCATGAC
>DATIFW010000075.1:0-15910 GCA_035455045.1 Thermoanaerobaculia bacterium | reverse complement strand
CACGCTCTACCGCACCAGCGGCGACAGCCCCTTCGTGCGCGCGCTCTCGCGCGCCGCGGAGCTCGGCAAGCAGGTGACGGTGCTGGTCGAGATCAAGGCCCGCTTCGACGAGGCCAACAACATCGCCTGGGCCCGCCGCCTCGAGGACGCCGGCGTGCACGTGGTCTACGGGCTGATCGGCCTGAAGACCCACTGCAAGGTGGCGCTGGTGGTCCGCCGCGAGGGCGAGCGCATCCGCCGCTACGTGCACCTGGGCACCGGCAACTACAACGAAACGACGGCGCGCATCTACACCGATTTCGGGCTCATGACCTGCCGCCCGGAGTTCGGCGAGGACGCGACGCGCCTCTTCAACGCCCTGACGGGGTTCGCGGGCAAGACGAGCTACGCGCGCCTCGTGACGGCGCCCAAGGACATGCACCGGACCGTCCTCGAGTGGATCGCGACGGAAACGGCGCACGCCCGGGCCGGCCGCCCGTCGGGCATCAAGGCGAAGATGAACGCGCTCGTCGATCCGCCGGTCATCGCGGCGCTCTACGAGGCCTCGCAGGCCGGCGTGAACGTCGATCTCCTCGTCCGCGGCATCTGCTGCCTGAAGCCCGGCGTTCCGGGCATCTCGGAGAGGATTCGCGTGCTCTCCATCGTGGGCCGGTTCCTCGAGCACAGCCGCGCGTTCGCCTTCGAGAACGGCGGAGACCGCAAGGTCTGGCTCTCCTCGGCCGACTGGATGCCGCGCAACTTCTTCCGCCGGGTCGAGACGGCTTTTCCCGTGGAGGAGCCCGCGCTCGCGCAACAGGTCGTCGACGCGCTCGACACGATGCTGAAGGACAACGTGCGTGCGCGGCGCCTGAACCCGGACGGAACGTACGAGCGGCTCAAGCCCGCAGCGGGCGAGACGCCCGTCGACTCGCAGGCCGCTTTCGTCGAGGACGCGCGACGGCGCGTTCTCAAGGCGGTCGAGGCCTTCGAGAGGCGCGGCGCCGAGGTGTTCGAGAAGTCCGAAGAGACCGTCCCGGCGGAAGCCGAGTAGCGCGACGTCCCGCCGCGCGCGCATAGAATCGCCGCGCAGAATGCCACTCTCGTCCGGCACGCGGCTCGGCCCGTACGAGGTTCTCGCTCCTCTGGGGGCCGGCGGGATGGGTGAGGTCTATCGGGCGAGAGACACGCGACTCGCGAGGAATGTCGCGGTCAAGGTACTGCCGGAGGATTTCCTTGAAGGTGAAGAAGGAAGGGCCCGGTTCGAGCGGGAAGCGAAGGCGCTCGCCGCGCTGAACCACCCCAACATTGCGGCCGTCTTCTCCTTCGAAGAAATCCCCGGCCCTTCTTCCTCGTCTTCCCGTCACGTTCTCGTGATGGAGCTTCTCGAGGGCGAGACGCTGCGAGACAGGCTCGACTCGCGGCCGGTCCGGCAGAAGCAGGCGGTGGACTTCGCCCTCCAGATCGCGAGAGGCCTTTCCGCCGCGCACGAGAAGGGGATCGTCCACCGGGACCTCAAGCCCGAGAACGTCTTCGTGAGCAGGGATGGCCAAATAAAGATCCTCGACTTCGGCCTGGCGAAGATGGTGGAGTCACTCGCCCCAGGGGACGAGACGAGCGCTCCGACGGCCTCCCGTCACACGGAGCCCGGAACGGTGCTGGGAACGCCGGGCTACATGTCGCCCGAGCAGGTGCGGGGGCTTTCCGTGGATCACCGCTCGGACATCTTCTCGTTCGGGGCGATCCTGTACGAGCTGCTCTCGGGGAAGCGGGCGTTTGCCCGGCCGACGCCGGCGGACACGATATCGGCGATCCTGAAGGAGGACCCGCCGGAGCTGTCGGAGTCGGGGCGGAAAATCTCTCCGGCGCTCGACCGCATCGTGCGGCATTGCCTCGAGAAGGACCGGGAGAACCGCTTTCAGTCGGCCAGGGACGTCGCGTTCAATCTCTCGGAACTGCCCTCGCCGGCGGTCACGAGCGGCTTGCGCCTTGCGGCGTCGCCGGCCGGAAACAGAAGGGTTCTGATTACGGCTGCAGCCCTTGTCGGCATCGCGGTTCTCGGCCTTGTGGGCGTCGTCGTTCTGAGGCGGACACCGGCGGGCCGCACCGAAACCGGGGGCTCGAAACGCGTCGCCGTGCTGCCGTTCGAGAACCTGGGCTCTCCCGAGGACGACTACTTCGCCGACGGGATGGCGGACGAAGTGAGGGCCAAGCTGACCACGCTTCCGAGCCTCCAGGTGATCGCCCGCGCCAGTTCCACACCGTACAGGAAGACGGCCAAGACGCCGAAGCAGATCGCAGGCGAGCTCAATACGTCATATCTCCTCACCGCCACCGTGCGATGGGAGAAGGCCGGCGGCCGCAGCCGGGTCCACGTGACTCCCGAGCTCGTGGACGTGACGCGCCCGGACGCCCCCACTTCGAAGTGGCAGCAGCCGTTCGACGCGGCGTTGACGGACATGTTTCAGGTTCAGTCGGACATCGCGTCGCGAGTCGCGGGAGCGTTGGGTGTGGCGCTCGGAGCGGGCGAGGAGAGACGCCTTTCGGAGACGCCGACGCGGAACCTCGACGCCTACGACGCCTTTCTGAAGGGCGAGGAGGTCTGGAGGCAGCTGGCCGTCGGCGACCCGTCCGGCGTGCGCAGGGCGCTCGGCTTCTACGAACAGGCCGTGGCTCTCGATCCGGGTTTCGCGCAGGCGTGGGCCCGGATCTCTTGGGCAACCTCCACCCTCTACCTCAACAGCACCCCGACACCCGCGGTCGCCGAACGCGCGCGCGCGGCCGCGGAGAAGGCCGTGACGCTCGGCCCCACCATGCCCGAGGCGTATCTCGCTCTCGGCAATTATCAAAGGCTGGTTCTCAAGAACTACGAACGCGCGATCGAGGAGTACAACCGGGGTCATCGAGTCGCGGCGGCCACCGCGGACCTGCTGATCGCGACCGCGCTCGCGGAAGAGTCTCTCGGACAATGGGAATCGGCGGTGGAGCGTTTTCGCCAGGCAAACCGCCTCGACCCCCGATCGGTCCGGACCCACTTGCGGTTGAGCGAGGCGCTCCTCTACCTCCACCGCTACCCCGAGGCGCGCGAGGCATCCGACAAGGGGCTCACGGTCGCGCCCGTCAATCTCCCGTTGATCGGGATCAAGGCCGTGACGTTCCTGGGAGAGGGGAATCTCGAGGCTGCCCGTCGCACGATTCTCTCCGCGGCCGAAAAGGTCGAGCCCACGGCGCTCGTGGCCAAGGTGGCGAACGACTCGGATCTCGTCTGGGTCCTCGACCAGGAGCAGCGGGCCCTGCTCCTGCGTCTGACCCCGGGAGCGTTCGACGAAAACCGCGCCACCTGGGGTGTCTGTCTCCTTCAGGCCGCCGCCCTCGAAGGGGATACCGAGGGAGTGCGTAAGTACGCCGAAATCGCCGCGAACGCCCTCGAGGAGCAGCTCCGCGCCGCCCCCGAAGACGCGGGGCGCCATGTTCTCCGGGGTCTGGCGCTCGCGTACATGGGACGGAAAGAGGAAGCCATCCGAGAGGGAGAGCGCGGCGCCGGCCTGCTCCCGGTGACCAAGGACGCCGCCGTCGGCACTTACATCCAACATCAGCTCGCGAGGATCTATATCGTCGCGGGCGAGCCAGACAAGGCGCTCGACCGGCTGGAGCCCCTTCTCAAGATTCCCTACGTCCTCACGCCCGGCTGGCTGAAGATCGATCCCAACTTCGACCCGCTGCGCAAGAACCCGAGATTCCAGAAGCTCGTCGCCACCGCGAAGTAAGCGGGCGTCGCGCGCACGCTCAACCCGGGCCCGGAGCTCGATGGATCTCCTCCACGATCAGGCGCGGGAGCTCCGGCAGGTCGTTGTGCGTGCGTCCTTCGAGAGGGATGAATCGCACGTTCCGCCCGGCCGCGGCGAGGCGCCGGCCCATCTCGAACGGCACGACCTCGTCGCGCGTTCCGTGAAGGATGACGATCGGGCAGTTCAGGGCCGCGATCTTCGAGAGGTTGTCGAACCGGTCCGGCACGAGAATCGGAGCGAGAGGACCGACGAGGGAACGGCCCATGTCCACGAGCGAGGTGTACGGAGAGACGAGGATCAGGAGGCGCGGCGGCCGGCGGGATGCGATCTCGACGGCCACGCCCGAGCCGAGCGACCGGCCCACGAGGACGAGACCGGGCAAATCAGGCCCTTCGCCGAACGCTTTGAGCGCGGCCTCGGCATCCTGGTACAGACCGGTCTCTGTCGGCCGGCCGGGAAGACCCGAATAGCCGCGATACTCCGCCAAGAAGGTGTCGATGCCGTGACGCGCAAGCTCCTCCGCGAGCGGCAGGTTTTGAACGGCAGATTCCGCATTTCCGTGAAAGTAGAGAACCCGGGCCTCGGCACCGAGACTGGCCCTGACCACAATCCCTTTCGAAGAAATCCCCCCGGCGGTTTCGTACACCACGAGGCGGGCGTTCGGAACGTGCCTCGCGAGCTCGCTTTCTTCCGGCATCCGGACGCGTGGGCGCGGAAAGGTGATCGAGCGGGCGAAGAAGCGCAGGAGAAGGAACAAACCGACGACGAGAAACGCGGCGGCGAGCGTCCCCTTCACGCGGCGGACCTGCGCGAAAAGCGAACGGCGTGTCCTAGCGCTCGACCTCGAAGCTCGGCGCCGGGCTCAGGACGGGCTCCTGAGCGGTCAGCGTGGTCCCCCCGATCGGCACCAGGACGAGGTGGGTGTTCGCGCCGTAGCTCAGGTTGATCTCGTAGAAGCCGTGCGCGGAGACGGAGATGAGCATCCCGGGCACCTGCTTGAGCTCCGCCATCGGGCAGGTCACGTAGACCTTCATCGGAATGTCCATCGGTCCTCCTGTCCCGCGAAGGATAACCTCGAAGGCGCTTCCGCCAGGCCGGGGACAGGGCTCAGTCCCCGGCGTCGTCCCCGTCTTCGTCACCGTCTTCGTCGTCGCCGAGCGGCTCGCCCCTGTATTCCTTGAGCTTTCGCTGGAGCGTTCTGAGGCCGATCCCGAGGGCCTCCGCGGCACGACGCCGGTTTCCCCCCGACACTTGGAGCGCCGTGAGGATCGCCTCGCGCTCGATCTCCGCCATCGTCTTGCCCACGAGTGTCGCGACCGAGACCGGCTCTTCCGCGGCTGGCGCCGACGACGATGCGGCCCCCGTCGCGGGCCGGACCGCCGGCCATTCCCCCGAGCGGGGCTTCTGGGGGGCGGGAGGAACCGTCGTGGCCGGCACGGCCGCGCGGCCGCGCACCGCCGCCGGCAGGTCGCTCACGTCGATGCGGCCGCCCGCGGCGAACAGGATCGCGCTCTCGAGGACGTTCTTGAGCTCGCGGACGTTGCCCGGCCAATCGTAGGCGACGAGCGCCGAGAGAGCCGCTTGTGTCACTCCCGTCACCGGCTTTCCGTGCTCCTTCGCGAAGACGTCGCGAAAGCGCTCGACGAGAAGCGGGATGTCGTCGCGCCGGTCCCTCAGCGGCGGAATCTCGACGGTCACGACGGAGAGGCGGTAATAGAGGTCCTGACGGAAGCGCCCGATGTCGATCTCGGCGATGAGGTCGCGGTTCGTCGCGGCCACGAGCCGGAAATCCACGTCCTTGCCCTCGTTTCCACCGACCGGCGTCACGCGCTTCTCCTCCAGGACGCGCAGGAACTTCACCTGAAGGTCGGGAGGCATCTCGGAGACCTCGTCCAGGAAGAGCGTGCCGCCGTGCGCCTGCTCGATGCGCCCGACGCGCTTCACGAGCGCGCCTGTGAAGGCGCCGCGCTCGTGCCCGAACAGCTCGGATTCGATGATCTCGCGCGGGATCGCTCCGCAATTCAGGGCCACGAACGCGCGTCCGCGGCGCGGCGAGTTGTGGTGGAGCGCATTCGCGACGAGCTCCTTGCCCGTGCCGGACTCGCCGACGACGAGGACGGTGGTCTTCGCCGGCGCGACGACGCGGAGGCGCGCGAAAAGCTCTTCCATCGGCTTGGAGATTCCGAGAATCGCCTCGAAGCCGAAGCGTTTGTCGAGGCGCTCGCGGAGATCCTTGATCTCGCCCGCCTGCCGCGAGCGGCTGAGAGCCGCCTCGGCCCTCAAGCGCAGGTCGTCCTTCGCGAGAGGCTTGGCGACGTAATCCACGGTGCCGAGCGTGCGCGCCGAGAGCAGCGTCTCGACGTCGCCGTGCGCCGTCACGAGCAGGACCGAGACGTCGGGCCGCGCGGCGGCGAGGTCCGCCGCGAGGTCGAGCCCGCTCTTGCCCGGCATCTTGAGATCCGTCACGACGAGCGCGACGGAGGGATCCTCGATCGCCCTCTCGAGCGCGGCGTCGGCGTCCGTGAACTCCTCCACGCGGCGTCCGTCCGTCTGGAGGGTCAGCGCCATCGCCTTCCGGCTGCCCGCGTCGTCGTCGACGACGAGGACGAGCGGCGCCGTCGCGCTCACGCGGAAGCCCCCAGCGCGCGGTCGAGGTCGTCCTCGGTCCACACGGCGACGCCCAGCGCCTTCGCCCGGTCGAGCTTGCTTCCCGGCTCCTCGCCGGCGATGACCGCCGTCGTCTTCTTCGACACGCTTCCACTCACCCTTCCACCCGCCGATTCGATGGCAGCCGTCGCCTCCTCGCGCGAACGCCTCGGCAGCGTTCCCGTGAGGACGAAGACTCCCCCGGACAGGGATCCTCCGGCCGCGGAGGAGACCGGGCTCTCGGTCATACGGATGCCCGCGGCCTGGAGTTTCGAAAGAAGGGCGCGATTCGGGGGACGTTGGAACCAGTCGAGGATGCCCCGCGCCGTCTCCGGACCGATCTCGGACACGGACGTCAACGCGCCTTCGTCCGCCGCTCCGAGGGCTTCCATCGAGAGAAAGCGCCGCGCGAGCAGCTTCGCCGTCTTCTCGCCGACCTGCCGGATCCCGAGGCCGTAGAGGAGACGAGCCAGGCCCGCGTCCTTCGACCTTTCGATCTCGGCGATCACGTTCGCGGCCGACTTCTCGCCCCAGCGCTCGAGCGGCGCGAGCTGCTCCTTTCTGAGCGCATAGAGAGACGCGACGTCCTCGAGGAGGCCCGCGGCGAGGAGCTGGTCGATGCGCTCGTCTCCGAGACCCTCGACGTCGAGCGCCCGCCGCGAGACGAAGTGCCGGATGGACTCCTGGACCTGCGCGGGACAGGACGCGTTCACGCAGCGCACCGCGACCTCGCCCTCCTGCCGAGCCACCTTCTCGCCACAGACGGGACAGCGCGGCGGCATCGTGAAAGGCTGCGCGCCCTTCGGCCGCTTCTCGAGGAGGACGCGGGTCACCTGCGGGATCACGTCGCCCGCCTTCTCGACCGCAACGGTGTCCCCCACGCGCACGTCCTTGCGGGCGAGGTCCTCGAGGTTGTGGAGCGTCGCGCGCTTGACGACCGTGCCCGCCAGAAGGACGGGCGTGAACTCCGCGACGGGCGTGAGGACGCCGGTGCGGCCCACCTGGACGCGGATGTTCGTCACGACCGTCGTCGCTTCCTCGGGCGGGAACTTGTACGCGAGCGCCCAGCGGGGGGCCTTCGCGGTCTGGCCGAGGCGCCTCTGGTCGGCCAGGGCATCGACTTTCAGGACGACGCCGTCCGTCTCGAACGAAAGGTCGTGACGCTTCGTGCGCCATTCCTCCAGGAAGGCGAGGATCCCCTCGAGGTCGGAGACGACCGCGCGGTGGGGGTTGACGGGAAGAGAGATTTCTTCGAGCGTCGACAGACCTTCGCTCTGGCTCCCGGGTTCCTGTTCTCCCTCCCAACGCGCGATCGAGTAGAGGAACGCCGAGAGCTTCCGCTGGGCCGTCACGCGCGCGTCGAGGAGACGAAGCGAGCCCGCGGCGGCGTTGCGCGGGTTCGCGAACAGCGGCAGCCCCGCTTCCTCACGCGCCGCATTGAGCGCCGCGAAGGACCTCTTCGGAAAATAGACCTCACCCCGAACCTCCAATAGCCGTGGAATGCGAAGCAGGCCGAAAGGCTTTTTTTCTTCGAATGGTGATTGCCCGACGCGCGCTCTGCCGTCATTCGCGCGAGAAGCCGTTTCGGGCGCCCCTCCCTTCTTCCCCTTCGAAGAAATCTCCCGGGCCGCCGCGCCAGCGGCGGTTCTCGTCTTTTCCTCAGCAGAAGTCTCCTCTGCCGCCGCGCCAGCGGCGGCTCTGATTCTCAGAGGAATGGCGTGAATCGTCCTCACATTGGGGGTCACGTCTTCGCCCGTCGTCCCGTCTCCCCGCGTCGCGGCGCGCGTGAGGACTCCGTTCTCGTACACGAGCGACACCGACAGGCCGTCGATCTTCAGCTCGGCGACGAAGGCCGGCATGCGGCCGAGACGCTCGCTCACGCGCTTCAGCCACGCCTCGAGCTCCTCACGGCTGTAGGCGTTGTCGAGCGAGAGCAGCGGGATCTCGTGCCGCACGTTCGGCAGGTCGGAGACGGGCGCCCCGCCCACGCGCTGCGTCGGCGAATCCGGCGTGACGAGCTCGGGGTACTGGGTCTCCAGCCCCTTCAGCTCGCGCACGAGGGCGTCGTATTCGGCGTCCGTGATCTCGGGCCGGGCCTCCGTGTGATACAGGCGGTCGTGTCGACGGATCTCGTCCCGAAGCTCCGCCGCGCGCGCCGCGGGCTCTTTCATTTTCGGGCCGGGCTTCGCCATCGTCCGATTCTAGGATGCACACCCTGCGCGGCGGCCCGGGAGAACCAGCTCCCCTGCTAGCATCCGCGCTCGTGACGATCCTGCGCCCGCGGAGGCCCTCTCTCGCCTCCGCCCTCCTCACGGCGGTCGCGGCGCTCGTCCCGGACCCCGCCGAAGCGGGCCCGCGCGCCGCTCCGGTCGCTTCTTACACGATCGAGGCGCAGGTGAATGCCGGCCACGGCATCACGGGCCGGGAAACGGTGCGCTTCACGAACCGAACGCGGTTCTCGTTCGAGGATCTCAGGCTCCACCTCTACCTGAACGCCTGGAGGAACGACCGCTCCACGTGGCTCACCGAGCAGAGACGAGGCGGCGGAAGAAACGACCGCGGGATACGCAAGGCGGAGGCGAGCGGGTGGGGCTTTTCCGAGATCCACCGCATCGCCCTCGAGGACGGCACGGATCTGACGCCCTCGCTGCAATACCTCTCGCCGGACGACGGCAATCCCGAAGACCGCACGCTCGTCTCGGTCAGGCTTCCTCGGCCCGTCGCGCCCGGCGAGACGGTCAGCTTTCGCGTGGACTGGCAGGGGCGGTTCCCGCGCGCTGTGGCGCGCACGGGCTGGAAGGACGACTACCTTCTCGGCGCCCAGTGGTTTCCGAAGCTGGGCGTCGCGACCGACGACGGCTGGAGCGCGCACCAGTTCCACACGGCGACCGAGTTCTTCGCGGACTTCGGCGACTACGACGTGACTCTCACGCTGCCGAAGGCCGTCAAGGGCCGCGTCGGCGCGACGGGGGTGCTCAAGGAGGAAGCCGACGTCCCCGGCGACCTCGTGCGCGTGCGCTTCACGGCGGAAGACGTGCACGACTTCGCCTTCACGGCCTGCCCGCGCTTCGAGGTCGTGCGCGACGCGTTCAGCGCGCCCGGCCTTCCGAACGTCGACATCATCCTGCTCCTGCAGCCCGACCATCGCCGCGTCCGGGACCGGTACCTCGAGGCCGTCAAGGCCGCCCTCGCGGACTACGGCACGCGGTATCTCCCGTATCCCTATCCCCAGGTCACCGTCGTGGACCCGCCGTGGGGCAGCCACACGGAGGGGATGGAGTACCCCACGCTCTTCGTGGGCGGCGCGCACTGGCTCGCGCCCGCAGCCGCGCATTCCCCCGAAGGCGTCACCATTCACGAGTTCGGCCACCAGGTCTTCTACGGGATGCTCGCCTCGAACGAGGTCGAGGAGGCGCATCTCGACGAGGGCTTCAACACGTACGCGTCGCTCCGGACCCAGAAAACCGCCTTCGGCGACCCGTCCCTCGTCGTGCGGTTCTTCGGCATCCCCGTCACGTTCCCGTCCGTGCCCACGCCGCTCGCGATTCACGAGCGCTATCACCGGTGGGTACGGGCCTCGCGGTCGGACGCGACGGACGTCCCGACTTTCCGCCAGCTCGACGGCGACGCCGTACGCGTGAACGCCTACAACCGCACGGCCCTCCTCCTGGCCTCCGCGGAGCGCACGTTCGGCGAGAAGACCTGGGGCAAGGTCATGAAGACGTACGCGACGCGCTGGGCCTTCAAGCACCCGAAGTCCACGGACTTTCTCTCCGTCGTCCGCGAAGTCGCGGGCGAGGCTGAGGCCCGCGCGATCGCTGGGATCTGGAGCACGGCGGGCGCCGTGGACTACGCCGCCACGTCGGCCTCTGCGCGGCGTGCGCGGCCGCTGACGGGATACACGGGCGAGGGCGACGCGCGCTCGCTCGCGATTCCGAAGGAGGACACGGACGGCTGGGAGTCGCTTGCCGTGGTCCAGCGGCTCGGCGAAGCGTCGTGGCCGGTCGAGGTCGAGCTGCGTTTCGCCGACGGGACGCGGGTTCGCCGCCCATGGGTCGGCGACGAGCGCTGGATCCGCTACCGCGCCACGGGCCCGAAGCTCGTCTCCGTGGAGGTCGACCCGGACCGCAAGTGCCTCCTCGACTCGAACCCGCTCAACAACGGACGCCTCACGGACGACGCGCCGGCCGCGTCGCGCCGCTGGGGGGCCCGCCTGCGTTTCTGGGCGCAGAACGTCCTCGAGATCTTCGCGCTGCTGGGTTTCGCGGGGGCGGTATGAGGCGCGATTCCGCCCTCGTCCTCGCGGCGCGTGGTCTCGTCTCGGCCCTCGAGACGTGGAAGGCGCTCCTGCTCTTCCTCGTCCTGAACGCGGCGCTCGCTTTCGCCTTCACGCATCCGCTGCGTTCCGCGCTCCGCCAGACGCTCGACAAGAGCCCGTGGGGCGAGCGGCTCTCCGCGGGCAACGCGGATCTCCACGCGTTCTTCGGGTCGTTTTCGCGCACGCGCCCCGACGTCCTCGGCGATCTCTCCAAATGGAACGAGGCCGTGACGGGCGAACGTCAGGAACGCACCGCGAGGGGGCAGCCGGAACCCCTCTCGGGTTTCTTCCGGACGTCCGGGCTCTCGGGCTCGGCGGTGGGCTTCGGGGCGCTCACGGCTCTTCTCGCGGCCCTCTTCTCGGGCGGTTTCGCCGGGCGCTTCGGCGCCGAGCGCGAGCGCGCGAGCTTCGCCGCGTTCGGAGCGGACGCCGCGCGGTTCGCGGTCCCGTCGCTCTTCCTCGGAGCGCTTTCACTCGCGGGCATCCTGGCCGCGTACCGTTTCGTCTTCGCGGCCCCGGGAACGCTCTACGAGCCCGACGAGCTGCGGTACGAGTGGGAAGCCGTCGGACTTCTCCTCTTCCGGCTCGGCGCCTTCCTCCTCGTGGCGGGATACATCCGGCTCGTCGTCCTCTACGCGCGCGCGGCCCTGGGCCAGGGAGCCCCGAGTCCGCTCACGTCGCTGATGCGCGGCCTCGGGTTCGTCCTCGGGAGGCCGATCCGCACGCTGACGCTCGAGATTCTCTTCAGCGCCCTCGGCCTCCTTCCACTCCTCGCGTGGCTGTTCCTCGGCCCCGTCTGGGACGGCGGGAAGGCAGGCGATCTCGCGCTGATCTTCGCCTGCCAGCAGCTCGTCGTCCTGCTCCGGATCCTGACGCGTGCGGGCCACCTCGGCGCGGCTGCCGCCTATCTGAAGCGCGCGAAAGAAGGGGACGCTCCGGCCCCCGTTTCGGCCGCCCCGGCGGCGTCCGGCCCCCCCACGGAATCCGCCCCCGTGAAGGTGCTGTGACTTCGATCCGCCTGAGGTCGAAGACGCCGGAGTCGTGGGCAGCGCACGTCACGGCCGCGGAGAACCTGCCCGCATTCGTCGCCGATCACGCCGTCTGCGAGCTGCAGGCTTCGGTGCAAGCTCTGTCGCTCGTCGGGACGTACCCGCGGAGCCCGGCGCTCGTCGACCGGCTCTCGGCTCTCGCGGCCGAGGAGCTGCGCCACTTCCGCAAGGTCTCGCGAGAGGCACGCCGCCTCGGCGCGCCGATGCCCACGACGCGACGAAACTTCTACGTCGCCGAGCTCCGCGCCGCGTGCCGAAAGGAGCGCGAGCCCGAGAAGGGCCTCGACCTCCTGCTCGTCGCCGCGCTCATCGAGGCGCGCAGCCACGAGAGGTTCGAGCGCCTGGTCGGCCATCTCCCCGACGCGCGTCTCGCGAGGCTCTACGCCGAGCTCGCCGAGGCCGAGGCCCGGCACGGCCCGATCTATCTCGACCTCGCGATCGCCCATGCGGGAGAAGAAGCGGCGAGAAGACGGCTCGAGGAGCTCCTCGACGTCGAGGCCCGCGCCCTCCAGCGCCCGCCGAAAGTCGAAATCGCGGTCCACGGAGCGGCGTAGACGGCATGGCCCTCCGGCTCCTTCCGGCAGCTCTCGCTCTCCTCGTCCTGGGCGCGCACTTCCTGCGCGCGGGTCACCTCGCGCTCGTCGCTACGGCGCTGGCGGCCATCGCGCTCCTCTTCGTGCGACGGGCGTCGGCGGCGCGGATCGTTCAGGTCGCCCTCGGCCTCGGCGTCCTCGAATGGCTGCGCACGCTCGCGCTCCTCGCCGCAGAGCGCCGGGCGGCGGGCGCTCCGTATCTCCGCATGACGCTAATCCTCGCCGGCGTCGCCCTCGCGACGGCGCTCTCGCTCCTCGCCTTTCGCTCGCGCGCCGTGAGAGAGCACTTCCGGCTGTGAGATCCGACGGAACGCCTGCCAAGCCCTGGCGCGTTTCGCCACGACATTGGCGCTAGGAGGCCAAAATGCAGAAGCGCAACCTGGGAAAGAGCGGTTTGGAGGTTTCGGCTCTCGGGCTCGGCTGCATGCGCATGAGCTTCGGCTTGGGCCCCGCCGCGGACAAGCAGGAGATGATCTCTCTGATCCGGGCGGCCGTCGAACGCGGCGTCACGTTCTTCGACACCGCCGAGGTCTACGGCCCGTTCACGAACGAAGAGCTCGTGGGAGAAGCGCTCGAGCCGTTCACGGGGCGCGTCGTCGTCGCGACCAAGTTCGGGTTCGCGCCCGATCCCAAGGGCGGGCCGGGATGGTCGGCCCTGGACAGCCGGCCGGAGCACGTCAAGCAGGTCGCGGAGGCCTCGCTCAAGCGACTCCGCATCGACGCGATCGACCTCTTCTATCAGCACCGGGTCGACGACAAGGTCCCGATCGAGGACGTGGCAGGAGCCGTAAAGGACCTGATTCGGGAAGGCAAGGTCAAGCACTTCGGACTCTCCGAGGCGGGCGTCAAGACGATCCGCCGCGCGCATGCGGTCCAGCCGGTCACGGCGCTCCAGAGCGAGTACTCGCTGTGGTGGAGGGAGCCCGAGGCGGAGGTGCTGCCGACCCTCGAGGAGCTCGGGATCGGCTTCGTGCCCTTCAGCCCGCTGGGCAAGGGATTCCTCACGGGAAAGATCGACGAAAGCACGGCGTTCGACAAGTCCGACTTTCGCAACGTCGTCCCGCGCTTCACGCCGGAGGCGCGGAAGGCGAACCTGGCCTTCGTGGAAATGCTTCGCCGCATGGCAGAACGGAAGAAGGCGACACCCGCCCGGATCGCGCTCGCCTGGCTGCTCGCCCAGAAGCCGTGGATCGTTCCCATCCCCGGGACCCGGAAGCTCGAGCGCCTCGAGGAGAACCTCGGAGCCGCCGACCTTCACCTCACGCCCGAAGACCTCCGTGAAATCGAGAGCGCGGCCTCGCAGATCACCGTGCAGGGGGCGCGTTACCCCGAACACCTCCAGAAGCTGGTCGGTCGCTGACGTCTGGTGACGGCCTCCTAACGTGCAGCGCCGACGGCGCGCGGCGCGGCCGCGTGGCTCCAGCGCGACGACGGGAAGCCCGAGGACAGGACCCGGCCCCGGAGCGAATACCTCACGATGTACGTGAACGGGTCGACTTCCTTCGACAGGTAGCCGAAGCGCACGTCCCGAAGGAGGACCTCCACTGCGTCGCCCCGCAGCTCCTGGCGCGCCGCGGGGAACCGCGCGAAGCGGCCGAACACGCCGGCGACGCCGTTCTCGAGCGTGACGCGCGCGAGCGGACCGTTCGACTTTTCGATGATCCGCGGCGCGAGGTCGTCGCGGGAACGGTAGACACCGGCGAGATGGCGGAAGAGGTTCAGGGCGCCGCCGCGGAATCCCGTGCGCGCGAGCTCGTCGGCTTCCGGCGGCCGCGTGGCCTCCCGGCCTCGCTTGCCGAGATCCACGAACGTCGCGGTCACGGTGGGCCCGTCGTCCGAAAGAAGGAGCCAGCGGTCAGGCGATCCCGGCTGGGGAATCGCGGCGCGACTCGAGGAGAGAGGCGCGAGCGCCTGGCCGAGACGTACGGCTTCCCCGTGGCGAACGCCGCAGAGCCCCACGTACGCGGTCGCCGCGAGGAGACCCGCGCGCGCCGCGACCCTCGACCGGGGGAACGACCGCCTCGAGACGGCGCGGACTCCGACGAGGCCGAGGACGAGGAGCCCGGACAGGGCCGCGTCGAGGATGAAGGTCCAGTCGAGCGAGAAGCGCGCCGACGAGATCGGCGACAGGAACATCGTCCCCCAGGACGTTATCCAATCGAGGAGGATGTGCGAGGCGAGGCCGAGCGCGACGACGAGGCCCAGGCGTCGCACCGCCGTGCGCCGGCCGGCCGACCCCGGAGGGCCGAGCGCCGGCGCGAGGCGGATCGAGGCGATCAGCGTGAGGATGACGACCCATGCCGGCAGCGTCACGAACGAGTGGGTGAACGCCCGATGCTGCGTGATGTAGAACTCGGCGGAAAAAGGCGACACGAAGACGTCCGCGTCCGGGAACATCGCCGCCGCGAAGCCGACCCAGGCCTCGCGCCGCGCGAGCGCGCGGTCGAGCGTCTCGTCTCCCGTGGACGGCACGGAGCGGGCGAGGAGGGCTCCGGCGAGGCCGTGGGTGAGCGTATCCATCCCGCGTAACTTTAACCCCGGACCCATCCGCTATCCTCCGCCCATGAGAATCCTCGCCGGCGTCGCGCTCGGCGCGGTGCTCTTTTCGGGCACGCTTTCCGGGCAGGACGTGCCGCCGGACGACGACGCCGCCACCCGACGCGTCAAGCAGGAGGTGGCGGTCGTCGCGACGCGACTCGACATGCCGCCCGTCTCCGCCACCGTCCGGATCGTGACGCGGGAAGAGATCGCCGCGATGCCGGGAGTCCGTGCGCTTCCCGACGTGCTCCAGACGGTCCTCGGGCTCGACGTGAGGAGGCGAGGCTTGAACGGGATGCAGGCCGACATCGGGATCCGGGGCTCGGACTTCAACGGCACGCTGCTCCTCGTGGACGGCCAGCCCATGACCGATCCCCAGAGCGGGCACCTCTCGGCGGATCTCGACGTGCCCCTCGGCGCGATCGAGCGGATCGAGGTCCTGGCGGGCGGCGGTTCCGCGCTGTGGGGCTCGAACGCCGTAGGCGGCGTCGTGAACATCGTGACGCGCGGAGCGGACCTCGGGCGGTCGAACATGCAGTGCGAGACCCGCTACTCCCACGGGAGCCACTCCGAGGACGCCGGCGGATACCGCGCCGCGATGCGCCTCGGCGAGTCCGTCTCGGCGGCGGTGGACTGGCACCGGACCGAGAACTCCGGCTTCCGCGACGACACGGAGTCCGCATCCGGCCTCCTTCGCGTTTCGGGCCGGTGGGATACGGGTGCGGGCCCCCTCACGCTCGGTCTCGGCTATGCGAACCGGAACTTCGGCGCGTACCGGTTCTATGGGACGGCTTTTCCGAACCAGCAGGAGTCGACGCGCACGCGCACGGCCGCGCTCTCCTCGACTCTCGCCCTCGGCGACTGGACGCTGACCCCCTCCCTGTCCGTGCGCGCGCACCACGACGACTTCGTCCTCGTGAGGAGCGATCCCGAGTTCTACGAGAACCTCCATGACACGGTCACCTCCGTCGTTCGCGCGGCCGCGCGCCACGCGCTCTTCGG
>DATIFW010000074.1:0-17127 GCA_035455045.1 Thermoanaerobaculia bacterium | reverse complement strand
CAGGAACGAACACGCACAGTCACATGGTGAGAAACGAAAGCGGTGCCCTCGCCGAGGCGGTCGTCACCTATCTGGTGCCGGTCGGTACGCCCCAGAGTCAGTTGCGGACCGACCTCCCGAATCCGGGTAACTGTCCGTTTTGAACCGACTCGGCCCAAGTTCGTCGAGCTCAGGCCCGTTCCTCGGCGCTGGATGCCTGCGGCCCTGAAAGGAGAAAGTCATGCGCTCATCCAAGAAGAACGTTTCTTCCCGAATCCTGCCGGCCCTGGCCGCGATGGCCCTGCTTCTGGCCGGCTGCAATGATTCGTCCCCAACGGAACCGAAGTTGGCCGGGGTGCCGACGCCGACTCCCGCTTCACAGGGAATCTGGAGCCTCGCTGCGCAGGTGACCGCCGCCACCGGAGGCTTTTGCGTTTACTTGCCAACCGTGGGAAGCGTCCTTCGCACCACGTTCGTGGTCCACAGGAGCGGCAGCTCGGTTTCGTTTCTCATGGCGGATCCGATGGACTGGACGTCGTACACGGCGACGTCGAATGGCGCGAACTTCACTGCCTCGATCGCTGCCTTCGACTCGGGATCCTCCATGTGCACGCATTATCGGCAGATGCAGAGTCTCTCCGGGAGCTTCTCGGAGGACGGCAATCACCTCTCCGCCACCGAGGTCTGGTCGTTTACTCTCGACTCTGGAGAAGTCGTGACGAGAACGTTCTCCTGGTCGGCCAATCGCGGCTGAAACCGTGTCCGGTCGAGTCCGAATGCGTAGCGGCCGCCGGCGTGCGGGGGAGGCCCGCTGATGCGGGAATTGAGGGGAGGAGCCCCGCCGGCGTAATCTCTTCTCGGGATGAAGTCCGGGTACTTCCACCGCTCGATCGGAGATCTCAGGAAGCGGCTCACGGCCGCCGTGACGCACGACGTCCTTAAGGAGCTTCATCGTAAGAGTCCCGCGCGACATTTCGCGGTCGCCCTCCGCCAGCTCGCCCTCTTCGTCGCTGCGCTCGCCCTCGGCTGGCAGTTCGAGAGCCTGCTCGTGCGGGTGCCCTGCGCTCTCGTCCTCGGCTTCGTGATCTTCGACGGAACCGTTCTCCTCCACGAGGTCGTCCACAAGGCCGTCTTCGACGGCGACCGGCCGCGCGCCTACCGCCTCCTCGGCCTGGCCTACGCGCTTCCCTCCGGCATCTCCCCGGCGCAGTTCACGCGCTGGCACCTCGACCACCATGCCGAGCTCGGCTCGACGGCGGACGACCCGAAGCGCGCGCATCTCTCGCCGAAGAGGAACGTGCGCTGGCTGAAGCTGCTTTACGCGACGCCCGCGCTCTTCCCGATCTACTTCCGCGCCGCCCGCAGGGAGACCGCCACGTATCCCGAGACGCTCCAGCGGAGGATCCGCGGCGAGCGGCTCGCGGCCGTCGGCCTGCACCTTCTGGCCGCCTTTGCAATCGGCTTTTTCGGCGGGGCCTCGCGCCTCCTGTGGCTGTACGTCGTTCCCGTCTTCTTCGTCTTCCCGCCGGCGTTCGCGCTCAACCGCCTCGGGCAACACTACGACATCGTACCCGGCGAGCCCGCGAAGTGGGGCACGCGGATGGCGCGCTCGCGGTTCTGGGAATTCGTCTATCTCTGGTCCCACCTGCACCTCGAGCACCACTACTTTCCCGCCGTGCCTTTCTACCGCCTGCCAGCGCTGAGCACCGCCCTCGAGCCCTTCTTCGCGAAGGAGGGAATTCCGGCGCGCACGTATCGCGAGCTGCTCAGGGGATGGATCGTCGAGAACCGCGCGCCGCATTCGGACTGGCACGCGCCCGCGTCACCCGGCGCCCCGGCCGCCGCCGTTCACCCGGCCACGTAGTCGTCGGCGGCACGGCCTTTTTCCGGTAATCTCCGTCCGATGGCGACGGAAATCTCGCCGCCGAAAGCGGATTCGTACGAAGGGCTTTCGCGCGAGGACCTTCTCCGGGTTTACCGGAACATGGTCACCTCCCGCCGGATCGACGACAAGGAGATCCAGCTCAAGCGCCAGAACAGGATCTTCTTCCAGATCAGCGGCGCGGGACACGAGGCGGTCCAGACGGCCATCGCGCTCCACATGCGGAAGGGGTCGGACTGGCTCTTCCCGTACTACCGCGACCGCGCGATCTGCCTCGGCCTCGGCGTGACGCCCCGGGACATGTTCCTGCAGGCCTTCGGCGCCGCCGAGGACCCCGCCTCGGGGGGACGGCAGATGCCCTCGCACTGGGGCGCTTCGGCGCTGCGCATCTTCACGACCTCGTCCCCCACGAGCACCGAGTGCCTGCCCGGCGTCGGAGCGGCCGAAGCCGGCCGCTACCTCCTGCGCGAGGACGCGTCCGGCCTCGCCGGCGCGATCTCGCGCGCGGCGCCGGACGAAGTCGTGGTCGTCACGATCGGAGAGGGCTCGACCTCGGAGGGCGAATTCTGGGAGGCGCTGAACTCGGCGTGCACCCTGAAGCTCCCCGTCGTCTTCGTCGTCGAGGACAACGGATACGCGATCTCGGTGCCGGTCGAGGTGCAGACGCCCGGCGGCTCCATCTCGAAGCTCGTGCGGTCGTATCCCGGCCTCTTCGTCGCCGAGACCGACGGCTGCGATTTTCTCGCCTCGTACGACGCCCTGCGGTACGGCTTCGCCTACGCGCGCGACCGGAAGGGGCCGTCCCTCGTCCACGCGCACGTCATCCGCCCTTACTCGCACTCCCTCTCCGACGACGAGAAGCTCTACCGGCCCGAGGCCGAGCGCAAGAAGGATCGGGATCGCGACCCGCTGGTTCTTTTCGCGGCCTTTCTCGAGAAGGCGGAGCTCGCCACGGCCGAGGACCTCGCGAAGCTGCACGAGGAAGTGACGGCCGAGGTCAACGCCGCAGCGGACGACGCCGGCGCACGGCCCCAGCCCGCGCCCGAGACCGTTCTCGCGCACATCTATTCGCCCGACGTGGACCCGACCTCGGCCGCCTTCGACACGGAAGCGTCGCCGGCGTTCACGGGTGAGCCGACGACGATGGTCGATCTCATCAATGCCGCGCTCCGCGACGAGATGGCCCGCGACGGACGCATCGCGATCTGGGGCGAGGACGTGGCGGACGCCACCCGTGCCGACGTGCTCGGCGAATGCAGGGGCAAGGGCGGCGTCTTCAAGGTCACGGCCGGGCTCCAGAAGGAGTTCGGGCCCGCTCGCGTCTTCAACTCTCCGCTCGCCGAGGCCGGCATCGTGGGGCGCGCGCTCGGCTGGGCCGCGCGCGGGCTGAAACCCGTCGTCGAGATCCAGTTTTTCGACTACATCTGGCCCGCGATGCTGCAGCTCCGCGACGAGCTCGCCACGACCCGCTGGCGCTCGGGCGGAGCGTTCCGCGTTCCCGTCGTCATACGCGTCGCGATCGGCGGCTACCTCACCGGCGGCGGGCCGTACCACTCCCAGTCCGGCGAGGTGACGTTCACGCACATCCCCGGGCTGCGCGTCGTCATGCCCTCGAACGCCCTCGACGCGAACGGCCTCCTGAGGACCGCGATCCGCTGCGACGACCCCGTGCTCTTCCTCGAGCACAAGCACCTCTACCGCCAGACGCACAACAAGGGTCGCTATCCGGGCCCGGATTTCATGATCCCGTTGGGCAAGGCGCGCACCGTCAAGGCCGGGACGGACGTCACGGTCGTGACGTACGGCGCGACGGTCTTCCGCAGCGCGGTCGCCGCGGCCCGACTCTCGGAGGAGGACGGCCGCGAGGCGGAAGTCCTCGATTTGCGCTCGCTCGCGCCTTACGACTTTGCGGCCGTCGCCGAGAGCGTGAAACGGACGAACCGGCTCCTCGTCGTGCACGAGGACTGGCAGACGCACGGCTTCGGCGCCGAGATCGCCGCTCGGGCCGCCGACGAGCTCTTCGCCTGGCTCGACGCGCCCGTGCGCCGCGTCGCCGCGAAGGACGCGTTCTGCGGCTATGCGCCGCAGCTCGAGGACGCCACGCTCCCGCAGAGTGGCGACATCCTCGCGGCGCTCCGCGACCTCCTCGCGTATTGAGGAAAGAAAGAGAGAAGAAGAGAGTATTTTCTGCTATGCGGCGGCCGCTTTGCGGCCGCCGGCAGATCGAATCTTCTCCGGCTGTCCGGAGTCAAGGGCGCGCTCCGCGCGCCGCACAGCGGTCGAAGACCCTTGACACCGGACAGCCGGGACAGATTTCCCATCCATCGGCGGCTGCATCAGCAGCCGCCGCATATAAGAGGATCCGATCTTGATACCGTGCGGCTGAGATGAGCAACCGAAAGCGGCTCCTGAGCTGGGGCCTGGGAGCAATCGCTTTTTCGTTCTGTTTCCTCTTCGGAGCCGTCGCCGTGGATCCGCTGTCGGTCTACCAGTGCATTCAGGAGACGCGGCTCGATTTCGCCGGCGCGCGGCGCGAGGTCTTCGCGGCCGACGATGGAACCAGCCTCTCGGCGTTCGTCCTGGGGCCGCTCTCGGCGGAGCGTCCGGTCGTCCTGCTGCACGGTCTCGGCGCCGACGCGACGTACTGGGCGGGCACCGCGCGTTTTCTCGCCCGGCGCGGCCGAACCGTGATCCTGCCCGACGCGCCCGGCTCCGGCCGGAGCGACGCGCCCCGGGAACCGGAAGGCTACGGCCTCCCGGGCCGCCTCGCGGCGCTGGACGCGCTTGCGCGGGCTCTCGCGCTCGAGAAATTCGATCTCGTCGGGCATTCCCTCGGCGGTTGGACGGCGGGGTGGTACGCGTTGAAGTTCCCGTGGAAGACGCGCCGGCTCGTTCTCGTGGACGCCGGAGGCCTCTCTCTTCCGACCGACGTGGAGGCCGAGCGCGCGCGCGTCCTGCCCACGGACCGCGCGGGGGCCCGGCGCATCTTCGACCTCCTCTTCTTCCGCAAGCCCGCGCCCTCTCTCGGGTTCGTCCTCGACGCCTTCGGCCGGAACTACGGCGGGGGGACTGCGGCCTTGACAGTCGCCCGCCTCACCGAGGCCGACGGCCTCTCTGAGCACCTCGGCGAATTGCCGGAAGGGACGACCCTGATCTGGGGAGAGAAGGAGACGCTCTTCCCGCTCGAGATCGCCCGCGAGGCGGCCGCGAGGATGCGCGCCGCACGTCTCGTCGTTCTCGGCGGCGCCGGACACGATGGACCGCTCGAGACGCCGGCCGCGTTCCAGGAGGCGCTTCTCGGCGCCCTCGATCCGCCGGTCGTGGCTCGCGGCCTCGAAGGAGCCGCCGGGAGATGAATGGTGTCGCGAGGGGCCCGCTGTCCCTTTCGGCCCGCTCGTTCCGCACGCTGCTTCTGGTCCTCGGTCTTGCGGCGCCACTGCCGTTCCTCGCCGACGTGGCGCGCCATCCCCTGGACGTCGTCCCCTGCGGAGAACCGCAGCCCGACTGCCGGCTGGGCGATTCCGCGATCGCGGCTTCCGTCCTCGGGAGGGCCTGGAGCCGGTTCGAGCGCGGCGAGCCCTGGAATCGCGACGACCGCGTCTTCGCGCCCTATCCCGACTCGTGGGGACTCTCGGAGGGCTACCTCATCCAGGCTCTCGTCGGCTACCCCTGGGCGCGAGCCAGCGGCTCTTACGCCGCCGGGTACAACGTGCCCTATGCGCTCTCCTGCATCTTCGCGTTCTGGGCTTCGGGCGCGCTCTTCCTGCGACTTGCCGGTCCGGGATGGCCCGCCCTGGTCGGCGCATTCCTGTATGCGTGGTGCCCGGGACGGCTGAACGGCATCGCGGTCCCCGCCACATTCTGGGCAGGGCTCGTTCCCCTCGCGATCGCCTTCGGCCTCGATGTCTTGAGACACGGCCGCTGGCGCGACGCGCTCCTTTTCGGCGCGACCTGGTTCGCCGTGGGAATGGGAAGTCTCTACGGCCTCCTCATGGGGGCCATCACGGCGGGACTCGTGCTCTTTCCGTGCGCCCTCTTCTCGCCCGGGCGCCGCCGCCGGCTTCTCCGCCTCCTCGCGGCGGGCGCGCTGCCGGCGATCCTGCTGATCCTCGTCAACCGTCCGCTGTTCGCGATCGGCCGCGACTTCGACGTGAGAGTCTCGATGCGCACGTTCGGCGGCCAGTCCGCCGACCTGCTTTCCGTCCTCCACCACTCCGGGTTCTCCGCGCCTCTCAAGGCCGTTCTCGAGCGGCTCCTTCCGGGCTTTCCATCGGGCGCGCCCGGGTTCTTTCCGGGGATGACGGCTCTCGCGGCGCTGGGGCTCTGGTTGCTCCTGCGTCTTCTTCACCGCCCGGTCGCGCGGCGGCTCGACCCGGACTCTCCCGAGACCGACCTCGGTCTCTGGGCGGCGCTCGCGGGCGTGACGTTCCTTTTCGCTCTCGGCCCGACGGTCCACGTTCTTGGCCGTCCGGTTTTTCCAGGGCCCTGGCGGATCCTCACGGAAGTCCCCGTCTTCTCCTCGATGCGGGGCCTCTTCCGGTGGGAGCAGTGGTACGGCCTCGCGATCGCGGCCTGCGTCGTCATTTCCCTCGCGGCCTCCGCCCGGCACTTCCGCGCTTCCCTCTTCGGACGAAGCGTGGTGTCCGTCGTCGCCCTTCTCCTCGCGATCGACATCTGGCCGCGGCCGTTCACCGCCGCGGCGCTTCCGGGTCCGTCGCCGTTCCAGGACATCCTCGCTTCACTCGATCGCGACTCGATTGTCGCCGTCTACCCTTTCGAGCGCCGAACGTCCGAGCGCGCGTGGGTCGAGCAGCTCTTCCATGGGCGTCGCGTGCTCAACGGGTATCAGTCCTTCCCGCCCCCGATTCACCTCTGGCTCGACGGCGTCTCGAGGTCGCGACCCCCCGCCGAGACGCTCGCGATCTACCGCGAGCTCGGTGCCGCCGCAATCGAAGTCGATCTCGCCGCCCTGCCTCCCGGCCGCCGCCGGGAGGCTCTCGAGGCGTGTGCCGCCCTCGACGCGTCAGGGGACGTTCGGCGGACCGAGCGAAAGGACCGCATCCTGCTTCTTCCGCCTCCTCGTTCCCCACTCCTCGTCGATCCGCTCTCCCTCAGGCGGCTCCGCTTCGACGGTCCCTCGGCGCTCGTTCCCGGCGCCGCGGGGCGCCTGGTGTTCCGCCTCCGGTCGTCCGCCCTGCCCGTGAGGATCCGGACCGGCTCGGTCTCCACGGCCAGCGTCCTGCGCATCCCGCTCGTCGGCGCGGGGAATCTCCCTCTTCGGTTGGACGACGTGCCTCCACCCGGCGCTCACGTCTTCGATGCGGCGCGGGCGGTCGAGATCGGCATCGTGGGTGAGGCGCCCGCGACTCCGGCGCCCCCGACCCCGACATCCTCGGGGCGCCCGCAGACGCGGTGACCTTGCTCGGCGAGGGCCTACGGCGGATCCAGGTCTCCCATCGGCAGGGCGAAACCGTCCGGCGCCACGACGAGGAGGCCGGCCGAGGCTCGACGCCGTTCTGCGGCGAGGAGATGGCGGCCCTTCGCGAGTCGGAGCGCGACGTGCCCGCCGGCGTTCCCGTCGAAGAGCATGCGGCCGTCGAAGGTGACCCGCATTCCGCCTCGCGTCACGAAGAGATAGAGGCCGTCCTCCGGCGCGAAGAAGTTTCCTCCCGGCGCGGAGACCGGGGCCGGTTCCTCGAGAGCGCGGTGCGCCGCGAGCGCGGCCGCCTCACGCGGGATGCGGTAGAGAGCCCACGGCAAGCCGCCGTCCTCGGGATCCGCGCGCGCGACGAGCGCGGCGGCCAGGCTCGCCATGGTCCTTCGGACCTCGGGAGACGCGTCCGCCGCGAAGAGGACGTCGGATTCAGGGATGCGCGTCCAGGACGTCTCGACGCCCGCCGTCCCGATTCTCACCGCGTGCCGCCCGCCGTCGCCCGGCCGGCCGAGAAGAACGTCGACGAAGTACACGTTTCGCGCGGCACGGACCGGGTGCACGAGGATCTCGGATGGAGAACGGCGCCTCTCCGTCTCGATCACCTCGGTGAGGCGCCGTTCCGCGACGCCGAAGCTGTTCCGAACGTGCGGGCCCGAGGCCCAGCGGACGAAGGCCGAGACGTCGAGAAAGGCCGTCACGAGGACGAGGCCGAGAAGCGCCGCGCTCCCGGCGCGCTGGTCGCGCGCGGGGAGCGCCTCCACGAGAGCCGCGGCCCCGAGCGCCGCGAGCGTCAGGACGAACGGCGCCGCGAGAGAGACCCGGTTCGCGTTCGCGCTCTCGGTGTCGCGCGCGAAGAGCGCGCCCGCCAGGAATACCGCGATGGGGAGGAGGAAGAGGCGTTCAACTCCCCTCCGTGCCACGCCGGCCGCGGCGCCGGCCACGAGGAGCGCCCCCACGCCCGCGAGGACGACGGGACGGTCCGGGTCGCCGTGCCGGGGGAGGACATCCCCACGCACGAAGAAAAGCGCGGCGTAATCGCGCACGTTTGCGACCAGCGCCCGCTCCGCTTCCGCCGCGGGCCGGGAGAGGATCGAGAGATCTCTCACGTGCGCCGTCAAGCGCTCCGGACGGCGTGCGTAATCGAGGGCGAGCGGCGCGAGGACGACGATCTCGACGAGAAGCGCGACGAGCGCAAGGCGTCGCACGAGGCGATGTCCCGCGATCCAGGCCACGACGAAGACGGCCAGAGGCAGCGCGAGAGCGAGGCGCGCCGAGGGGTAGCCCGCCGCCCCGAGACCGAACAGGGCCCCCGATGTGATCGCCCACGCGAGTGACGAGCGCCTCCACGCTCTCAGGCCTGCCGCGGCGCCTGCGGTCACGACCGCTGACGTGAGAACGACGTCGCATGCCCACCTCGCCTGCGTCAGGAGCCAGAGAGACGTCGCGAGGAGGACGGCCGCCGACGGGAGTGCGAGCGGCCTTTCTCGTGTGGCCTCTTTCGCGAGCGCGAGCGACGCGAGGAAAAGGAGGACGCCGGAGCCGAGCGCAATGAGCCGGACCGACGCCATGCCCCCGCCGGCGAGCCGGTCGGCCGCTGCCAGCGGCAGGAGAAACAGCTGCGTCGGGTAGTAACGCCAGCTGTTCGTGAAGAGAAAGTCCGGCGGCTGCATCGGCGTGGTGCCGAACAAGGACGACAGGCCCTCGCCGGCTGCGAGGCGTGCGGCCCGGAGGAAGTAAAGCTCGTCGATCCACGGCCCCGCGGGCCAGTCCCCGGCTCTGACCACGCGCAGGAAGACTCCGAGCGCACCGAGAGCGAGGAGGACGAACGCATGCGTTCTCTTTCCCGCACCGTTCATTGCGGGCCCGACGCCTCGAACGTCGACACGATCGGCACGCTCGCCGATTCCGTGAACTGCTCGTCGAACACCTCGGCGAGGACACGGCCGTCCATGTCCCGGGCGAGGGGCTCGCCGGCGAGGACGAGCAGCGTCGGCGCCAGATCGAGGACGCTCGCCGACGTGAGGCGCACGCCCGACCTCACGCCGGCTCCCGCGAAGAGCACGAATCCGTCCCGCGCGGCATCGGGGCTCGCCACGGGCCTTTGCCCGCGCAGGAAGAGCGAAATGGCCTCGACCGTGGGGGGCGGCCCCCATCCCACGGGGGCGAACAGGCAGATCATGCGCTCGCGCCCCTCGCGCTCGAGAATCTCGCCGAGAAGTTCGTCGAGGAACCGGTAATAGGCGCGCAGCGCAGCGGCCCTGGCCTCAGCTTCCTTTTCCGGAAAGGAAAACCCCCAGTAGCGAGAATTTTCCGCGGCCCCGGAGAGGGCTCCCGCCTCGGCGAGTCCGGAGAGGACGAGCGCCGAGACATTGAGCGGGCCTCGGGGCAAAGCCGCGAGGGCCGCCCCGGCCACGGTCAGGTCGCGCGCTGCTCCACGCAGCGGATCGAGCCGCGCCACGTCTTCGGAAAGGCCCTGGGGCACGAGAGAGCGCGCGAGCGGACGGTCGAGGCGGTTTGCCGCAACCCGAAAGAGACGGGCCCGCGCCGCGGCCTCGGCGGGACGCGCCGCGGCGGCGCTCGCGTCCCCGTCGAAGAACGCGTCGCTCGCCCACAGAACGAGGCCTTCCCGGGCCGGAGACGACGCAGGCCACCCGAGGACGGCCGCCTCGTGGCCGCGAGACGCGAGAATCTCCCAGAAGGTCAGGCTGCGGCGAGCCGCCGACGTATCGGCGAGGGAGCGCCCGCTCCCGGGCACGGGCGAGCCCGGCAGAACCGGCAGGAGCCGGAACGTTCCCCCGGGCGTCTCCCAGCGGCGCGACGAGACGACGCCGTGCTTCAGCGGCCGCTTGCCCGTGGCGGCCGTCGTCCAGAGCGCGGCGCGATCGTACGGAGCGAGCCCCGCGAGCGGTCCCGCGGTGCCTTCCCGCAAGAGCCTCCCGACGACCGGCATCGCGCCCTCCGACGCGTACGTGGTGAGAAGGCTCCAGGACGCGCCCTCGAGGCCGACGACGAGGAGATTCCGGCGCGGCGCGTGCAGGGGAGCAGCGGACGCTTCCGGGGACCGCCGTTCCGGTGCGCGCCGGAGAGCGAAGGGTGGCAGGAGGAAGAGGACGAGTGGGATCGAGATCGTTCGGGCGGAGAGGCCTCCGCGCGTCGCGCGCACGGCGATGACGGCGGCCGACAGGAACGCCGCGATCGCGGTCGCGACGAGGACGCGCCGGGCTCCCGCGGGCACGAAATCGTGCAGCGCCTGCCTCTGGAACTCGACGAACACGCCGTACGCTGCGAGAAGGCCGGCGCTCCACGCGGCGCCGGCACGCGAGGGACGCCTCGCGCGCGGAAAGAGAAGGAGCAGTGGCGAAAAGACGAAGGCTCCGGCCGCCGCCGCGACGAGAAGAAGTCGCGCCGCCGAGAGAGCGTTCATCTGCTCCGAATTGAGGGCGAGCAGCAGATCGCCTGCCGCGAGGCCTGCGAGCGCACCCGCGAGAGGGAGGTGGTACGCCGGTCGTCCCTCGCTCATAATCCGCGCCCGGCGAGTCTCGCCTCCTTCCTGATGGCCGTCAACGAATCGCTCCGCGTCCTCAAGACGCTCCACTACGACGAGCAGCACTATTCCCTGTTTCTCTCGGCCGGCTCGATCGGCGCCCGGACGCGACCCGGCCATTTCGCCATGATCCAGGCCGGCGAGGGACTCCGTCCGTATCTCCGGCGCGCCTTTTCCATCGCGGACGTGACGACCATGGCGGGCGTTCCGGCGCTGGAGTTCGTCGTCAAGATCGCGGGCGTCGGAACGGCGGCGCTCGCGCGCTTCGCCGAGGGAACGCCGCTTCCCGTCCTCGCTCCTTTGGGCGTGCCGTTTCCGATCGACGATCTCCTTCCTTCCGACCGCGTCGCGCTCGTCGCCGGCGGGATCGGCCTCGCTCCTCTCGTCCTCCTCGCGCGCACGCTCGCCGAGCGCGGCATCGCGGCGGACCTCTTCTACGGGGGTCGGAACGAGAACGACGTCCTGAAGCGCGGTGACTTCGAGCGTTTCCTCGGCCCGCATCGCTGCCGATACGCCACGGACGACGGCTCGCTCGGACGGAAAGGCCGCGTGACCGATCTGCTCACGCACGCGCTCCGGGGCGGGGCGCGCTACCGACGCGTCTACGCCTGCGGGCCCCTCGCCATGTTTCGCGTCCTCGCCGGGCTTCTCCAGGACGCGCACCTCGACGCCTCGTTTGCGATGGAGTCCGAAATGGCCTGCGGGTTCGGCGTCTGCCTCGGCTGCGTCGTCCCGATGGCGGACGGCCGCTTCGCGACGATCTGCAAGGAGGGCCCCTGCGTGTCGCCCGCCGCCATCGACTGGGAGCGCCTCTGACGCCATGAGCGTGGACCTTTCCACGGCCTTCGGCCGGTTGCGCCTCAAGAATCCGATCGCGACGGCATCCGGCACGTTCGGTTACGGCCTCGAGTTCACCGACTATCTCGACCTCGCCTCGCTCGGCGCGATCTCGGTCAAGGGCCTCTCGCTCAGGGAGTGCCACGGCAATCCGCCGCCGCGCATCTGCGAGACGGACGCCGGGATGCTGAACGCCATCGGGCTGCAGAACGTGGGCGTCGACGCGTTTCTTTCCGAGAAGCTGCCCGAGCTCGCGCGCCTCGGCGCGACCGTGATCGCGAACGTGTGGGGCGACACCGAGGAGGACTACGTGGCGGTCGTGGAGCGCATCGGCAACGAGCGCCGCGTGGCCGCGATCGAAGTGAACGTCTCCTGTCCGAACGTCGTGAGGGGCGGCATGATCTTCGGGAACAACCCCGAGGCGCTCGCGGCCCTCGTGAAGAAGGTTCGTTCCGCGACACGCCATCCGCTCGTCGTGAAGCTTTCGCCGAACGTGACCGACATCGTGGCGTCCGCCCGGGCGGCCGTGGATGCGGGCGCCGACGCGCTCTCCTTGATCAACACGATCGTCGGCCTCGCGATCGACCTCGAGCGCCGCGAGCCGAAGATCGGCTTCACGACGGGCGGACTCTCGGGACCCGCGATCCGCCCGATCGCTCTCCGGATGGTGTGGGAGGTCCGAACGGCCCTTCCGAAGATCCCGATCTTCGGGATGGGCGGGATCGAGACCGTCGAGCACGTCGTCGAGTTCCTCGTCGCGGGTGCGAACGCGGTCCAGATCGGAACCGCGAACTTTCGCGACCCTTCGCTCGCGGGCCGACTCGTGGGGGAGCTCGCCGCGTGGTGCGACCGCCACGGCGTCGCGCGCGTCTCCGACCTCGTCGGCACGCTTCGGACCCGCCCGAGACCGGACCACTCGTTCGCATGACTCGAGAGGCGCCGGATGCCCGCGCGCGCCTTGCCGTTGCGCTGGATCTCGACGGCCGCGACGAGATCCTCGCGCTTGCGCGTCGGCTCGCTCCCGAGGTCGGCGTCCTGAAGCTGGGCCTCCAGGCTTTCGTCTCGGAGGGCCCCCGCCTCGTTCGCGAGGTCGTGGCTCTGGGGGCTCCCGTGTTCCTCGACCTGAAGCTCCACGACATCCCGAACACCGTCGGCAAGGCGGCGGCCGCAGCGGCGCGGACCGGCGCCTCGATCGTGAACTGCCATGCCGCGGGCGGGGCGGAGATGATGAAGGCGTTCGGCGAAGGCGCCCGAGACGCCGCCGCGAAGGCGGGACTCGGGGCGCCGAAGCTCATCGCCGTCACGGTCCTGACGTCTCTCGACGAGTCTGCGCTCGCCGCGGTCGGGTTCTCCGGCGCATCGCGCGAGGCCTCTCTCAGGCTCGCGAGCCTCGCGCGAGACTCGGGGCTCGACGGCGTCGTGTGTTCGCCCCGGGAGATCGAGACGATCCGCGCGGCTTGCGGGCCCGACTTCCTCCTCGTCGTGCCTGGCGTGCGGCCCGCCGGCTCCGGCGTTGGCGACCAGAAGCGCGTCGCCACGCCTCTCGACGCGATCCGGGCGGGCGCGGACCTCCTCGTCGTCGGCCGCCCGATCAGCGGCGCGTCCGACCCTGCCGCGGCCGCTCGCGCGATCGTGGCCGAGATCGCCGCGGCGCGTTGAGCCGGGGGACTTTCACCTCGGTGTGGGCGTCGGTACGCCTCCGAACGGCGTCGGGGTGGGCGTGCCCGCGAAAGGCGTCGCCGTCGGGCTCGGCGGAATGGACGTGACGGTCGGCGTGCCCGCTCCCGGCGTCGGAGTCGGCGGAGCCGGCGTGGACGTCGGAATCCCGCCGAAGGGGGTCGGCGTCGGCGTGCCGGCGAAGGGTGTCGCCGTAGGGGTCGGCGGAAATGGTGTGACGGTCGGCGTGCCGGCCCCCGGCGTCGGCGTCGGGGGAACGGCGGTGGGCGTGAACGTCGCGGGCGTCGAGCCGAGCCCGGACGTCGGCGTCGCGGTGGGCGGCGTTCCGGTGGGAACGATGGTCGGGGTCGGGGTCGAGCCTGATGGAGTTCCCGGCGGCGAGAAGGAGATCAACGGGGTGCTCGTGGATGTCGGCGTGGGGCTCGCCTGCCCGTTCGGCCCCGTCATGTCGTCCTTGGAAGGACACCCTCCGAGCAAGACGGCGAAGGTCGCGGCCGAAAGGCAGGAGAAAAGGCGGGCAGGGTGAGACCGCATCATTCGACCTCGATCTTCTCGTAGCGCGGTCCTTTCCCGGCGCCGGCGGCGCGCTCGGCGAGCGCGATTTCCTCGTCGAGGAAGTCGCGCAGCGCCTTCATGAACTCGATGCCGGAGGTCTTGGCGCGGGAGAGCGTGCTGGTGTGCCCGCGCGCGAGACGGAGCGAGAACTTGCCGATGAGGTCCGCGGCCGGCTTGAAGATGCAGCCTTCTCCCGCGCAGGCGAGGCCGGGAATCGGCCCGCCCCGCTCCCTCACCGAGGGCGCCGGCTCTTCGCCCAGGCCCGGTCCGAATCTCTCTTTGAAGGAGGAAGAGGGGCGTGTCCGCGCGGGCGCTTTGCGGGCCGTGCGGCGGCGGCGCCTCGCACCCGCGTCTCCGCGCGGGGAATCGTCTTCGTCAGGCATGCCGTCCTCTCTTTCCATTCTAGGAGAGCCTTCCCGCGTCCTCCTCCGCGCCGGGCAACTTCCCGAACCGCACGGTGAGCTTGCCGTCCTCGACTTTCGCGCCGGACGGGGACAGGCCCGCGAGCATCCTCGGGACGGGGATGTGATGGCGCACGTTGCCGATGCGCACGACGAGGTCTCCCGACGCCATCGCGAGATCGACCTCGTGACGATCGACGAAGGGAAGGTCCAGCGTGAGAACGTACCTTCCGTTCCTCTTCGCGTAGCGATATGGCGGATCCGAGCGGAAGGATGCCGCGGGATTCTTCTCGCCCCACAGCTCTCGTCCGAGCTCGAGCAGGGCCACCGAGCCGAGGACCTGATCGTCCCTCAGCGGCAGCGTGAAAACGGGGACGGGATCGAAGTAGCTCCGCGCCTCTTCGAGGAACACACCCTGGGTTCTTCTCCATTTCGAGAAGAACGGGTCGAGGACGCCGTCCGGCAGCAGGCGGTTCACGATCACGGCGTCGACCGTGAAGCCGTAGAGGCCGAAATACATGAAGGCCCTTTGCGTCTCCTTGATGACGATCTTCTCGGCGTTCGTCACGAGCCGCACGGTCGTCGTCCTGGGGTCCTTGAGGAGCGCGTCGACGCCTTCGAGCTTCTGCGCGAGCGACTGCACGTTCGCGAAATACCGATCCGGCGGAAGGGGCAGATCGCTGACTTTCTTCGCGACCGGCCGCGCGACCTTCAGGAGCGAACGCTCGAGCCGGAAGAGCTTCTTCATGTACCACTCCAGCGTGGGCGGGAGCGACACGAACCGCAGCGATTCCCCCGTGGGCGCGCAGTCCAGGATCAGGACGTCGAAGGTCTTCTCGCGCGCGTACTGGTTCACGTACAAAAGCGCCGAGACTTCCTCCATGCCCGGGAAGATCGCGAGCTCCTCCGCGAGCACCTCCTCGACACCGGTGACGGCGAGAAGCGTCGTGATGTACCCCGAAATGTCCTTCCAGTGCCGACCGATCTCCTCGGTGACGTCGACCTCCTGGATCCACAGATTGTCGGCGACCGCGACGGCGACCCCGTGGGCGTGGTCCGTGAGCGCGACGTCGCGGTCGAACGCGTCCGCGAGGGAGTGGGCCGCGTCCACCGACATGACGAGCGTCTTGACGCCGCGCGCGGCGAGCGTCAGGCCCGTCGCCGCGGCAACGGTCGTCTTGCCGACCCCGCCCTTTCCGGTGAAGAGAAGAACGCGCATCGGATGGCGATGTTACGCGTTCGCCCGGAGACGGCGCTCACCATCCACGCGCCTTCTCCAGGTCGCGGCGCTGTTTCTTCGACGGCTTTCCGCCTTTCTCGTCCCGTCGCGGCGCCAGCAGGCGCTCGAGCCGCCGGGCCTCGAGGACCTCGGGCGCGAGCGGAGGCGTCGTCTCTACGTAGAGCGCCCGCGCCGCCGCCTTCGGAACGTGCCTTTCCGCGAGACTCTTGACGAGAAACGTCCGACGGCCGCGTGGGAACGTGATTTCGAGCCGGTCCCCGGCCCGGACCAGCTTGTGCGCGGCCGCCGCGCGCCCGTTCAGGTCCACCTTGCCGCCGGTGCACGCGGTTGCGGCCTGAGACCGCGTCGGAAAGAGGCACGCGACGTCCAGCCAGACATCCAGCCGAACCTCGGTGAGTGGGGGAACCTGCTCGTCGGGGCGGGACATCGCGAGTGACTATAAGGAAGTTCGTCGGGAGAGGGAGGCTCGCAGAGCGAGCCGCGGGGGAACCGGACGATCAGGCCCGAAGGGCGACCGGTTCCCCCGATCCAGGATCAGAAGACCGGCTTTTCCACTTTCTTGTCGAACTTGTAGACGTACTTGTAGCCGAAGATGTCCGCCGTCTGCTCGTATTGGGCCGAGATGGTGATGTACGTGCCGCGGCGCTCGATCCGGATGGCGTCCATCTTGAGCGGCACCTTCGCGTCCTGCGCTTTCAGGAAGATGTCCATCTGCAGCCTGTCGGCACCCTTCATGCCTCCGAAATTGGCCGCCTCGTTCATCGCGTCGTAGACCTCGTTCCCGTGGATGTGCAGCGGGAGGATGCGGACACACGCGACGATGACGACGAACAGAACGCCCAAACCGACGATGAGCCCGAAGGCCCCTTCCCCGCGTCGGAATCTCGTGGCAGCTCGCCGCATGGTTCTTTCTCCTTCCGGCGCGGACCCGAGCCGCGCGCTAGAAAATGGCGTGGAAGCTTCTCTTCCAGCGTGTCCGGGACAAAAAGTTTAGCGCGGTATCGAGAAAACGGCGTAACGCCGCTCCGCGCCCCGTGAAAACGCGCGGACCTTCGCGGACGGACCACAGGACCGAGACGGCACGCCCCTCGAGATGCGCGAGGGGAACCGGTCCCCAGAACCGCGAATCCTGCGACTCGTCGCGATTGTCGCCCATCGCGAAGAAGTGGCCGGCCGGGATGGCGAACGGCCCGAAGCGGTCGCGCCGAAGAAGGGACGGCGGCGCCTCCGCTCCGTAGGTCGTCGCGTCGCGGTGGACGGCGTACGGCTCGACGGGCTCCACCCCGTTCAGGCGCAGGGACTTCTTCTCTCCCTCGATCTCGTCCCCCGCCACGGCGACCGCGCGCTTGATGAGATCGCGGCCGGGATCGGGCGGGTACCGGAAGACGACCACGTCTCCGCGGGCGAGGTCCCGGTACGGCAGGACGCTCTTCCACGGACCCCGGTGCGGACCGTACGCAAACTTGTTCACGAGCACGTAGTCGCCCGTCAGGACCGTGTCCTCCATCGAGGAGGTCGGCACGTGGTAGATCTGGAACACGAAGCCCTTGAACGTGAGCGCGAGCGCGGCGGCCACCA
>DATIFW010000073.1:0-14929 GCA_035455045.1 Thermoanaerobaculia bacterium | reverse complement strand
GGCGCGCGGAGCGCGCCCTTGACAGCTCGCCGCGCGCGACAGATTCGTTCCGGAGCGGCCGCAATGAGCGGCCGCTCTTAGCAGAAAAATGCATGACTTCATCATGGAGATCGTGCGCTTGATTCTTTGCGCGGCTCTGCTCGCAGGGATTGCATCGGCCCAACCGTCGGCCGTGGGAATGTCCGCCTCCCGCCTGAATCGCATCGATTCGGTCGTCGAAAATTCGATTCGGAGCAAGGAGTGCCCGGGCGCCGTCGTCCTCGTAGGCCGCCACGGGAAGATCGTCTTTCGGAAGGCATACGGCCACCGCGCCGTGCTTCCGGCCCTCGAGCCGATGACGCCGGACACGGTCTTCGATCTCGCGTCCCTCACGAAAGTCGTCGCGACGGCGACGAGCGTGATGGCGCTCGTCGAAGACGGGAAGCTGCGGCTTCAGGACCGCGTTGCGAAACACATCCCCGAATTCGCATCGGGCGGCGGCGCCAGAGATCGGGTCACCGTCGAGCAGCTCCTGACGCATCGGGCCGGCCTCGCAGCAGATGACCCAATGGATCTCTACACGGGAACGAAGAAGGAGATCTTCGAAAGAAAATACAGGCAGCCCCTCGCGAACCTTCCGGGGGCACGTTTCGTGTATTCGGACGTCGGAGACGAAGTGCTCGGAGAGCTTGTCGAGCGCGTGTCGGGACAGCCACTCGACGAATACGCGGCGAAACGAGTCTTCGCGCCACTCGGAATGAAAGAGACGGGATTCCTCCCGCTTTCTTCACTTTCCAAGAAATCTTCTCTTCCTCTTTCTCTTCCTCTCTCCCGGATCGCTCCGACCGAAAAGATCAACGGCGAGATCCGCCGCGGCCAGGTCCACGACCCGCGCGCGTACGCCCTCGGGGGCGTCGCGGGCCACGCGGGGCTCTTCTCGACTGCGGACGACCTGGCGAAGTTCTGCGCGGCGATGCTCGCGGGCGGGGGCGGGGTGCTCTCGCCCGCGGCCGTCGCGGCGATGACGCGCCCGCGCCCTTACGGCGACGAGGATCTTCGCGCTCTCGGCTGGGACGTCGCGACGCGCTTTTCGTCGGCCCGCGGCGACCTCTTTCCGCTCGGCTCGTACGGACACACGGGCTGGACTGGCACGTCGCTGTGGATGGATCCGACCACCGACACGTTCGTCATCCTCCTCTCGAACCGCAACCATCCCGACGAATCGGGCAGCGTCATCGCGCTTCGCGGCAAGGTCGCGGCGATCGTCGCGTCGGCGATCACGGACGTCACGCCGCAAATGCTTGCCGACGCTTCGGCGCGCGTGGCCGAGCTTGCTGCAATCGGCGCGGCACGGGCACTTTCCAGGAATTCTTCCGCGCCTTCGGCGCCTTCTTCGAATGGTAGAGAGGCAGCGGCTGCGCCGGCGCGCGTCGAGGGGCAGGTCCGGCCGGGCATCGACGTTCTCGAAGAATCTTCATTCAAAGTCATTTCCGGAATGCGCATCGGGTTGCTCACGAACCACACGGGCCTGACGCGTGACGGCCGTTCCAGCATCGACGTCCTCAGCTCTCCGAAGGCCCGCGCAACGGGTGTAACCCTTTCCAAGCTCTTCTCCCCCGAGCACGGGATCCGCGGGGCGCTCGACGAAAAGGTCTCTGACTCGGTCGACGAGAAGACGGGGCTGCCCGTGCGCTCCCTCTACGGCGACACTCCCGAATCGCGGCGCCCGAAGCCGCAAGATCTCGCGGGTCTCGACGCCGTCGTCGTCGACCTACAGGATGCCGGCTGTCGCTTCTACACGTATCTCGCCTCGATGGGATACGTCCTCGAGGAGGCCGCGAAGGCCAACGTGAAAGTCATCGTCCTCGACCGGCCGAATCCGATCCGCGCGGACGTCCGGGAGGGCCCGCCGGCAGACGACGACGCGCTCTCCTTCGTCGCGTACCACACGACGCCGATACGGACGGGAATGACGATCGGCGAGCTGGCGACGCTCTACAACGCGGAGAAGAAGCTCGGCGCGGACCTGACGGTCGTGAAGATGAAGGGCTATGCGCGGGATCTCTGGTACGACGAGACGGGGCTCGTCTGGGTGAACCCTTCGCCGAACCTTCGCTCGGTGACCCAGGCCGCGCTCTATCCGGGGATCGGCATCCTCGAGACGACGAATCTCTCCGTCGGACGCGGCACGGACTCCCCCTTCGAGGTCTTCGGCGCGCCGTGGATGGACGGCCCGCGCGTCGCGGCGACGCTGAACGCCCGCGGGATCGCCGGCGTGCGTTTCACGCCGGTGCGCTTCACGCCGGTGTCGTCCGTCTTCAAGGACGAGGCCTGCTCGGGCGTTCGGATCACGCTCGTCGACCGGAATGCGCTGAACGCCGTGGCCCTCGGCTTCCACGTCGCGACCGCTCTCCGCGACCTCCACCCGAAGGCGTGGAACCCGGAGAAGCTGGGCCACCTCCTCGTCAGCCGGGCCGCGCTCGCGCGCTTCTCGCGCGGCGAGACGGCCGGGGAGATCACGGGCGCCTGGGCCGCCGCGTCGATGGAGTTCGAGAAGCGGCGCGCGGCGTTCCTGCTGTACGCTCAAGACTGACGCCCGAGAGGATGCGACCGTGCAGGATGACCGATTCTTCAAGGAACTGATCGACAACCTCACGGAGGGCATCTACTTCCTCGACCGCGCGCGTCGCATCACGTACTGGAATCGGGGCGCCGAGCGCCTCACGGGCTATCCCGCCGAGGAGGTGCTCGGCCGGTGCTGCGCGGACGGACTCCTCCAGCACATGGATCCGAACGGGCGGCTGCTCTGCAACGACGGCTGCCCTATGGAAGCCACGATGCACGACGGCCGCGAGAGGGCCACGGAGGTCTTCCTCCACCACAAGAAGGGACATCGCGTGCCGATCACGGTACGGGCGATCCCGATCCGGGGAATCACGGGCGAGATCGTGGGAGCCGTCGAGGTCTTCAACGACATCTCCGGACAGGTTCTCGCGGCGGAGCGGATCCGGGAGCTGGAGGCCCTCTCCCTGATCGACCCGCTCACCGGCGCCGGGAACCGCCGCTACAGCGAGATCCAGCTCACCTCGCGTATCACCGAGAAAGATCGATACGGCCTGGCCGTGGGGTTGATCTTCCTCGACATCGATCATTTCAAGAGGATCAACGACCTCTTCGGCCACGCGGCCGGCGACGAGGTTCTCCGCGTCGTCGGGCGTACGCTCGCGAACGGTCTCAGGGCAGGCGATTTCCTCGGGCGCTGGGGCGGCGAGGAGTTCGTCGTGCTCATCGGGGGTCTCGAAAACCACCGCCTCACGGAAGCCGCCCAGAGGCTGCGCGCGCTCGTCGCACGCTCCAGCGTGCCGGCAGTCCCCGGCCTCGAAGTGACCGTCTCGGTCGGCGTGACCGGAGCGCAGACCGACGACACCGTGGCCTCGCTCGTCGCCCGGGCGGATGCGCGGATGTACGAGGCGAAGAAGCGCGGCCGCAATCTGGTCGTGGACGACGCGGACGCCACCTCCTGAGAGCCGGCACGCGCGGACGTCCGCGCCGCGGCCCCGCGCCTACTTCGCCTTCCCCTTCAGGTTCTCCTCGAAGAACCTGATCACGTGGCCGATCGAGAGGACCTGATTCGCGCGCTTGGAGGCTCCGTGGCCCTCGTCGGCGAAGAGAATGAGAGGCGAGGAGACGCCGCGCTTCTCGAGGAGGTCGTGGATCTGGACCGCCTCTCCGGCCGGGACGCGCGGGTCGTTCAGGCCCTGAATCACGAGGAGCGGCGCCTTCACGCGATCGAGATACGTCACGGGGGAGAGCTTCCGCAGCACCTCGGCGTCCTTGTCGGGATCGCCGTATTCCGTGGTGCGCAGGATCCGCCGGTAGGGCGCCGTGTTTCTCAGGAACGTCTCGAGGTTGCTGATCCCGACCTCGGCGGCGCCCGCGTCGTACGTGCCCGCGAACATCGTCATGGCGACGAGCGTCGAGTATCCACCGTAGCTTCCGCCCGTGACCCCCACGCGCGGCGCCTTGCCGTTGCGGCCCCAGTTCGCGCGGATCCACTTCCCCGCGTCGTCGATGTCCGTGATGATCTCGAGGCGCTTCGCTCCGTCGTCCGCCTCCAGCCAGGACTTGCCGTAGCCGTCGCTGCCGCGCACGTTCGGCTCCACGAAGACGAAGCCCGCGTCCACGAAGAGCTGCGTGTACCCGCTGAACCCGGGCGTCGCCTGGGCCTCCGGGCCTCCGTGGAACTCGACGACGACGGGACACGGATCGGCCGAGGGGCTCTCGCCGGGCGCGCAGCCCTTCGGGAAGCGCACGAACATCGGAATCTTCGTGCCGTCCTTCGCGGGGTAGGTCATGAGGCGGGCGGAGACGAACGTCGAGAGGTCCACCTCCGGGGCCGACGGAAGGACCCATTGTGTGAGCGTCTTCTTCTCCCAGTCCCAGACGTAGCTCGTGCGCGGGGCCTGCGCGGTCTCGACGCCGATCGTCACGAACCGCCCGTTCTGAGTCGCCGATCCCGCATAGACCTGCTCCGCGTCCTTCGGAAGCGGCAGGTCGAGCTTCGCGAACGTCTTCGCGTCGAGTACCACCAGGCGCGCGTAGCCGCCGTCGTTCAGCGCGGCGTAGGCGTACCGCTTCGCCGGATCGATCGAGAAGCCGGCGACGTCCATGCCCGCGGGCGCGAGCACCTCGACGAAGCTCTTCGCGGTCGCGTCGGAGCCGGCCTTCCAACGGTACAGCCGCCGGAACTCGCCGAACTTGTTCGTCCGCACGAGGAGCTCGCCGGGCTGCGCGGCGTAGGCGGCGTCGTACTCGGTCGTTTCGCCGGCTCCCAGGAGCGGCGTGAGCTTCTTCGTCGCAGGGACGTACTCGACGTACTCGGTCGAAAGCGCGCCCGTCGCCTTCTGGAGCAGGAGGCGCAGGTCGGCGCCGCGGCCGCGATGGTCGCCGACGGACCAGAGCCCCTTTTCGCCGAAGACGAGGCTCCTCGTCCCCGTCGCGAGGTCGTACCGGTAGATCGCGTAGCTGTCCGGCGCGACGTCGTTCGCATGGAAGTACAGCTCCTTCCCGTCGTCGGTCAGGAAGTCGAAGAACGTCTGGACCTTGGCGGTCTTCTGGACCGTCTTCAGCGGCCCGCCGTTCGTCGACTGGAGGTAGACGCCGGGGTTCTCTTCGCCGCCCACGTCGCGCGACAGGACGAGCCACCTGCCGTCGGGCGTGACCGCCTGGACGGCCGTCCGGTCCTCTCCGCCCGTCAATTGCACCGGGAAGCCCTTCGGCGCGTCCAGTCGGAAGATCTGCGGAGTGCCCGTGATGCGCCAGCTGAAGAACAGGCGGGCGCCGTCCGGCGCGACGATGCCGAGGCCCGGGGTGCGCACGTCGAGCATCGTCTGGATGCGGCGCGAGACGGCCGGTTCCAGCGGGGGCGCCGCGTACTTCGCGACGAGGGCCGGCGGGACGCTTTCGGCGCCGTGGCCGGAATAGGGTCGCTGAGAAAGAGCGGGCAATCCCGACGCGAGAAGTGCGCCGAGAAGCGCAGGGGCACAAACACCCTTCATGGAGATCTCCTTAGAAGGTAATACGCCGGAGAGAAAGCCGGGTTTCGGCCGTGCGCGCGCCGCAGGCCGCCATGCCCTATTACCTTCTAGCAGAACCCTCCGGACCGCGCGAAGCGCGGCTTCTCTTGCCAATCAATTCTCGACGAGCTTCGAGAGAGCGGCCTCCGCCCTCGCATGGAGATCCGGCGGCGCGCCGTAGAACGCGCCCGCGCCTTTGCCGGCCTTGTCGAAGAGGAGGAGCGTGGGCACCGCGGAGACGTCGCCGAACGCGCGCACGCGTTCGGGCGTCCCGACGGCCCAGACGAGCGGAAGGCCGAGCTTCGCCACGAGCGCCTTCACGTCCGCCTCCGGAGACTCGACGGCGAGCGCGAGGACCGCGAGCCGGTCGCCGTGACGTTTCTTGAGATCGCCGAGCCAGCCGAGCGTGCTCCGGCACGGCGGACACCAGGTCGCCCAGAACTCGACGAGAACCACGCGGCCGAGGAGGTCGCCGCGGGAGAGCGGCCTGCCGTCGAGGTCCGTCAACGCGACCTCAGGGAGCGGCGCCGGGGGCGCCTCCTTCCCGGGCGCCGCCTCGCGGCGCGCGGCGTCCGTTCGCCCGGCGAGGACGAGATCGAGCATCCGCCTGAGGTCGGCCTGGAAGCGCTCGTGTGCCGCCGCGCTCCTGAGCGGCGCGTACCGGCCGCCTTCCTTGCCCTCGCCTTTCCCGTAGAAACCGAAGTCGTTCGGCGTCGCGACGAGGACGTCCTCGACGAAGATCGCCGGATACCGCGTGACCCCGAACTTCCGGGCGAGAGCGGAGTCCCCGTAGTTCTCGCTCACGAACCGGACCTTCCCCCCGTAGCTCCCCGCGACGCTCCGTGCCAGCAAACTTGCCGGATCGGAGAGGTTTCACGTGTACGGCCATCGCACGAGCGTGATCGTCGCGACCGGATCGGGGCGGGGCGCCGCGCGCGGGCCCGGTCCGAGCGCGGCGATGTATCGGGGAAGGACCTCGGAGGCAATGGCCGCCGCGACCGTCGGGGCCGCGCCCGGCTTCGCCGCGGCGGCTTCGAGGTCTCCGTCGGCCGACTCGAGGAAGATCCGCGCGATCGAATGATCGATCCCCCCGGCCGCGAGCGTCGCCCGGGCCGACGCGAGACTCTTGGCGAGATCCGCCGGCGCGGGCGGAACGGCCGGAGGCGGGGCCAGGCGGAGGGCGGCCTGCAGCAGACGCAGGAGTGCTCCGTATCGAAGGCCCGCCGCGTCCAGCTCGCGGGCTTCTTTCAGCGACGCGCTCGCGGCGATGAACTCGGCGTGGCGCTCGAGGGAGGCGGGCGGCGCGTACGCGGCGAGCATCTGCCTCTCGAGCGCCTCGATGTCGGGAGCGAGAGATCGCAGCCGCGGCTCGGCCCCGGCGGAAGGCTCGCCGAGGGCGCGGCAGAATTCCGCGAACGCGAGCTGCCCCCTCGCCGATCCGAGGTAGTAGAACCCGGCGGCCGCCATCGTGCTGCGGCCGTACTCGAGGCTTGCGTCGTAGAACTCTCGGACCTGCGGCACGGCCGCCTCGGCGAGCGCACGCACGGCGGCGGGTCTCAGGCCCGCGCCCGCGTTGGCGCGGAGTGCCACGAGCTCGGATCCCCGTCGTGACCACTCGGCCTCGAACGCCGGGACGTCCGCGCGCGAGGCGGCCGGCAGGGACAGCAGGTATTCCGCGGCCACGACGTTCGAATAGGCCGGCGCGAGGCGCTGGAGCGCGAGCATCCGGCGGCCGGCGGCGAGGGCCTCTTCGGCGCGGGCGAGGACCGGGCCGACACCCTCGCGAACCTGCTTGAGCATGTCGTCCGACTCCGGCAGCCCCTTCAGCACCGCGGCCTCGCGCGCGATCTCGGCGGCGAGGGGATCGGGAGATTTCGGAGAAGGCGAAGAAGAAGAGGAAGAGGGAGAGGAAGAGGGAGAGGAAGAGGGAGAGGAAGATGAAGATGAAGATTTCTCAGAAGGTAAGAGAACAGAGGCGGTGCACAGGAGGAATGCGGCGAGGCTCAGGGAGCGCGGAGTGCGCATCGAAGAGGGATACGGGTGGCGGCGCGACAGGTTGCGAAGGCCTTCGTCGCGCGCCGCGGCGCCTCCGCTTGCCCTCTCCACCTTCCAGGAAACCTCTTCTTCTCCCCTCTTCTCTTCTTTTCTCCACCTTCTAAGAAATCCCCAGTCTTCTCTCTCTGTTCTCTTCACCTTCTAAGAGAGTCTTCTCTTCCTCTCGTCCTTCGTCCCCGTCCCCGGTCCTCTCGTCCCGGCCCTCACCGCTTCTGCGGCAGCCGCTTTCTTTCGAGCTTCACGAGCACCGTGTACTCCGGGTCGACGAGCTGGACGATCGGGGCCTTCGCGAACTGCGACACGAACTGGTACGCGTCGATTTCCGGAAGGCCCGTGGCCTCGCGCACCCACCCCACCATCGCCTTGAAGGCGACGCGCGCGGCATCTTCGAGCGGGCGGCCCGCTCCCACGAACATGACTTCGTCCGCGTTCTCGATCCGCGGGACGGGCGTGGGCTTTCCCTTCACGAGGTCCACGACGAGCTCGACGTTCATGGCGCCCTCGACGGCTGCCCCCATGATCTCGCCCTCGCCCATCGCGTAGTGGCCGTCGCCGAACGACAAGAGTCCGCCCGGCACGTTCACGCCGAGGTAGACCGTGTTCCCCGCCCGCACCTCGGGGCAGTCCATGTTCCCGCCGAAAGTCCCCGGCACGATCGTGGATCGCGCCTCGCCCATCGAGGGCGCGACGCCGAGACAGCCGAGGAACGGCGCGAGCGGAACCTCCCAGGCCTGCTTCCCGTCTCCGGACGTCGTCCGCGCGACGCCTCTCCTCGGATCGACCTCGTAGCGCCAGACCGTCTCGGGGAAATCCGGCCCGAGGATCGCGGTGCGGTCCGTCCCGACGAGCGCGCCGAATCCGGGCCCGAACCCGGACACCGCCCACGTCCGCGCGGGCTCGAGCTTCAGGATGCGGACTGCGAGCGTGTCGCCCGGCTCGGCGCCTTCCACGAAGAACGGCCCCGTCTGCGGGTTGTCGTGCCCCGGCGCCATCACCTTCGACGGCAGGTCCGCGGGCGACTTCACGGCGCCGTCGAAGCAGTCTTCCGTCCACGCGACGACCCGCGTGCCGGGCTTGATCCGATAGCGCGCGGGGACGCCGCCGAACGTGTACGTCAGCTCGTCGTGCTTCGGGACGACCCGGAGGACGGGCGTCGAAGGAACGGGCGCCGCCGCAGCGGCCTGGAAGAGAAGCGCGGGTAGAAGCATGGCGCGGACGCTATCAGGCTTTGCGGATCAGGCTGCGCGCGCGTCGCGTCGAATCAAGATAGATTGAACGGGATAAACCCCGACGGAGGCGAAAAATGTCCGATCCGATCCCCTCGCCCTCACGGCGTCTGTTCGCGAAGAGCCTCGCGCTCGCCGCCGCCGCTCCGGCTCTCGCGGGAGCCGCCACCGCTCTCGGCCAGGCGGCGCCCGCGCCTTCTCCCGCGTCTTCTCCTGTGCCTTCCCCGGTGCCCGTCCCCACGCCCGAGGCCCCATCCTCGGTGGCCGAGGCTCTGACGGAGGTCGTGCGCATCCGCTGGGGCAGGCACTTGTCCGGCGAGCAACTCGGCGAGATCGCGAAGGCCCTGGACGGCCGCCTCCGCGGCGCCGAGGCGATGAAGAAGGTCTCCCTCACGAACGCCGACGAGCCGGACGTCGTCTTCTTCGCGGAACTTCCCGGAGGCCGCTGATGGCTCCGCTCGGCGAAGACGTCTTCTTCCTCTCCGTCGCGGAACTTTCGAGGAAGCTCAAGGCGAGAGAGATCTCGGCGGTCGCCCTCGCGGAAGGCGCTCTCGACCGGCTCGAGCGCCTCGGGCCGAGGTTCGGGGCCGTCGTGACGATCACCCGAGATCGCGCGCTCGCCGAAGCGCAGGCGGCGGAAAGAGAGCTCGCGGCCGGGAAATGGCGCGGCCCGCTCCACGGCGTCCCTTACGGCGTGAAGGACCTCCTCGCGACGAAGGGCATCCCCACGACGTGGGGCGCCGAGCCGTATCGCGCCCAGGTTTTCGAGGAGGACGCGACCGTCGTCCGGAAGCTGCACGACGCGGGCGCCGTCCTCGTCGGCAAGCTCGCGATGGTCGAGCTCGCGGGGGGCCTCGGCTACAACAACGCGGACGCCTCATTCACGGGGCCCGGCCGCACGCCCTGGAACACGGACTTCTGGTCGGGCGGGTCGTCCTCGGGTCCCGGCGCCGCCACGGCCGCCGGCCTCGTGGGTTTCTCGATCGGCTCGGAGACCTCCGGCTCCATCCTCACACCCGCCGCGTTCTCGGGCGTGACGGGCCTGAGGCCGACGTACGGCCGCGTGAGCCGGCACGGGGCGATGGCGCTCTGCTGGACGCTCGACAAGCTCGGGCCGATGTGCCGCTCGGCCGAGGACTGCGGTCTCGTCATGGCCGCGATCGCGGGCCGCGACCCGAACGATCCGACGTCTCTCGCGCGCCCGTTCACGCCGGGGCGCGCGCCGGCTCCCGGTGGCAAGCCCCGCCGCTTCCGGATCGGCGTCATCAGGGGCACGACCGAAAGGGTCCAGGCCGAGGTGCGGAAGAACTTCGAGGAATCGCTCCAGGTCCTCGGGACGTTCTGCGACGTCGTCCCCGACGTCGCGTACCCCGACTTCCCGTACGGCCCGGCCGTCGGGACGATCGTCGCGGCCGAGGGCGCGAGCGCGTTTCGCGACCTCATCGAAAGCGGGCGTACGAAAGATCTCAGGGTCCCGAACGACCGGTGGGGCGGCTACGCGGCGTCGATGGTGCTCGCGGTGGACTACATCCAGGCCCTCCGCCTGCGCGCGCCGATGAAGAAGGCCCTGGACGCGCTCTATGCGAGGTTCGACGCGCTCGTCTCGCCCACGAGGGCCACCGTCGCCTACCCGATCGGCCCGGACTTCGACAAGGCGTATCCCGGCGTCGGCGGCGGCCCGGCGGTCATTCCCGCAGGCAACCTCGTGGGCCAGCCCGCGCTCTCCGTGCCGAACGGCTTCGGCGAGAAGAGCCTCCCCACGGCTTTCCAGCTCACGGGCCGCGCGTTCTCGGACGAGACGCTCGTTGCTCTCGGCACCGCTTATCAGGCACGGACCGAGTGGCACCGGAAGAGGCCGCCTCTGTGACGGCCTGGAGCCGCACCCTCGTCGCCGCGCTCGGCCTCACTCTCCTTCCGGCCGCGGGCGCACGCGGCGAAGAGCCCATCGCCTATCTTCTCGATGCCGCGGCGGCCACGAGCACGGGCCGCGTGCGCGTGACGATGACGCTCCCGGTCCCGGCGGCCGCCCCCGCGGGCCTCGTGATTCCGCGCGGCTATCCCGGCGGCTATGCCCTCTTCCTCTACGACCGGTTCGTCGAGGACGTGAAGGCCTTCTCGCCTGCGGGAGCGGCTCTCGCCGTGGCGCGCGCGGAATACGGCCCGCGCTGGAGCCTCGGAAAGGCCGGAGAGCGCGTCCAACGGATCACGTACGCGGTCGACGTGGCGCGCATGGAGCGCGAGATCCTCAAGGGCGTCGCGGCCTCGAAGATCCGGCCGCGCTACGCCGGGCTCCTCGGGTACACCGTCTTCGCGTACGTCGACGGCGAGGAGCGGCGGGCCGCCTCCCTCGAGGTCGTCGCGCCGGAGGGCTGGCCCGTCCTCACCACGCTCTCGCCCTCCGTGCCCGCGCCGGCGGGTCGGGCTTCGGCCCGGGCGAAGGACTACGACGTGCTCGCGGACTCCCAGGTCCTCGCGGGCCCGAACCTCGCGCTCTCCCGTCTCGAGGGGACGATCCCCCTCGTCCTCGCGGTCTACGCCGAGGGCGAGGCGGACGTCGCCCGCGAGGGCGCGCTGGCCCGCACCGCTCTCGACCGCGTCCAGGCGTACTTCGGGGACGCTCCGATCCGGCAGTACACCGTGCAGCTCGAGCTCCTCGCGCCGCTCGAGGGCCACGGCTACGCCTTCAGCCAGGAGCACGTCGACAGCGGCACGTTCAGCCTCTCCGTCGCGCGCGCGACGACGGCGAAGACGGGCGAGGACGACCTCGCCCAGACTCTCGTGAACTACGCCCACCACATGGCGCACACCTGGATCCCGAAACGTGCGTACGGCGCGGGGTACGCCCCCCACACGTGGGAGGCGCCGCCCGTCTACGACACGATCTGGTTCAACGAGGGCTTCGGCCGCTACGCCGCGATCCAGGCTCTCGCGGACGGAATGCCTGCCGCGGAGGGCACCGCGTTCCGCGCACGCACGCTCGCCCGGCTGCGGGTGCTCCTCGGCGAGGCCCCGCCGTTCGTCCGCCGGATGCCCCTCGCCGAGCTCTCCCGATCCGCCTCGTTCATGTACTCCGCCGACTTCCGTATCGGGATGAGCACGTTCGCGCGAGGCGCCCTCATGGCCGCCGAGATGGACGACAGGATCCGCACGGCGACCGGGGGTACGAGGAGCCTCAAGGACGCACTCCGGGCGCTCCTGAAGTCCCCGCAGCCGTTCCGCGTCCAGGACCTGCCTTCGATCTTCCAGGAAGCGACCGGCGTCGACGTCCTCGAGATTCTCGAGCGTTGGCAGAAGGAGCCGGCGGTCCTTGCCTCGCGGCCGTGAGCGCGTCCGCGTTCAGTTCTCGAAACCGAAGACCTTGTGCCAGTCCGCCTTCATGCTCACGATCGTCCAGCCGCGTCTCGGCGCTTCGTTGAGCGCCTTGTCGAGCCGGCCGAACAGGGACTGTCGGTCGTACGCGTACTCGCGCCGGGCGTCGTCATGCCGGAGGAGGAGCCCGAGGCGGGGGCCGGGGCCCGAAGTCGTCCACTCGAGCATCTGGAGGTCGCCGTCCGAGTTGCCGCACGCGAGGATGGGCCGGCGCCCGATGAACTTGTTGATCGCGACGGGCTTTCCGGCCCTGTCGTCGATGACGTCCGCTCTCGGCAGACGCACGAGCGCGGGCGCGCCCCTCGCCCGGTGGTAATCCGTCGCGACCGTGGAGCCGATGACCTGCTCAGGCGGGACGCCGTAGACGCGCTCGGCGAAGATCCGGATCATCTCCACGCCTCCCCCCGTGACGATGTACGTCTTGAAACCGTGGGCCCTGAGATACGCGAGGAGGTCCTGCATCGGCTTGTAGACGAGGTCGGTGTAGGGCCGGCCGAAGCGCGGATGGCGCGTCGTCGCCAGCCAGTCGGAGGCGACGACCGTGAACTCGGAGGTCGTCATCCCGGCGCCCGTGGCTGCGATGAAGTCGAGGAGGCCCTTCTCGCCGGAGGCCTCCACGGCCTTCAGGTCGCCTTCGAGGACGGCCCGAAAAGGCTGCTTCGTCTTCCACTCGGGGTGCTTCGGCGCGAGCGCCCTGACGCGGTCGAGCGCGAAGGCGAGCGGAACGGGCACAGGCTGCTCGGCCCAGAGCGTGCCGTCGTTGTCGAAGACGGCGATTCGCTCGTCGGCCGAAACGAAGCGCGGCCCGCCCGGCTTCGTGACGTCCCCGACGAAGGCGAGGATCGTCTTTTTCGCCGCGCCGTCCGTCCAGGACGCGAGCGGATCGACCTCGGAGCGGGCGGCGCCCGCGGCCGCGAGACACGCGACCGCGAGGAAACGGGTCAGGGGTCCCCTCGATCTGCTCCGCATGGGCGTTCGGGCACTTCTCGTCAGCTGAGCCAATATTAACTCTCGCGATGGCCGCACCCTTTCGCTCCCGCCGCCTCCTCGTGTGGGGCACCCTCGCCCTCGTGTACGTCGTCTCGTACTTCCACCGCCTCGCGCCGGCCGTCCTCGCGAAGGACCTCATGGCGTCCTTCGCGGCGACCGGAGTCGAGGTCGCGACGATGGCCGCGCTGTACCTCTACGCGTTCGCCGCGATGCAGTTCGTCGTGGGCGCGGCCGTGGACGCCTGGGGGCCGCGGCGTGCCGTGGCGGTGGGCGCGGCCCTGATGGCGGCGGGCGGAGCGGTTTTCGCGGCCGCGCGCATCCTGCCCGTGGCGTACGGAGCGCGCCTCGCCGTGGGCGCGGGCGCCTCCGTCGTGTTCATCGGAATGCTCAAGCAGGTGGGCGCCTGGTGGAGGCCCGACGAGTTCGGGACGTGGTCGGGCCTCACGCAGGTCGCCGGAAACCTCGGCGGCCTCCTCGCGACGGCGCCCCTGGCGCTCGTCGTCGCCGCCCTCGGCTGGCGCGCGGCGTTCGGCGGCGTGGCGGTGCTGTCGCTCGCCCTCGCCGGCGTCTGCCTCGCCCTCGTCCGCGACCGGCCCGAGGACGCGGGCTTTCCACCGCCGGTGCCGCGCGGAGCGGCGCCCCGCGTCTCGGTGGCGGAGGGCTATCGCACGGTTTTCCAAAACCGCAGGACGTGGCCGATGTTCCTCGTCTTCTTCTGTCAGTACGGGACGTATCTGTCCTTCTCCGGGCTCTGGGCGGTGCCCTGGATGCGGGACGTCTACGGGATGACGGCGAAGGAATCCGCGGGGATCGTGTCGCTCGTCAGCATCGGCGTCATCCTCGGCGCGCCCACGGCCGGCTTCCTCTCCGACAAGGTCTTCCGGGCGCGGCGCCTCCCGTACATTCTGTTCACGCTCGCCTACGCGGGCGTCTGGGCCTGCATCTGCGTTCCTTCCGCCGGGCCGCCGCGCGGCCTGCTCGGGCCCCTCTGCTTCCTCCTGGGCCTCGCGACGAGCTGCTTCACGCTCACGTGGGCCCTCGCGCGCGACGTGAATCCGCCGCGGTTCAGCGGCATCGCGACGGCGACGGTGAACGCGGGCGGCTTCCTGGGCGCGGCGCTGACGCAGAACGTGCTCGGCCGCATCCTCGACGCGCACTGGCTCGGCGTCCTCGAGAACGGCGCGCGCCGCTATCCCGTCGCGGGTTACCGGGCCGCGTTCCTCACGAACCTCGGCATGCTTCTCCTCGCGTGCGTCCTCACGCTCGCGATCAAGGAGACGTTCGGAAGGCCGGCGCCGGACTGAGCCAGGCGCGGTCTCGTACCCCTAGAATCCCCCGCATGACGCGACGCCTCCTTTCCCGCCGTTTCGCGGCCGTCACTCCCGTCCTCGCGCTCCTCGCGGCTGTCGCGGTTTCCACAACCGACGGGCGCCTCCTGCTCGCCGAGGCCCCCGCGGAGACGCCGAGCGCCGCCGAGATCCGGCTCGCGCTCGCGAAGCTGAACGTCGTCGGCGGCGTCCTCTACGTCGCGGCCCATCCGGACGACGAGAACACGGCGTTCCTCGCGTGGGCCTCGCGCGAGAAGCTCGTGGACGCCGGCTACCTGTCGATGACGCGCGGCGACGGAGGCCAGAACCTCATCGGGACGGAGTCGGGCGAGCTCATGGGCGTGCTGCGCACGCAGGAGCTGCTCGCCGCGCGCCGTCTCGACGGCGCCAAGCAGTTCTTCTCCCG